>JAIYCD010000275.1 GCA_027488195.1 Acetobacteraceae bacterium | reverse complement strand
TGGCGGGTGAGGCGCAGGATATTGTCCGGGATACGGAAGTCCTGCACCGGCAGCCCGGCGTGCTGGTACTCCGAGATGGTCCCGTCGGCGGCGCGCAGGCCGCTGCCCTTGTTCGGCGTGCCGGCCCATTTGCACGGCACGATCTTGTTGGCCTGCCGGGCCTGGCGGTTGAAGTGGAAGACGAACTCGAAGGCGGGCGCGAGGCGGCCGTTCCAGTCGCCGGGCAGGCCGGGACCCTGGTCCCAGGCATACAGCCCGAAGCGGCGCCAGCCGCGGGCGCGCATCCAGTCGAGCCAGCCGGACCAATACGGGATCCATTCGCTGTCGCGGTGGATCAGGCCGAGGTTGACGAGCACCTGGCCGTCCGGCCGCATGGCCGCGTCGAGATGCTGGAACACGCCCTGCATCAGGGCATCCCAATCCGTGCCGCCACCGGTGGTGTAGTCGCGCTGGTTCCCATAGGGCGGGGAGGTGAACAGCAGCGCCGCGCGGTCCTCGCCCATCACGCGCGCCACGGTGGCGGCGTCGGTGCTGTCGCCGCACAGCAGGCGATGCTCGCCCAGCAGCCAGAGGTCGCCGGGGCGGGTGACCGCCTGACGCGGCGGCTCCAGTTCGGCGTCTGCGGGATCCTCCGCCGGCGCCTCGTTGCCAGGGGCGTCGGCGCTGGCAACGGCCGGGCTGGCAAGGGTCCCGTTGCCAGGGTCCGTTGCCACCGGCTCCATGCCGGCCAGCAGCCGATCGAGCTCACCGGCATCGAAGCCGGTCAGCGCCAGATCGAGACCGCCCATCTCCTGCAGCTTGGCCACCTCGGCGGCGAGCAATGCCTCGTCCCATCCGGCGTTCAGCGCGATGCGATTGTCGGCCAGGCGGTAGGCGGCCTTCTGCGCTGCGGTCAGGCCGGCGCGGATGATGGTGGGGACCGTCTCCAGGCCCAGGGATTTGGCGGCTTGCAGCCGGCCGTGGCCGGCGATGACCTCGCCGCGCTCGTCCACCAGGACCGGCGCCACGAAGCCGAACTCGAGAATGGAGGCCGCGATCTGCGCCACTTGTTCGGCGGAATGCGTGCGCGCATTGCCAGCATAGGGCAGCAGGGAGGCGACCGCGCGCGCCTCGACGGCGCTCGCAGACCATGGGGCCTGGGGCATGTGCACCTGCTGAAATCGATGATGGTGGTGAGCATTGCCGCCTGGGGAGGCTGGCAACGCGGCGCCGTGGCAACCTGGAAAAATAGCCTGGCGCTAGGAATGTTGCGCGCTTCCGCCCCCCGCATACAGTATCGCCGGGGAGGACCCTGGATTAGTACTTGGCCTTTACTTCGATCAACAGACCGAGTGGCTCAGGAGCCACCCCGCCCGGCCCGGCGCATGTCTCGCCAGTGATGGCTTTGTGGCACGCCAAGATTTCACGGCGCAATGCACTCATTCGACGTGCCAAAGATTTTTCTTCAGCACGTCGATTCACTGTCCCCGCCGTTGCAGATCACGCAGCGCGTTGCCGTGGCACCAGTCCAAAATGCGCCGCCAGCATGCCAAGCGCACCGACCAGCAGGCCCTGCGCTTGCGGCGGATGCATGTGCCGTCCTGCCCATCCCTGCCGCAGCGCCCAGTCGCGGATCGACACCTCCACGCCGATGACGTGCCAGACGATGCTGCCGCCAGGGCTGTCGAAGCCCCCGAGTGCGTCCACCGCTTGCGCCACCCGCTGGCGCGCGCTGGCCTGGCTCTCCGAGAGCGGGTCGATCGAGCCGCCCTCGATGCGGATCATCGACATGGTCCGCACACGGTCGAGGGCTGCGCGCTGGAACAGCGTGCGAAAGATCACGCCGGCCTCGTGCATGTTCTGCGTGATCGTGCCGTTGGCCAGCAACAGGCCCAGGCTGTCGGTCGCACGGCGATGTGCGATTGGGCAGCCCGTGTCGGGATCCACGCCGCGCACGGCATCCTCGAAGCCGCCATGCTGGAGGCGCCATTTCGAGGGCTTGGACAGGTCGTCGCGCAGGGCCTTGGCCAGGCCGCGTCGTTTGGTCTTACCGGCCATGGTGGTGTTCTCCGATGTTGCTGCTGCGTGGTCCCCAACGGCGGCTGGCCTCGTTCAGGAGTGCCTGCCGCAGCCAGGGGTCGGGGATGTCGTCGATGGCGATGGAGACCACGCCCTGGTCCCGCCAGACGCGGCGGCGCATGGCGTCGAGTTCGGGCGTGGTGGTGGGGCTGCGCGTGCCGCGGTCGAGGGACGAGCGGGGCGATTGCGGTGCGCCATGCATCGTCATGCGCGGCCTCCGGTGGGGTCGGTCGCCCAGAGCAACAGGGCGATGGCATCTGCCTCGTTGTCATCGGCGGGCAGATAGCCGCGGGCCCGGATGGCCTCGATCATGGTGGCCTTGTCGGCATTGCCGCGGCCGGTAGCGTAGCGCTTGATCGTGCCGACCGGGACGCCCTCGTAGGGCACCTCGTGCTCCTCGCACCACGAGGTCAGCGTGGCGAGGAAACCGCCGTAAACGTGGCTGGCGTCCGTTCCGGCGTGCCGGCGCACCTCCTCGAATACTACGCGTCGAAGGCCGTGCGCGTGCATGGCGATCTCGACGAGCCAGTCGGTGAACCGGAGATAGCGCATGCCACCGCCCTCGAAGCGGCCGGGCTTGAAGGTCATGGTGCCGGAGGTCGTTCCGCCGTCCCCGAAGCGCAGGGCCCAGCCGGTGGTGGTGCCGAGATCGAGGGCCAGGATGCCCGGCTTGCGCGGCCGGTAGAGATTGGGATCGGGCAGGACGGTGCTTGCGCCGGCGGCAGGCATGGTGAGAGTCGCGAAATCCATGGTGGTCTCCGAGAGGGGATGATCCTGGTGAGGGCGGCGACGGCGCGGTTCTTGGCGGAGCTCGTCGTCGCTGCCCGGCTTGGGGTGTGATGACCCTGGTGGGGGTGGACCCCTGACCCGAACCAGCGCTCCCAGGGTGTGGTGTGCGCGCGTCTTTCGGACGCGCACGCACACCCCCCGTAGGGGGGTAGCATTTTGCGGAACTTGCGGAACTTGCCTAACCCATTGAATACGAGAGATATTTTGAAGTTCCGCAAGCAAGTTCCGCAAAGCCTCGCTGCGGAACTTGCGGAACTTGGTCAACACACTGATATCGCTGGATGATTCAAGTTCCGCAGGGAAGTTCCGCAGGCTTGCGGAACTTGCGGAACTTGGAAGTTCCGCAGCAAGTTCCGCACAGTGCAATAGCGTATCGACGTTGCGTTTCATGCCTGGGCCTCCGGGTCGTTCAGCACCCAGATTTCCGGATTCTCGACGGGCAGAACCGCGTTGTTGGTCTCCGATTGGAAGTGCGTCGGCAGCAGCGGGACGAGGGTGCGGGTGATTTCGCCGGTCTCGGGATCGACCGTCTCGCCGTCCGTCCCGAAGAGCATGTCCTGCACCAGGAGGTAGCCCTTGGTGGATTTACTGACGGGAATACCGAGCTGGGGCGCGTCGCGCAGGAACTTGATGTAGCCCTTGTTGGCGAGGACGTTGATGCGGCGGGCGATGGTGTCGTCACCGCCCAGCCCGTGCGTGTTCTCGAACTGCGCGGCGAAGGCGCTGCCGGTGAAGACCTTCCCCTCGCGAGCCTCGTTGGCGATGATTTGCAGGATGACGTCGTGGCGCCGGCTCCGCTCGGCATCGAGCTTGCCGCCGATGTCCTTCCGAACCAGGCGCTCGCCCGTTCGATCAAGCTCCACCCAGGCGCCACCACGTTTGTCGACCAGCATCGGCTCGAGGCCCGGCCCGTTGCGCAGTTCGACGTGCAGCTCGCGTTCGGTCTGCTCCTCGTCGGGGCGGAACAGGATGGCGCCCGAGGTGTAGTAGCCGCGCAGCGCGCTGGCGCCGGAAAGCGACAGGAAGGGATCGTCCTTCACCTGCTGCTTGCTGAGCTTCTTCGTGTGATGCGCGAGGATGATGCCGGCCTCGGGGGCGACCTGGTCGCGCAACGCTTCCACGCGGCTCTGCAGGAAGAACATCATCGCGCCGTTGTCATTCTCACCTTCGCCAGCGGGCCCGCCATCGAAGAGGTTCCGGATCGGATCGATGCAGATGATGTCGGGCGGCGCATCGGGGAACGCGGCACGGATGGCCGCGGCGACCAGCGGCACGCCCGGGTCATCGAGCAGCATGCGCAGCTTCGGCGTGACGACCAGCGTGTCGCGGGCGCGCGCCACGACGCCGGGATTGAGGCGCAACTGCTGCAGGCGCTCGCGCAGGTAGTGGTACTGGATCTCGGCCTGGAGATAGAACACGCGCAGCGGGCGCGGGGCCGTAAAGCGCAGGAACGGCGCACCGGCGGCGGCGTGCACCAGCAGGTTGATCAGGAAGTCGGATTTGCCGACCTTCGGCGCACCGCCCAGCACCATCATCCCACCCGGGGTAAGCAGGCGCGGCCCGATCAGGTCGTCCGGCATGGGCGAGGTGTCGTCGAGCAGCGCACCCAGGGTGTGCGCGGGGACGCCGGCCGGTGGTGCGTCACCGGCGCGGAGCAGGGCAGGCCCGTTCCGGTCGACATGCAGCGCCCAGAGGGCATCGGCCTCCGCCTTGAGGCGCTCCAGCGGCCAGGCCGGGCGGAGGCAGGCGGCGTTGTATTGGCAGATCGCCTCCCAGCCTTGCTCGGGCGTGAGGCGGCCCTCATGCACCTGGCGGATGAAGTGACCGATGGCGGCGCTCGCCCCCTGGAATCGGGTCCAGCCATCCTGGGCGCCCTCGCGAACCGGGGTGGTGAGGATGGCGTCGAGCCCCGGCCGGTCGCCATGCAGGGTGGGCTGTGCCTGCTCCTGGCCCGGCAGGAACGGCATGGCTGCCACGGCTTCAGCGAAGTCGGCCAGCTCGACCTCGTGGCGCGGATCGTGGCTGCGGATCGCCACGACGCGTTCGGCGCCGTGCTTGCGATAGACGGTGCCGGGGACACGAATGGGCTGGTGCGCGGAGCGGAAATGGGTGTCGCCGCCCACCTTGTCGGCGATCTGGCCGCGCAGCGCGCAGAGGCGCAGGACGTCAGTGCCTTCGGCTGGCTCCGTGAGCCGCCACCAGACATGCAGCTTGGCGGCGCCCTCGGCGGTGCGGCCGCCGCTCTCGACCAGCAGCGTGGGCACGCCAAGATGGTGGACGAGGTGCGCCAGCTTGGCGGCGATGTCGCCCGTGTCGAGATCGACCACCAGCGTCTGCATTTGCAGCACATGCTCGGCGCGGGCCTGACCATGCTCTGCGACGGTGCCGGGGATGACATAGACGGCGCTGCCTTCGCGCGCGGCCCAGGTGGCGTAGGTCGCCAGCAGCTCGGGTGCATTGGTGTCGGCGGAGATCCAGATGTTGTGCGGCTTGGTATCCAGCCCCTGGCCCTGGTCCACGAAACCGCGGATGGGGATCAGCCCTTCGCAATAGCCGAATACCACGTCGAGGAAGGTGGCTATGGCCACCGCGTCCACAACGGCTGGTCCGGCATGGGCATGCATCGACTGCCCAGCGCCGGGAAGTCGATCCAACTCGACATTCCCACTGGCGGGAATTTCGGTCGCGCCATCATCCACCAGCGGCGCCGCATCGTTGAAGTCGCCCCATGCGTTCATGCAGGCTGCGCCCAGCAGCGTTTGGCCCAAGGGCAGAAGCGGCACTCGAAATGGTCGGCGTGGGCGGCGATCCGCGGGAGCAGATCGCCGGCGTCGGTCGCGGCCAGGATGCGGACACCGCGGTCCGACATGCGCTGCGCCAGCTCCGCGTTGAACGGCACCAGCTCGTGGTGCAGCTCCGCCGTATCCTTATTGATGGCGGTGAAGAGGGCCGGATTGTCCGCCACGCCCGGGACGCTGGCATCCATGTAGGCCTGGTAGACCGCGATCTGCGCCGCGTAGATCGGCTTGCTGGCCGCCACGCCTTTGCTGGCGGTCTCGCGCCAGGACTTCGCGTTCATGGTCTTGCATTCCCACAGGGCGGGGAACGCCATGCCGGGGATCGCGGGGCCGCCAGCCAACACGCCATCCACGTGGCCGCGGATGCGACCGCCCGCAACCGAGAAGCCGAATTGCGGGGCGTCAGGCTGATCGCCGCGGCGGGTGAACAGTTCGAAGCCTGCGTCGCGGAGCCAGGCGACGGCCACATCCTCCAGCGCGTGCCCGATCCCGAAGATGCGCAGCAGCCGCCCATCAAAGTCCGCGCCCTCATCTTTCGGTGCCTTCACGAACTCGAATTGCAGCGCCCGTTCGCAGGCATGGCCGAGGCGCGAGCCACCCAGGTAGGTCCGTGGTGGCGCGGCCGCGTTGGTGGCGACCAGCGCCGCGTCGATGGCGGCGTTGACGTGCTCCGACGTCTGGCTGCGGCTGTTGAGATCGAGCATCAGAAGGGCGCATCCGCGGCGCTGAGCGGGCGGTAGCGGTCGGGCAACTGCTGCGCTGCGGCGTGCATGGCCTCCTGGAAGCCGCCGACGGCGACCTCAATCAGCGTCAGCACCTGCGGCTCGGTCAGATCGATCAGCCGCGTCTGCCAGCCAATCTCCCCCAAGCATTCGCCCAGCGGACGCATGGTGGCGCGGATGGCAGCCTGCTCCTGTTCAGTGAGGTCAACCACGGCAGGTGCGCTCCTCGCGGCAAGGGTGGTCCACAGCGTCTGGCAGGCCATGCTGCAGAAGGAGGTGGCGGGCCGTGGTGGCCGGCGCCGCGTGGGATCGAACCAGCCAAACCCGCGCGTGGCGCGGCGGCAGATGGCGCAAGGCGGGACGGGATTGCGCATGGCCGGTCATGCAGCCTGGCCCAGCGTCGCGGGCTGGGCGTTGCGCACCAGGCTGCGAATCATCTGCTTGTTGAACTTGAAGGTCAGCAGCGCCGATGCCTGGTAGCGGGTCAGGCCGAGATCGGCGCGTGCCTCGGGCGGCAGGTGCATCAGCTGCCGTTCAGTCGGCGGCTCGCGCAGCCAGCGCCGGCTCTTATGGGCGCTCTCGTCCGTCTCGTAGGCGTTCAGCCAGTCGTCCGCCGCGGCCAGCGCCACCAGCCTCTCGCCGATGGACAGCAGGCGCGGCCGCTCCTCCTTGGCGCCGCCGACTGCGTGCCAGGCCCCGTTCAGGAAGAAGATGCCCGCCCAGCCGTTGAACCCGTTGGCGAGCAGCGCCGCATCGTCACCGAACAGGTCGCACCACTGGAAGGCGGAGCGGCGGAGCAGATCGATCTCCGTCATGATGAAGTCGGAGAGCGGCGCGGCCTCGCGCCCGCGGGGTTCGAAGGCGTGGCCGCAGATCGGGCACTCCATGACGGAGATCGGGATCTCCGCCTCGCAGGAGGGGCAGGTCTTGGTGGGCGGATCACCCTCGCCGGGCTGGCTGTCGAGATCGACATCCTGCTCCAGGCAGCCATGGATCTGCGAGGAGGTGCCGAAGTCGAGCACGATGCAGTCGCGCTTGACGATGCCGGGATGCTCCGTGGGATCCACGGTGCGCAGCCCGCGGCCGACCATCTGGATCATGGTGCATTTGAAGGAACTGGGCCGCAGCAGCACGACGCAGGAGGTGGGCGGGTGGTCCCAGCCCTCGGTCAGTACCGCGACGTTGACCACGATACGCGCCTCGCCCCTCGCATAGGCGGCCAGGACGGAGCGCCGCTCGCCGTCCGGCATGTCGCCGGTGACCACGACGGTGGGGACGCCCGCCCCGTTGAAGGCGGCGGCGACATGCTCGGCGTGGGCGATGGTGGAGCAGAAGGCCACGGTCTGGCGGCCGCCGGCCTTCTCCTGCCAGTGCTTCACCACAGCATCGGTGACCGGCACCGTGTCCATCACGCGAGCGACCTCGCCCATGTCGAAATCGTCGCCGCTGTGCCGGACCGCACGCAGCTCGTCCTGCACACCGACATCGATGATGAAGGTGCGCGGCGGCACCAGGTGGCCGGAGGCGATCAGCTCGCCGAGCCGGATCTGATCGGCGACGTTGGAGAACACCTGGCGCAGCCCGACCTTGTCGCCACGGTTCGGCGTCGCCGTGACGCCATAGATGCGGCAGTCAGGATTGCGCTGCAGCGCGCGATCGATAATCCGGCGATAGCTGTCGGCGACGGCGTGATGCGCCTCGTCGATCACCAGCAG
>JAIYCD010000246.1 GCA_027488195.1 Acetobacteraceae bacterium | reverse complement strand
CGGGGGTGGCTTGCGGCGCCTCATGACTTCACCAGGCGCACCCGCACTGTCCCGGCGCCGAGATCCACCGCCGCACCGCTGCGGTTCCACGCCGTCACCGTCACCACATCCTGCGCGCCGATCTGCGCGAGGAAGACGATGCCGGAGGTCGAGAGGGTGAAGGCCGCCTGCACGAAATCGCCGGGCCGCGCGCCCGGGAGCGGCACGTTGAGCTGCACGGTCCCGCCCGCCGCGATGGAGGGCGGATCCCAGGCGAGTTCCGCCCGCAATTCGCGCGCGCCGTGGCGCAGGTCGGGCAGGCCATAGAGCAGCGGGGGCGAGACGGCCGGGTCGCAGCAGAGCCGCATGGCACGCACCTCGTAATCCGCCCCGATGCGGGCCACGCCGATGATGGCGTAGGCGACGCCGGGGTGGAGGCGCACGACCTGCAGCCGGGTCAGATCGGCATCCGTCATATCCGCCGAGCCCTGCCACCAGCGCGCAGCGCCGTTCCAGGCCATGGACATGCCTGAGGCGCGGACCAGCTGGCCCCCGGCATCGGTCAGCAGGTTCATGCCCGCGTCGAAGCATTGCACGATGAGGCGGGGGTTGTCGGCATCGACGGCCAGCGCGAATTCGCGTGCGCGCGTCGCATCCACGACGAAGCCGAGGCCGCGACCACCGGACAGCACGACGCCCCGGTTGGTGAGCGCGTAGTCCTCAAGGCCGGGGAAGGCGAAATCCGCCAGCGTGCTCGGCGTGCCGATGACATTGGTGGAGAGGCAGGCCAGCTGGTCGAAACCGGTCTGCGAGGCGTTCCATCGGAAGGCGGCGGCGCGCAGGTTGGGCACCGCGCCCACCTCGCGCGTGAACTCGCGATGCGCGGCGGCCTGGTGCAGGCCGCGGACCACGGCCCCGACGCGGGCCGAGGCGGCGGCATAAAGCACCTCAAGCAGATAGCCCTGGCTGGCCCATGCCACTTCGTAGATGTGGTCCTGCGCATTGCCGACATGATACGCGGGATAGGGGGAGCAGGCCTCCATGCGCATGCCGTAGGCGATGACCGCGCGGCTGTTCACCTCGCAGAGGAAGGGCACGCCCAGGACGGCCGGGCGGTCGCGCGTCTGCAACTCGAAGGCTGGGCCGAAGAAGACGTGCCGGTTATGCGCGACATAGGCGCCCGGCTGGGCCGAGAAGCGGATGCCGTAGCGGTTCAGTGTCGGATAGAGCGAACTCGCAATGGCGAAATGGCCGCCATGGTAGCGCACCGAAGTGTTCCATGCCGCCGCCGTCTGGGTGTGGATATCGAGGCCGATATGATTGTTCACCATGCGGCCGAGATGGACGTTGCTGTCCTCGAAGCCGCGCTCCACGCCCAGCGTCTGCGCGCCGATGGTGAAGCCCTCCACCTGGCGGATCTCGACGAGGCTGGAATCCAGGTTGCGCAGGCGGATGCCGATATCGCCGAAATTCTGCCAGTCGCTGATGGTGGCGCGGATCACACGCAGGCCCTGGTAGAGCTTGGCCGCGTTGCGCACGGCGCCGCCATCGCCGATGGTCAGCGCCACCTGCCCGCCGGGGCCCGCGTAGAGGATGCTGCCGCGCATGGTGAGGCCGACGGCGCCGCCGGGCAGCAGCAGCGGCATGGTGGTGCGGAAGGTGCCCTCGCCGATGACGAGGTGCTTGCCCGAGGCGCCGGCCGCATTCATCGCGGCCTGCAGCGCGGGTCCGTCATCGGTGACGCCGTCGCCCGTGGCGCCGAAGTCGCGCGCCGTCAGCGTCTCGGCCAGCTTGTCCTCGACGCTGCGTGGGATGGCGCCGGGGAAGGCGGCGGCGATGGTGCCCGTGCGGTCATAGGCCATGACCTCGCCCGTGGCGTCGAAGCCCAGAAGCTTCTCCGCCCGCGCCGCCCGCAGCGGCAGGACCATGCCGGCCGGCGCCTCGCTGAAGGGAAGGCGGATCGCGCCCTGCACGTCGTCGCGCACCTCTTGCAGGGCGGCGACCTGGCGGTCCAGCTCGTCATTCAGCGTGTTCGCGCGGAGCACGCCATTGGACTGGAAATCCGTCACCCGCTCGATCTTGAGGCGGCGGAGCAGGGTGATGCGCGTGCCCGGTGCCGGGGCCTCGGCGTATCGGATGACACCGCCGCCGGAGGCGCCCGCGCCCTCGATCGTGAAGCCGTAATTCGCAAAGGCGTTCTCGCTGAGGACGTCGAGATCCTCCGCCTCGAAGATCGGGAAGGGGAAGGTGAAGGCGGTCTGCACGCCGTCGGCGACGTAGTGCACGCGCGGCGCGATATCGCCGATGCGGATGTGCTCGGACATCAGGAACTCCGGAATCTGGGGGCGGGGGGGCTGCGGATCAGTCGAGCAGGTTGCGCACGGCGTTGCCGAAGCTCGGCACTGCGCGTAGCAGGCTGGTCAGCGAGGCGTCGGGGTTGAGCAGTGAGGCGCGGCCCGAGGAGAGGCGCGCGCGGAACACCGCATCGCTGTCTGCCTGGCCCGCCGCCGCATCGGCGCGCAGGCCCTGTGTGACGGTGGCGGCTGAGCCGTCATTCACCGACAGGCCGCCGCCTGCGAGCCGCGCGCGCGCCGCGGCCACGGTGCGGGCCACCTGCTCGCCCCGCGCCCGCGCCTCGGCCTGCTGTTGCAGCGTCAGCTGCTGCTGGCGCGCCGCATCCTGCTGCCGGTTGATCTCGGCCTGGGCACGTTGCGTCGCCGCCTGCTGCTGCGCATTGCGGTTCTGCGCGTAGATGCCGACACCCGCCGAGGCGAGGGTGGCAAGGGAAGACAATGCGGCCATCAGTCGGTCGTCCTCATGTCGGTGGTGACGGAGAGCAGGGTGAGCGGCAGCGGCGCATCGCCCGCGATCCGCCAGAGCGGGCGCATCGCATCGCGCCGCCAGCCGAGTGCCGCGAGCCGCACATCGCCGCTGAAGCGCGGCGGCGCGGCATCGAGCAGGGGCGTGTCCAGCCGGCGGAAAGCGACCGGCGCCGGGCCTCGGCCCAGATCCACGTCGAGTGCCGCCGTCTCCAGCAGACGGAAGCGGACGGAGACGAGCCGGAGCGGGGCAGACCGGCTGCCCGTGACGCCCGACAGCTCCGGCGGCAGCGGCTCGATCTCATGCGCGAAGGCGAGGCCGATCTGCGCAGCGAAGGCGGGCGGTTCGAGCGTGACACCGCCTTGCGAGACCACGGCGGCCTGGCGCGGCGCGCCATCGGCCAGCACGCCCACGCCGGCGCCCTCAAGATGCCCAAGGCCGGTCCAGCGCGCGCGGGGCGTGCTGCCGCTGCCGTCGAGCGCGGCATCAAGGCCGAGGCCGGGCTCGAAGCGTTCGAGCCGGTAGCTGCCAAGGCGCAGCACGCTGACGAAGACGCGGCCATCCAACTCGGCCACGTTGGTGAAGGCGCCCGCCGTTTCCTGCCGCGTCCAGGCCGTCACCTGCTCGGCGCGAAAGAGCGTCAGCGTGGCGAGTCCACCATCCTCCATCGTCACATGCAGGAGCCGGCGCGACTGGTCATACGCCATGGAGGTCGGGTTGCGGATGAGATGCGCCGCGACCAGGCCGAGATCGTTCGACTGATAGGCCTGCTGCACGTCGGTATAGGCGAATTCGTGGATCGCCCTTCCGCTCCGGGCGGCGAAGATGGTGCTGCCATCCACATCCACCGGCTGGATCATGCGCGCGGCACTGCTGCCGATGCGCGTCTGCCGGTTCAACTGGATGGAGGAGGGTGTCAGCGGCTCGCCGCTCACCATCCATTCGCCGCCCGTGGTGAAGACCTGGAGATGCCGGCCGGAGAAGACGCCACGGATGGCGTTCACCTGGTCCGACAGCAGCCCGAACTCGATGCCCTGGTCATCGAGGCCGCTGCCCTTGCTGAAGTTGAAGAGATCGCCCGAGCGGGAGAGCCAGAGGCGGTTGGGCAAATCGCGCGAGCCGCCGATGACGAGGCGGTCCTGGTGGAAGCATGCGCTGACGGGCCAGCCGCGCACCGGGCTGAAGGCCGCCTCCTCCCAGTCCGTGCTGGCGGCCGTGTCGGGCAGCGTCTCGCCCAGGCTGAAGGTGGCCTGCGTGGACGAGGCGACGGAAGTCAGCACGCCGAGGCGGCCGCGGAAGCGGAAGGGCATGGCGGCGTGCCCTGCCTGGAACACCGCGCTGCCCGCGGTGAGCGTGATGCTTCCTGTCGTGCCGCCCGGGGTCAGGGCGATGCCGGCGTCGAGGAAGCGAAACGTGGGCAGCTGCGCGAGCGGCCAGGTGCTCATCGTCCAGCTCGTGTGGCTGCTGCGCGTGAGGCGCTGCGGCGCGACATCGGGGTGGCAGATCAGCAGCGTGTCGGCGCTCTGGGTGAAGGCGAGCTGCGGCAGCTGCGCCGTGCTCCAGGGGGCGGCGCCTTGCGCCACCAGCGCGTCCTCCAGGTAGACGCTGAAGAGGCCACTGGTGAAGACCAGCAGGTAGGCCTGCTCGGTGTTGAACTCGAAGGCGAGCAGCCGTGCGGGGCCGGGCAGCATCGCCACGTGGCGCAGCCCGGGCCGGCGGGTCACGCCGCCGGTCGGCTGGATGAACACGTTGCGCAGGCGGCGCGCGCCATTGGCATAGGCGCGCAGATCGGCCCGGCCGAGCAGCTCGGGCGCCAGCTCGCCCGCGGCGAAGCTGGACTTGGTCTGACGGGAGGCGGCCATGGCTCAGCCCCGCGCGCGGATCAGGGGGAAGCCATCCAGCGCCTGGGTCGTCGCCTGCTGGCTGTCGGCGCGGCGGGCGGCGCGCAGCTCGGCCTCGGCCTGGTTGAACAGGATCTGGGCGCGGGCGCTGCTCTCGGTCAGTGGGATGCAGAACTCGGCGGAGAGGCGCGCCACCAGGGCGGCGGCGAAGAAGGCCGGGAAGGTGCTCTCCTCGGGCAGGAAGATGTAGGTGAGCGTCACCTGCGCGGCGTCGCAATGCAGCCGGTCCTCGAAGAGGCGGTAGGCGAGGCCGCGCCCCTGGCTCGGGCTGCCGGCGGAGAGGGCGCGCAGGAAGTTCGGAGGCAGCTGGAAGGCGTGGCGGAAATCCGCGCTGGGCTCGGCCGCGAGGCGCGGCAGGCTCTCCTGCGCCGTGGCGAAGCTCCAGGGATGGGCCGAGAGCAGGGCATCGCGGATGCCGACATAGAGGCCCGAGGCGATTTCGGCCTCGGCCGTCCCCTCATCCATCGAGGCGATGGCCTGGGCGCCGATGCGCAGCAGGGCGCGCGAGCAGAGTTCGAGCGCGGTGAGCGCCATGGCGGAATCTCCGGGGGAGGGGTGGGAAGAGGGCGGCCCAAGCAAAAGGACCGCCCCGACAAAATCCGGCCGCATAGCGGCCGGCGCCGCCCAACCGGGCGCGTGGCCGAGCGCCACAGCCGCGCGGCGAAGCCAAGCGCGCGGAGCGCGCGCCCGGCGCTTGAGGGCGTTATTCCTTACAACGCATCCGCACGACGCCGGCATCGTCGATCAGGCACGCGCCCTGGCTCATCATGCTGTTCACGAAATGCGCGGCGCGGTCGCCATGCCAGGTGACGTCGGTGACGATTTCAGACGCCGCCGCATGGCCGATCGCGGTCTTGTGGAAGAAGTAGCAGGAGCGGATCGTGCCGGTCTTGGTCAGGCCCGAATGCGGGATCCAGGTGGCGCCCAGCCACTGCTTCGCCTGCATGCCCTTCCAGGGCAGGTTCGCATCACCGACATATTCGGCGGTCGAGAATTCCGGCAGCGTCAGCAGCTCGCTCCACTGCTTCCAGCCGACCACGGCGAAGCGGTTGCCGTCATCGGGCACATCCATGGCGCCCAGCATCTCGAAGGCGAGCAGCACCTTGGCGCGGGTCAGCCCGTCATTGTCGGTCTGGCCGGATTGCGTGCCCACCGCCTCACGCGTGGCAAGGTCGAGCGCGGTGATGATCAGCTCGTCCGTCTTGCGGCCCAGCGCATGCGCGCCGGCGGAGGCGAGGACGCCGATCTCATCCGCATTGGTCTTCAGCTCATCGAGCTTGTCGATCCAGTCCCCGGCGTAATGGTCCTGCAGGAAGCAGGAGACGGCGGAGTATTCGAGGTTCATGACGGGCACGACATTGTTTCGCGCCTTGGAGGTCGCGGTGCCGCGGCCTACGCGCTGGAAGATGGTGCTGGCGCCCTTCACATTGGACTTGCTGCGGATGGCCGGGCGCAGCTTGCTGCCCTGGCGCTGATAGGCCTCGTGCACTTCGGCCTGGAATTGCGTGACGAAGGCCTGGTCGATGGAACCGGACATGGGGGGTCTCCAGTGGAGGTTTCGGGAAGGGCGGGCTTGGCGGTTGGCCGGGCTCGGGCCGCGCGGCACGCGCGCATCCGCGCGCCCGGGCTCGCGGGTTTTGCGCGGATGAAAGGGGGCGCCCGCCGCGGCGCGGAGCAAGGTCCGTCAGCCTGCGGCGGGCGCGGCCGCTGATCCGGAGAGGAGGGGGCGGATCAGCGGCCAGGCAGGGCGGGCGCGCGACGTCATCGCGTCTGCGCGGCGCTCACCCTGCGTCTCGGATCGGAAGAACCGTTGCTCAGCTGCCGACCAGCTTGCGGAAGCCTTCCGTCACGCGCTTCACGAATTCCGGCTCGCGCGAGCGCCAGTAGCGCGGGTCACGCATCAGGCGGCGCAACTCGCCCTCGTCGAGCATCTCGGGCGGCTCGGTTTGGCGCTCCATGCGCGGCTCGTCGCCGCGCATCATGCGCTCCAGCGCCAGCACGCCCTCCTCGGTGGTGGAGAGCGCCTCCAGCACGCCGGGAGGCAGGTTGGCGGCGCCCCAGGCCTTGAGCTGGGCGGCGACGCGGCGGAAGCGCTCCTCGCCGCCGAAATGCGTGCGCAGCCGCTCGGCCTGGCGATCCGCCTCGAATTGCTGCGCGGCCTCGGCCACCAAGGGCAGCAGCCGCTCCGCCGCCAGGTCATAGACCAACTGCACCTGCTCGCAGGAGAAGCCGGCCTCGTGCAAGCGCTGGTTGATCTCGGAGTCCGGGCCGCAGAGATCGTGCTTCGGCTGCACCTGGTAGCCATCCGCGCTGTCGGGGATGTTCATCATCTCGCGCCAGCGGCGGCGCTCCTCCTCATCGGCGTCGGGCGCGGGGCGGGCGGCGCGCTGGGACATGCGGCGCTCCAGCTCGCGATAGCTCTTCAGCAGGGCATCCACGCGCAATTCGCCGCGCTCGGCATCCCAGAATTTCTCCGGCACCTCAGCGGGGCGGGCGCTGGCCGGCGGGTTGACCATCGCGGTGTCGAGCAGGTTGTCGGGCATGTTCGGGTTCACTCCGGTTGGGCCATGGGCGGGATGAGGATTTCAGCCGGCGCGCCCAGCGTGCGGGCCAGCCAGCGGGCGGCGGCCGGCGCATCCACCTGTGCGGCGGCGGCATCGCCCATCTTCGAGACGGCATCGAGGAAGAGCAGCGTGTTCGCCGCATCGGCGCGGCCCTGCACGCGGGCCAGCGGGCTTTCATAGCGCAGCGCGACGCGCCCCTGGTCGAACAGCACCGGCGGGATCTCGCCGCGCCGCGCCAGGATGGCGAGGCTGCGGGCGACGAGCGGCGTCAGCAATTCCGTCTGCAGCCTGCCATAGGTGGCGCCGAGCAGCCGGGCGGTCTCGGCACTTCGCTCCAGCACCTCGGTCGCGGTCATGCGCTGGTCGCGCGCCACGCCGAGCCGGTCGGCCAGCAGGGCGGTGCGGATGCGCTGCCGGAGGTCGTTCAGCACCAGCTGCGAGACGTCGAAATTGCCGGGGGCGGCGAGCGGCGTGAGGCCCGCACTGCCCGGCGCCTTCGGGATGATGGCGCCCGGGGCGAGCTGAACGGTGGCCGGGTTCAGCACGCCGTCATCTTCCGCCTGCCAGATGCCGGTGACGGCGATGGAGGCGTTCTTCAGCACGAGTTCGACCACCCGGTTGGCGGTGCGGATATCGGGCAGGGCCTTGATCACGGGGCCGCGGCCATAGGTCTCGCCCGGCGCCTTCAGCCAGCGGAAGGCGATGAAGGGCGCGTCGGCGAAGCGGCCCTGTGCCACGAAGATCGGCGCCTTCAGCCCCGCCGCGTCAAACACCGCAGCGTAGCGATGGCCCGAACCATCGGGCCAGACCGCCTCGATCAGGCGATGCCGCACGGGGTCGGGCTGATCCGCCTCGGCCGCGGCCTCGCGCTGCATCGCCGCGGGGATTTCGGCGAAGGGAAAGCGGCGCAGCATCTCGGAGGTGTTGATCCGCGCCTCACGGAAGACGGTATCGAGCCGGCCGCTCGGGCCCTCCTCCAGGATCGCGCTGCGCACCGGCACGGCGGAGAAGCGCAGGCCCGTGCTTTCGCCGGGCGGGGCTTCCTCGACCAGCATGATGCCGGTGCCGGTGATGACGAGGTCCAGGAAAGCCTGGTGCATCTCCATGGCGAAGTTGGAGCGGTCCAGATGGGATTGCAGCGTCTCTGCCGTGGTCTCCAGGGCGGCGGCCTGGTCGCCCACGGCTTCGCCGCGGGCAGGGGCCAGGCCGAACCAGCGGGACCAGGGCGGCGTCAACTCCGCGAGGAGGGAGGCGGCGAGTTGCTCGGCGGCGTCGGCGGCGGTCGCGTCATAAAGGCTAGCGGCCTCATGCGGGGCGGGCAGGACATGGGCATAAGCGTCGCGCCAGTTGGCTTCATGCGGGCGGCGGCGGCCAAGAGCGAGGTCATGCCGGGTGAGGATTTGCTGGGGAGTCATGGGCCTCACTCGCCGAGAAGGGATTTGCGGGTCAGCGTGATGGGCAGGGGTGCCAGCACGCCGCGCGCGGAGGTGGCGATGGTCCCGGGGATGCCCTGGCGGGCGGCGGCCCGGCCCGCGATTCGCGAGGCCTCGGCGGTTTGCGCCGCCGCCTGGGCCGGCTCGGGCGCGGGGGCGGCGGGCGCTGTGGCGGGCTGGGGCGGAACGACCACGGGCTTCGGGGCGCGGAACAAGCCTGCCATGCGCGACAATCTCCTGAGATGGCGTTGGGGGCGCGCATGCGAAAAGGGCCGGCCCTTCACACCCCATTCGGGGGGAAGGGCCGGCCCTGCACGCTGCGGGTCGGAAGGTTCAGGACGCAATGCGCCTCTTGATGCGAATGTTTTACGTGGTGTCCCGACAGGAAGTCAAGCTTTTTTTCCTAGACTCTGTGCATTGTGACAAGGCCTTGTGCAGGCCGGCCGGCGTCAGCGCGAAAGGCGCGGACGCGCCCAGCACGGCCCGGCACAGGGACACGCAATTGAGGGGCAGCCAGGGGAGCGGCGCACCACCGATCGCCTCCCCGAGCGGAAAGGGGCCAAGCGGCGTCAGCCCCGCACGACGATAGAAGCCCGGCAGGTCATAGCCAGGGGGCACGGCGATACGCGCGACCAGCAGGCGGAAGCTCAGCGGGTCCAGCACGAGCCAGCCAGCCTCATCCTCGATCGCCGCGAAGCAATGCCGGAAGCCAGGCTTCAACAGGCGCTGCCAGGCGTGGTCCGCGCGCCCGCCGAACACGATCCAGGCGCGTTGCGCGCCTTGCCCGCGGCGATGCGCCGGCCGCAGGAGGGGCTGCACGCGGCTCATGGCCAGGCGGATGGAAACGAAATAATCTCAGCTTCATGCACGTCCAATGCCGGCGCACCGACGACGATGCCCTTGACGCGGAGCGGCCATTCCAGCCGGTTCATCGCCTCGCGCCATAGGCGGTGGTCGCCGCGTTCCTGGGCGTGGCGCGGATCCGGGGCGACGCCGCGCTCGCCCCAGATCCGCATGATGCGCGCATGGGCGAGTTCGATCCGGCGCTGGCGATAGAGCCGGTCCAGGCATTTGATCACATCATCGGGCTCGCAAGGGCGGGGGGCGAGGCCCTTGCCAGCCACGATCCGGGCGCCGTCGCGGCGTGCCGTCAGCGCCGCCATGGTCCAGAACCACGCCTCCTCGGCGGAGGAAAAGGGCTCGACGCGGCTGAGCGCGGCCAAGCCGGGCTTGTGGCTGGGGCGGGGGGCTGCGGACATTGGGCTGGGCATCCTTCCTGGGGGAGAAATGAGAACATATAGAGAACATAAACCCCAGGTTGTGGCAATTGCAAGCGTCGTGAGCAACATTTTCCTATTGCGCGATGACCCCACACCTAAGATGGTCCTGCCCTCATGCGACATGACGACATCTGGCGGGCGATAGATTCGCTCGCTGCCGAAAACGGCCTCTCGGCCTCCGGCCTGGCTCGCAAGGCCGGGCTGGATCCGACGGCGTTCAACCCCTCGAAGCGCATCGGGCCGGATGGGCGCGCCCGTTGGCCTTCCACCGAAAGCGTCGCCAAGGTGCTGCATGCCACGGGCGCCGGCGTGGAGGCCTTCGCCGCCCTGATTTCCGGCCAGGCGGCGCTGCCCAGCCTGTCGCGCGGGCCGCGCCCCTCGCGCCGGGTTCCGCTGATCGGCCTCGCCCAGGCGGGGGGCGAGGGCTTCTTCGATGATGGCGGCTTCCCCGTCGGTGGCAGCTGGGACGAGATCAGCCTGCCGGAGATCAGCGATCCCAATGCCTATGCGCTTGAAATTTCAGGCGACTCCATGGAGCCCGTGTTCCGCGACGGCGATGTCGTCATCGTCTCCCCCGCCTCGCCGGTGCGGCGGGGGGACCGTGTGGTGGTCCGCACCCGACTGGGTGAGGTGATGGCCAAGGAATTGAAGCGGCAGAGCGCCAAGCGCATCGAACTGGCCAGCCTCAACCCCGCCCATCCCGACTACAGCTTCGAATTGCCCGACATCGCCTGGCTGCATCGCATTCTTTGGGCCAGCCAATAGGCCGGCCACCGAACCCTGCCTGGCGCAGCGACGGCATCAGCGGCAGCAGCATTGATTTGTACTGCACATTTACTCAAATACGTCTAAAGAACTCTAAACTCCATCATTCCCTGGCATCGGGCCGGGCGTTGTGTAGGACTTTGAGTGGCGGGATGGCGAGGCATGGCCTCGAAGGGGCAAGGGGCGGACGAGCGTGAAGTGCAGGCTGCGCGCCCCTCCCAGGCGGGTTTTCCTGCCGGGGATGGACGACCCATGCCGCCACCTTCGCGCCCTGCCAGCCTTCCGCTGTTTGGCCGCGCCCGCACGCAGGCCGCGCGGGAGGCGCCCCTCCTGCCCTCGGCCAAGGCACCCAGCACCCGCCCGGCCGCAGCCTCAACTCCGCACGCTCCGCCGCCGCGGCCGCCGTCATCCGGCCCTGCCGTGCCGCCCCCGCCTCCGGCTGTTCCTCGGGGCCCCACCAGCGTCGCCGAAATGGAGGCGCCCGAAGCCCTGACGGCGCCGCAAGCACCGCGCCTTCCGGCACCTGCTGGCGCATCGCCCCAGCCTCCCGCGTCGCCCTTGCCGGCGTTGCCGAAACTGGCGCCGGCAGAGATCAGAGCCGCCTCAGAAGCGGGGGCGCAGGGCGCGACGGTCACCTGCCCCGACACGTCTGCACCACGGTAGCCGCCAGCCTGGCGGGTGCACCTCGCACGCTTCCCTGCCCGCCTCGGTCAGGGCGCACGAACAGCCCAGGCGTGCCTGCGGGACCACGCTCCGGCCATCGCGCAGAAAGCCCCCGCAGCGCTGCACTAAGCCTGGCGCCGCCACGGCCTCAGCGGGCCCGGTTGGGCCGGCAATGCCCTGCCCGCCGTCACCTATGGTGGCGCCATGCTGCTCGCCGGAAGCCTGCTGCTGGCGAGCCTGCCTCCCATCCTCTCGGACACCAGCACACGCGCCGTGGTGAATGCGCCGGTGGTCCTGGTCACCGCGCCGATCGATGGAGAGCTCGACAAGCTGCTGGCCGAACCGGGGGACCCCGTGGCGCATGGCGAGGTCATGGCCCGCATGCGCAATGACCGGCTGGATCGTTCCACGCTGATCGGGCTGGAAAACCAGACCCAGGGCACCCGCATCAGCCTGCAGGGCCTGCGCGAGCGGATCGAGGTGCTGTCCGACTGGCTGGAATCACTTGACCGCACCATCGACGTCCAGCGCGACTTCGCCCTGCGCGTGCCGGCGAGGTCGAACGCGAGGCTCGTGCCAAGGCGGCAAGCGCCGCGGCCACCCTGGCCGAGATGAGCACGCTGGTGGCCCGGCAGCGCCGCCTCCTGGAGGCGGGCGTCGTGAGCCGCGAAGTGCTGCAGATCGCCCTGTTGCGCGAGCGCGCCGCGCAGGAGGCATGGCTGGCCACCCAGGCCGCACTGGCCCGGCGCGAGGCGGAGCGACGCTCCATCGAACTCGGCAGCTATGCCGGAGACACTCAGGGCGCGCTCGGCTCGCTGATCGAGCGGCGCCGCGACGCTGCGCTCGAATTGTCGCGCCTGCGGGTGGACGAGGCGCAGCTCACCAACAACCTCAACGCGCTGTCCGGCCAGACCTGGAGCGAAGCCGCGCGGCTGCTTGACGCCGAAGTGCCCGCGCCAAGCAACGGACATGTCCTGCGGGCCTTCGCGAGCCCGGGACAGCGCATCAATGCGGGCGACAGCATCGCCGGAACGGTGGAATGCCGCAGCGCCTTCGTCGTCGGCATCTTCTCGGTCCGCCAGGCCCATCGCCTCACGGTCGGCGCGCGCGTGGTGCTGGAGGCGGAGGGCTGGTCCGAGGCGCGCTTCGGTCATGTCCGCCAGGTGCTGCCACGCACGACGGACCGCGTGGACACTGGCTATGCCGTGCCCTTCCCGCCCATGGAGCGGCGCGAGATGTATGTGCTGATCGACATCGAGCCCGGCTCCCGTCTGCGCACGGTCCAGGACGCGCGCGGGCGCCCCAGCGTGCCCTGCGACATCGGCCGCTGGGTCAGCGTGGAGATCCAGGGCGGGTTCGTCTCCGACCTCGCCAGCGCTGCGCTCCGCCTCTCGCGCCAGGGCTTCGCCATGCTGTTCGGCCAGGCCCGAGGCGCCTCGGGCGGCTGAACCAGTTGGCAACGCCGACGGACCTGCCGGATGCCTTGCAGGCCGGTCTCGGCTTCTTCCTGGCGGTGGGGCTGCTGGCCCTGCTGCTGACGCCCCGCCGCGGCTTCGATCGCGCGCTCATGGCCCTGGTCACCACGCCACCCATCCTGATCTACCTGCATGGGCGCTGCACCCAGACTCTGCCCGCCTACGACCTGGCCTTCGAGCCGATCTGGGCCCGGCTGTTCCTTGTCTTCGAGGCGCTCTCGATCCTCTACGCGCTGGGCGCGGTGCTCATCACCCTGCGCAATTCCGAAACGCGCGTGAAGGCGCAGGCGGATGCGGCGGAGGCGGCCTTGGCCGCAAGCGGCGACTGGCCTGCGGTCGACGTGATGATCTG
>JAIYCD010000223.1 GCA_027488195.1 Acetobacteraceae bacterium | reverse complement strand
CATCAGCAGGAAGATCACCACGCCGAGCATCCACAGCAGCTCACGCGGCGCCTTGTAGGAGCCGTAATAGAGGCCACGCCAGATATGGACATACACCACGATGAAGAACATCGAGGCTCCGTTCATGTGCACATAGCGGATCAGCCAGCCGAAATGCACGTCGCGCATGATGCGCTCGACGCTGTCGAAGGCGTAGGCGGTGTGCGGCGTGTAGTTCATCGCCAGGAAGATGCCGGTGGCGATCATGATCATCAGGTTGATCATCGCCAGGGCGCCGAAGTTCCAGAAATAATTGAAGTTCCGGGGCGTCGGAAACACCCCGTACTCCTTCTGGATCATGGTGATGACCGGCAGGCGCTGGTCAATCCAGCGCAAAACCGGGTTCGAAACCTGAGAGTCGTGCAGACCCATACCCATGGTGCTCGTCCTCTAAACCTATCGTCCAGGGCAGCGTGGGACCATACCCCGCGCCCGCTTGGGATCAGCCGATGCGGATCATGCTATCGGACATGAAGCTGTAGTCAGGAACTTCAAGATTGGTCGGCGCGGGCCCTTTGCGGATGCGCGCCGAGGTGTCGTAGTGGCTGCCATGGCAGGGGCAGAACCAGCCATTGTAGTCGCCCTTGGCGTCGGTCGGCTTCTGGCCGAGCGGCACGCAGCCCAGATGGGTGCAGACGCCGACGACGACGAGCCAGGGGTCGCGCCGGATGCGGGACTGATCGGTCACCGGATCCTTCAGCTCGCTGAGGGGGGTGGCGCGTGCTGCCTGGATCTCCTCGGCCGTGCGGTGGCGCACGAAGACCGGCTTGCCGCGCCACATCACGGTGACGCTCTGGCCGACCGCGATCGGGCTGACATCCACCTCGGTGCTGGCCAGGGCCAGAACATCCTTGGAGGGGGCCAGCGAGCCGATGAAGGGCCAGACGATCGCGCCCACGCCCACGGCAGCGAAGGCCGTCGTCGTCAGTTGAAGAAAATCGCGCTTGGTCACGCCGGGGGCGCTGCCCTTCTCCGCCGTGTGTGCCGCCACCGAGTCCGCCATCCCGCTCACCTTTCCGTTTCGCCGACGATGCCGGCTGAAACCCATGCCCGCCGGCCCGGCCGGCTGAAACCCAAGATCGAGGCGGTGCGCATGCCTCTGCCGGCGCCCCGTCTCACGCTCGCAGCCTATTAGGGTCGCTTCCCGCAACTGGCAACCGCATCGGGGCTCAAGAAGGCGCAATCGCCCACGAAATCCCGCAAGGCTGGAAGCCGCGCGAAGTGGTGATAGGCTCGCCACATGAACGAAGCCTCAACCACCCCAATCTCCGCCCCTGGCCCCGCTCCCTTGAGCCACCCCTTGGCCCAGCCGGCCCAGGCCTGGTTCGCCGAATTGCGCGACCGCATCTGCGCCGCCTTCGAATCGGTGGAGGACGCGCTCTCCAGCGGGCCGCACGCCGACCTGCCCGCGGGACGCTTCACCTACACGCCCTGGGCGCGCCCCGAGGGCGGCGGCGGCACCATGGGCCTGATGCGCGGCCGGGTCTTCGAGAAGGTGGGCGTCAACATCTCCACCGTGCATGGCGAGTTCAGCCCGGAATTCCGCAAGCAGATCCCCGGCGCCGAGGAGGATCCGCGCTTCCTGGCCACCGGCATCTCGCTGGTGGCCCATCCCCGCTCCCCCCGCGCGGCCACGGCGCATATGAACACGCGCTTCATCATGACCACCAAGGCCTGGTTCGGCGGTGGGGGCGACATCACGCCGATGAACGTGACCTCGCCCGAGAGCCTGGAGGATGCGGCCTTCTTCCACGCGGCCTACCAGCGCGCCTGCGACAAGCATGACCCGAGCTACTATCCCCGCTTCAAGCAATGGTGCGAGGAGTATTTCTACCTGCCGCACCGGGGCGAAACCCGCGGCCTGGGCGGCATCTTCTATGACTGGCTGGGGGATCGCACGCCGGGCCGCGGCGCGGATCTCGACTTCGCCTTCACCAAGGATGTCGGCCTCGCCTTCCTCGAATCCTACCCGGCCATCGTGGCGCGGCGGATGCACGAGGCCTGGACGCCGGAAGAGCGCCACCACCAGCTGCTGCGCCGCGGCCGCTATGTGGAATTCAACCTGCTGCATGACCGCGGGACGATCTTCGGCCTGAAGACCGGCGGGAATGTCGAGGCCATCCTGATGAGCCTGCCGCCGGAGGCGGCCTGGTAGCTCTTCGCCGGAGGGCGGCCCGGCAGGCCTTCCCATAGGGGGGTGAGTGCACCTAGGCTTTCCCCACCCAAAGGGAGGAGCAAGACATGACCGTTACCCTCAAGGCGCTGCTGGACGCCGCCAATGCCGAGGTGCCGCGCATCAGCGGCGCCGAGGCCATCGCGCTCTCGAAACAGCCCAATGTGATGATCGTGGATGTCCGCGACGCGGCCGAGGTGAAGGCCAGCGGCAAGGCGAAGGGCGCAACCGCCGTCGCGCGAGGGTTCATCGAGTTCAAGGCCGACCCGGAGGCGCCGAGCTTCGACCCCGCCTTCGCGCGGGACAAGACCATCATCGTGCATTGCGCGGCGGGCGCCCGCGCCGCGCTGGCCGGCAAGACGCTGCGCGACATGGGCTACAAGGATGTGCGCAACCTGGGCCGCTTCCAGGATTGGCTGGATGCGGGCGGGGAGATCGAACCGGTGTGAGGCGCTGGGGGGGCATGGTGCTGTTGGAGAGGATTGAACTCTCGACCTCTCCCTTACCAAGGGAGTGCTCTACCACTGAGCTACAACAGCGTGCGGAGCGTTCCCTAGCCAGAACGCCCGCGGGCCGCAACCCCCCCAAACTTGCCGAGGCGCGCCCACGCGTGTAAGCCCTGCGGCCTCAGATCAACCCATTCAGAATTGCAGGTCACCGCCCATGGCGAAGATGCAGGCCAACCAGATGCGTGCCGGCATGGTCATCGAGTTCGAAGGCCAGCGCTACACCATCATCAAGCAAAACATCATGATCCCGGGCAAGGGCAACGCGATCATCCAGGTGGACATGCGCAACATCAAGACGGGGTCCAAGAAGGACCAGCGTTGGCGCACCGCCGACGTCGTCGAGCGCCTGACCACCGAGGACAAGGAGTTCACCTACTCCTATGCCGATGGCGACAACCTCGTCCTCATGGATCCCGAGACCTATGAGCAGACGCAGGTGCCCGGTTCCATCCTGGGCGACCGCCTGGCCTTCCTGCAGGAAAACATGACGGTCAACGTCCGCCTCATCGAGGGCGACCCGGTGGCGATGGACCTGCCCGAGACGGTGACGCTCGAAATCGCCGAGGCCGATCCGGTGGTGAAGGGGCAGACCGCTTCCTCCTCCTACAAGCCCGCGCTGCTCGTGAACGGCGTGAAGACCATGGTGCCCCCCTTCATCACCGCGGGAGAGAAGATCGTGGTGCGGACGGAAGACGCCAGCTACGTCGAGCGCGCGAAGAACAACTAAGGGGCTTCGCCCCTTAAGCCCCACCAGGGACCCAGGTCCCTGGACCCAAATTTATCGGAGGTGCAGGAACCTGAGGTTCCTGCCGGGGTCCAGGGGCAGAGCCCCTGGCCTTCAAAGGAAATCCAATGTCGGGCTCGTCCCCTCGCCTCTCCCCCGCCCTCAACGTCGTCGTCTCCGCCGTCCGCAAGGCCGGCCGGCGCCTGCTGCGTGACTTCGGCGAGGTCGAGCAGCTCCAGGTCTCGATGAAGGGCCCGGGCGATTTCGTCAGCCAGGCCGACCTCCGCGCCGAGCAGACGCTGCGCGAGGACCTCGCCAAGGCCCGCCCCGGCTTCGCCTTCCTGATGGAGGAAAGCGGCGCGCATGGCGATGCCGATTGGGAGTGGCGCTGGGTGGTGGACCCGCTGGATGGCACCACCAACTTCCTGCACGGCATCCCCCACTGGGCCATCAGCGTCGGCATCGAGAAGCGCATCTCCGAGGACAAGACGGAGGTGATGGCCGGCGTGGTCTACAACCCCGCCTCGGACGAGCTCTTCTGGGCCGAAAAGGGCATGGGCGCCTTCCTGAACGACAAGCGCCTGCGCGTCTCCGGCCGCCGCGACATGCGCGAGGCGCTCTTCGCCACCGGCATCCCCTTCGCCGCCACGCCGCGCAAGGCCGAATTCGCCCATGCGCTGGTGCGCCTGATGCCGCAGGTCTCGGGCATCCGCCGCTTCGGCTCGGCCGCACTCGACCTCGCCTGGACGGCGGCAGGGCGGTATGATGGCTACTGGGAGCTCGGCCTGAACAAGTGGGACATCGCGGCCGGCCTCATCCTGCTGCGCGAGGCGGGCGGCATCGTCACCGCGCCTGATGGCGGCGACCCCTATGCCGAGGGCCATGTGGTGGCGGGCAACCAGCATCTGCACGGCAAGCTGCGCGAAGCGGTGGTCGAGAGCATCGCCGCCGCCGCCAAGGGTCGCGCCGAGGCCGGCTGATGGCGCGGCGGCGGCTCCTCCTGGCGCTGATGCTGCCGCTGCCCGCGCTGGCGCAGCCATTGGGCTCGCCCGCCACGCCGCCGGTGGCCCTGCCGCCCATGCCAGCCCTGCGCCTGGCACCCGGCATGACGGAATTGCCGCAAGGCGCGTGGCGCATCAGCTTCGCCCCTGACCGCGACAATCTGGAGCCCGCGCAGCAGGCAGCGCTCGAACGGCTGGGCGCTGCGCTCAACACCAGCAGCCTGGGCCGCATCCTGCTGAACAGCGAGGCGAGCACTGGTGTGGATGTCTCGACGCATCGTCGCCTCAGCCTGGCGCGCGCGCGGGCGGTGAAGGCCGCGCTGGTGGCGGGCGGCCTGCCCGAGGCGCGGATCGACATCCGCGCCCTGGGCCGCACCGAGAGCGCGCGCGACGCGGTGGATGTTCTGAGCCCGACGGCGCCGCGCTGACCCCCCGATTGAACGGCATGCGCGGGGCGGCTAAGCCCGCGCGATGAGCCAGACCCGCGCCAATTTCCACACGCCCCGCCACGCGCTGCTGCGCGCCAAGATCACGCGCATCCGCCGGCAGGAGACGGACAGCGCGACCTTCCGCCGCGTCCTGGCCGAAATCGGCGCCATCCTCGCCAGTGAAGCCCTGCGCGACCTGCCGGAGACCACCGCCACGATCGACACGCCGGTCAGCCGGATGGACGCGCCGGTCCTGACCCAGATGGAGCCCTGCCTCGTCGCCATCCTGCGCGCGGGCCTCGGCCTGCTGGACGGCGCGCGCATGGTGCTGCCCGACGCGCCGGTCGGGCATCTCGGCCTGGTCCGGGACGAGCAGACCCTGCTGCCCAGCGAATATGTGGTCCGCCTGCCCAAGGATCTGGCCCGCCGCGGCGCCCTGGTGCTGGACCCGATGCTGGCCACCGGCGGCTCGGCCATCCAGGCCATTCACCGCGTGAAGCAGGCGGGTGCGAGGGTCGTGCGCTTCGCCTGCGTGGTGGCCGCACCTGAGGGCGTGGCGGCACTGCAAGCGGCGCATCCGGATGTCGCGATCCTGGCCGGCGCGCTGGATGAGCGGCTGAACGAGCATGGGTACATCGTGCCGGGGCTGGGCGATGCCGGCGATCGGTGCTTCGGGACTGAATAGAAAAAAGGGCCTCCGGCGGCTGGGGCCATTGGCCCCAGACCCCATCAGTATCTGACCTTGTCCGGCTTCGACTCCCACAGCCGAAACGCCTCCAGCGCCTCGGCGGCGAGCAACCGGCGGATGGGCAAGGCGCGCGCCTCCAGGGGGCGCGCCACCTCCTCGTAGATCGCGGCGTCGTCGAAGCCGATCGCGGCCGCATCCACACGGTCATTGCCATAGACGATCTCGCCGATGCGCGCCCACCAGGTGGCGGCAAGGCACATCGGGCAGGGCTCGCAGCTCGTGTAGAGCACGGCCCCTGTCAGGTCATGCGTGCCGAGCGTGGCACAGGCGGCGCGGATCGCCACCACCTCGGCATGCTGGGTCGGGTCCTGGCCGGGGACGACATTGTTGCGCCCCTCGCCGATGATCACGCCATCCTTCGCGACCACCGCGCCGAAAGGCCCGCCCCCCTCGGCAACCCCCTGGCAGGCCAGGGCGAAGGCCCGGCGTAGGAACATCTCTTCCATGGCATCCCCTGCTGCCGGTAAACTCCGGGGATGACATTGCCAGCGCTGTCCATCCTCGATCAATCCACCATCGTCTCCGGCCGCGGCCCGGCGGAGGCGATCCAGGAGAGCCTCGCCATCGCGCAGCTGGCCGACCGGCTCGGCTATGCCCGCTACTGGCTGGCCGAGCACCATAACAGCCAGAGCCATGCGGGCTCCGCGCCCGAAATCCTGATCAGCGCCATCGCCGCCACCACGCAGCGGATTCGCGTGGGCAGCGCCGGCGTCATGCTGCCGCATTACGCGGCGCTGAAGGTGGCCGAGCAGTTCCGCGCGCTGGAAGCCATCGCGCCGGGGCGCATTGATTTGGGCCT
>JAIYCD010000139.1 GCA_027488195.1 Acetobacteraceae bacterium | reverse complement strand
GTGCCCATCGCCTTCGCGGTGCCCGAGAGCGGCGCGGCCGCCTTCGTGACCAGCATGCACATCGCGCGGAACAGCCGGAACATCGCCGCCGCCTATCAGTATATCGACGCGATGATCAGCACGCCGGTGCAGAGCGCGCTCGCGCTCGACCCGTATTTCTTCGTGCCCGTGAACACGCAGGTGACACCCGGCGCCGATGTGCCGATGCGCTCGATCAGCGAGATCACGAATTTCGTGTCGCATGACTGGACGCGCATCAACCCGCTGCGCGCCGGCTGGATCAGCCGCTTCAACCGCGAGATGGCGGGGTGAACGGGCCGGGCGTCTGGCGGCTGGCCCTGCCGCTGGGCCTCGCCCAGTTGATGTTCTTCGCGGCGCCGCTGCTCATCCTGCTCGGCACCTCGCTCGCGACCGATGAGAACCTGCGGGAGGGAAGCCTGCGCGCCTGGCGGGAGGTGCTGGGCGACAGTTTCCATATCCAGTCGGTGCTCAACACGCTCCGGCTGGGGGCGCTGACGGTGCTGGCCACCATGCTGCTGGCCGTGCCGCTGGCGCTGGTGCATATGGCGGCCGGGCCGCGGTTGAAGCGCGTGATCCTGATCGTGGCGGTGCTGCCGTTGCTCACCTCGGTCGTGGTGCGCACCTTCTCCTGGATCGTGATCCTGGGGCGGGAGGGGGTGATCAATTCCACGATCATCGCCTCGGGCCTCGCCACCGCGCCGGTGGCGCTCCTGCAAACGGAGCCAGGCCTGATCCTGGCGCTGACGCAGATCGAGATGCCACTGATGCTGCTGCCGCTGATCGCGGCGACGGCGCGGATCGATCCCGCGCTGCTCGATGCCTCCACTTCGCTCGGCGCCTCGCTCTGGCGCACACTGCGGCGGGTCGTGCTGCCGCTGGCGCTGCCCGGGCTGATCGCGGGGGCCACGCTCGTGTTTGCCAGCGCGGCCACGGCGTTCATTTCGCAGTCCGTGATCGGCGGCGGGCGGCTGAACTACCTGCCGGCCCTGGTCTGGCAGCAGGCGATGGTGGTGTTCGACTGGCCGCTCGCCGCCGCCATGGCGCTGACACTGATGGGCTCGGTGCTGATGGTGGTGGGCGCCCTGAGCCTGCTCGGAAGGGGCGCGCGGCATGCTTAGGCTTTCGGGTCCTGACCGGCTGCTGGCGCTGGTGATCCTGCTGCTGGCGGTGATCGGCGTGGTGATCCTGATCGGCCCGGTGCTGATCGTGCTCATCACCTCCTTCACCACCTCGCAGGCGCTGAAATTCCCGCCACCGGGGCTGACCTTGCGCTGGTATCAGGCGCTGTTCGATCCGGTGCGCTCGGCGCAGATCCACACGGCGGCGGGCAACAGCCTGCTGGTCGCCGCACTCACCGCCATGGTGGCGACGGCGCTCGCCACGGGTGCCGCGCTGGCGCTGGCCCGCAGCCGCACGGCCTGGGCCCGCTTCGCCGAGGGCGCCTTCATGGCGCCGCTGGTGCTGCCCGGCATCGCCTTCGGGCTCGCCGCGCTCATGTTCTTCTCCTGGCTTCGCACGCCGCCCTCGCTCTGGCTGCTCGTGGCGGGGCACACGATGATCGCGGCCCCCTTCGCGCTGAGAACGGTGGGTGCGAGTGCGGCGGGGCTTGATCCCGCCTTGCTCGAAAGCAGCGCGGCCCTCGGCGCCTCGCCCTGGCGGACCTTCCGGCGCGTGGTGCTGCCGCTGATCCTGCCGGGTGTGGCGGCGGGCGCCTTCCTCGCCTTCGTCTCCTCGCTCGACAATGTGCCGGTCTCGCTGTTCCTCTCCTCCGCGCAGACGGACATGCTGCCCATCCGGCTCTGGGGGATGATGGAGACGGCGCTGGATGTGCGCGTGGCCGCCGCCTCCGGCGTGCTCGTCACGGCGGCGTTTGCGCTGCTGCTGGTGATGGACCGGGCGGTCGGGCTGACGCGGCGGATGAGCGCCTAGTTCCAGCCGGGGTCCGTCCAGGTCGCTTCCGGGTCGAGCGGCCAGGTCGGGCGGGGCAGGCGCTTCCAGGCGAAGTTGGTCAGGACGGGGCTGGTCAACCCCGCGCTGTCCACCTCATGGATGCGTTCATTGGGGAAGAACTCGTCGAAGCCCGCGCGGAAATGGCCGCGGCTCTTCACCACCACCACGCGCGCGGCGGCGATGTCGATGCCGTGCATCTCCAGTGTGCGCGGCTCATGGCATTGCCGGCGCAGGCTGATGACGACGATCTTCATCCCCGAATCATCCAGCTCCAGCAGCGCCGTCGGGCCGAGTTGGAAGGTGCGCCCCTGCATCGTGCCGCGCCGGCCCACGCCCTCGCCATCGGTCAGCTTCAGGATGCGCGCGCCGGATCCGAAGCGCTTGGAGAACTCGGACTCCACGCGGTTGAAGACGGCGTGGAAATGCGCGCCTTCGCCCAGCGCATGCGCCTCGGCGGCCAGGTCCGGGTCCACGAAAAGGCCGAGCACCACGCCGGGCACCCGTGCCTCATGCAGGGCGCTGAGCGTATAGGCGGTGCTGCCGCGCCCGCCGCCGCCGGGATTGTCGCCCGCATCGGAATAGATCACGGGCTCCACTTCGCCGCGCCCGGCCTTCATCGCCAGTTCGGTCGCTTCCGGGATGGAAAGCAGGCGGCGCGTGTGGCGCGCGCGCTCGGCCCAGCCGCGACGGGCGAGCTGCGCGCAGGCACGCTTCGCGGCCGTCATGTCCGCGTTGCGGGCGGTGACGGTAACGGTGATGCCGCATTTGGGCAGGTCGCTGAAGGTGAAGCCGCCGGTGACGCTGGCATTCAGGATGGCGGGGTCGCTCGCCATCAGCGCCTCGGCGTCGCGCACCAGGTCGGCATAGGGGCCTTCCGCCGTCAGCAGCGTGACGGAGGGCGGCGTCAGCGGCAGGCGCAGGAAGGCCTTGGCCGTCTTCTCGCCCGCCAGCAATTCCCGCATCGCATCCGCCGCCTCGGCCGCGCGGGCCGCCATGTCCACATGCGGGTTGGTGCGATAGGCGATGAAGCAATCGAGTGCGGCGATCATCCGCTCGCTGACATTGCAATGCAGATCGTGGGTCACGACGATGGGCACGCGCGGCCCCACCAGGCGGCGCACCATGGCGAGCAGCGTGCCATCGCTGTCCTCATCGCCGGTCGCGCTGCTGGCGCCATGGCTCGCGACATAGACGCCATCCACCGGCAGGGCGGCGGCCAGGCCCCGCTGCATCTCGTCCAGGAAATCCAGGAAGACCTCCTGCTCGATGGGGCCACCGGGCGGGGCGGCGGCCATCAGGATGGGGCAGGGCGTCCAGTCGCCGGTCGCGTCCATCCGCGCGTAGAAGCCGGGGATCTCGGCCGGCAAGGGCGGGTTGGGCGCGCGGGCGAGGCGCGTGATCGCCTCGCCGCGCGCCAGGCATTGCCGTTCGAAATCCTGGCGCAACGTGGGGGGTGCGAAAGCGTTGGCCTCCAGATGGAGGCCCAGGATGGCGATGCGTGGCGACATATGAATTCCCCCCGATGGACGCGGCCCGCCGAGTGGATAAGCTGCGGCCCATGACGTCAATCGCTCGAATCCAGGACATGCTGGCGAAGCTCGTCGCCTTCGACACGACCAGCGCGCGCAGCAACCTGCCGCTGATCGAATTCGTGCAGGCCGAGCTCGAGGCGCATGGCGTCGAATCCCGCGTGATGGTCGAGGACGGCAAGGCCAATCTGCACGCCATCATCGGCCCCCGGCTGGAGGGTGGGATCGCCCTCTCCGCGCATGTGGATTGCGTGCCCGTCGAGGGTCAGGCCTGGCTCGCCGACCCCTTCACGCTGCGGGCCGATGGCGAAAAACTGATCGGACGCGGCAGCACGGACATGAAGGGCTTCGTCGCCTGCATCCTCGCCATGCTGCCCGAGATGACACAGGCGCATCTGGCCCGCCCCTTCCACATCTGCCTGACGCATGACGAGGAGACGAGCTTCCGGGGTGCGGCGCGCCTCATGCCCGTGCTCGGCCGCCACGCGCCGCCGCCGGCCTTCTGCGTGGTGGGCGAACCCACCAACATGGCGCCCGTCATCGCCCATAAGGGCTATGCGAGCTGGGACGTGGTCTTCACCGGCCTCTCCGGCCACTCCTCCCGCGCGGATGAGACGGTGAACGCGCTGATGGCGGCCGCCGAGGCCATCGCCTGGCTGAAGGCCGAGGCACGGAAATTCGCCCAGGATGGCCGCCGCGCGGAGGGCTTCGCGCCGCCCTACACCACCATCCATGCCGGCACCTTCCACAGTGGCACCGTGCTGAACATCGTGCCCGACCGCGCCGAATTCACCTTCGAGATCCGCAGCGTGCCCGGTGATTCCGCGCCCGACATCCTCGCGCGCTTCGTGGCGCATGTGGAGGCGGCGATCCTGCCCGAGATGCGCGCCGTCTATCCCGCAGCGACGATGGAGCTGCGCGTGCGCGCGAACGCGCCGCCGCTCGGCCTGCCGGAAAATGACCCGCTGGTGCTGCTGGCGCAGCGCGCCTCGGGCAGCAACCGCGCTGGCCTGGTCAGCTACGGGACCGAGGCCGGCTACTACCAGGAGGCCGGCATCCCCGCGATCGTCTGCGGCCCCGGTGACATCGCACAGGCGCACCAGCCGGAGGAGTTCATCACCACCTCCCAGCTGCTCGCCTGCTGCGACTTCCTGGGACGGCTGATCGAGAGGCAATCGAGGCGGGCCGCATGAGGGCACAGCTGCCACCCGCGCTGGCGGAATTGCTGGAAGCCCCGCGACGCACCGCCCGACTCCAGGCGCCCGACATCACCCGCTGGCGCGCCGGCAACAGCCTGCCCGGCGTCTGGAGCTTCGACAGCGGCTTGCCAGGACCGCATCTCTGCCTCGTGGCGCTGACGCATGGCAATGAAATCGCCGGCGCGATCCTGCTCGACCGCCTGCTGCGCGAGGGGCTGCGGCCGCTGCGCGGGCGGCTCACCCTCGTCTTCGCCAATCTCGATGCCTTCTCCCGCTTCGATGCGGATGATCCCACCGCCTCCCGCTTCCTGGAGGAGGATCTGAACCGCGTCTGGGACATCGCGACGCTGGAGGGCCCGCGCCGCTCGGCCGAGCTGCGCCGCGCCCGCGCGCTGCGCCCGGTACTGGACGGCGCCGATGTCATCCTCGACCTGCACTCCATGCTCTGGCCGGCGGACCCGCTGCTGCTGGTGGGCGGGCCGCAGGAATCGGTGCGGCTCGCCATGGAATTGGGCGAACCCGCGCTGGTCGTCGCCGATCACGGCCACCAGACGGGCCGGCGGATGATCGACTACGGGCATTTCGCCGTCCCCGGCAGCGGCCGGCGCTCGATCCTGCTGGAAGCCGGTTGGCATTGGGAGGCGGAGACGGTGCAGCGCATGGAGGCCGCGACGCGCCGACTGCTCGCCTTGCTCGGTCTGGCGCCAGGCCCGGTCCCGGCCTTGCCCGTGCCGCGCCTGGCGCGCGTCACGCAGACCATCACCGCGCGCACGGCCGATTTTTCCTTCACCCAACCCTGGCGCGGCGGCACGGTGATCCCGAAGCGCGGCACCGTCATCGCGGTGGATGGGGACGAGGAAATCCGCACGCCGCATGATCAGTGCATGCTGGTGATGCCGAGCCTCATCGCCTCACCCGGCCACACCGCGGTGCGGCTGGCGCAAATCGATTAGCTAGGCCGGTTCACCCTGGATGGGTGTTGCACCCATCTCCGCCAGCATCGCCGTGATCTCGGCCGTCGCCTGCTCCACATCGGCCAGCGAGACACCCTTCGAGACAAGGGCCACGCCGCCACCCGGAAAGCCGGTGCTGCCGGGCGTGGGCCGGTAGAAGGGGTAGCTGCCGATATCGAGATCGGGGTGGCGCTTCTGGATCGCCTCCAGCCCCTCCGCGATATTGCCCTCGAAGACGCCCAGCGCATGCACGGCGCGCGAGACGACGGGCACGCCGCCGGTGAGCGAGGGGGCCAGCGCGTCGAACATGGATTGCATGATGCGCGGCACGCCCGCCATCACATGCACATTGCCCATGGTGAAGCCCGGCGCCGAGGTCATGGCGCAGCGGATCGGCACGGCGCCCAGCGGCAGCGTCGCCATCCGCATCCGGGCCGCGTTCATCTCCACCGGCGGATCGCGGCGGGCGTAGTCTTCCGCCATCAGCGCGCGGGTTTCCTCATGCACCACCCAGGGCACGCCGAAGGCCTTGGCGACGCATTCGCTGGTGATGTCGTCATGCGTCGGCCCGATGCCACCGGTGGTGAAGACATG
>JAIYCD010000251.1 GCA_027488195.1 Acetobacteraceae bacterium | reverse complement strand
GAACCAGGTGAGGTCCCAGTCGAAGGCGCGGGCGATGGGGATCAGCACCGGCAGCAGGATGAGGAAGGTGGAGACGCCATCCAGGAACATGCCGATGAAGATCAGCGCCACCATGAGCAGCGCGATCGTCCCGTATTCCCCCAGGTTCAGCCCCACGATCCAGCCCGCGATCGGCTGCACGATGCCGAGCGTGGAGGTGGACCAGGCGAAGACGCTGGCGAGTGCGATGATGATGAGGATGACGGCGGAGATTTCCCCCGCCTCCACCAGCATCTCGTAGAGATCCTTCATCGTCATGCTGCGATAGATGAAGAAACCGACGAAGAGCCCGTAGAACACCGCCATCACCGCCGCTTCCGTCGGCGTGAAGGCGCCGATGCGCATGCCGCCCAGGATGACGACGGGCGCCATGAGGCCCCAGATGGCTTCCTTGAAGCTCTGCCAGAGCGAGTTCTCGTCGCGCTCCGGGTTCTTGCCGCCGAAATCCTTGATCCAGGAGATGATCAGGATGGGCACGATGATCGCCACACCGGCGAGGATGCCGGGGAACATGCCCGCCATGAAGATGGCCGGCACCGAGACGCCGGGGACCATCACCGCATAGACGATGAAGGCGATGGAGGGCGGGATGAGAATGTCGGTCGCCGCCGCCGCCCCCACGGTCGCCGCGATGAAGGGGCGCGGGTAGCCATCCTTCACCATGCCGCGCGTCACCACCTGGCCGACAGCGGCGGAGGTGGCGGGGCCCGAGCCTGAAATGCCGCCGATGATCATGGCCACCAGCACGGCGACAGAGGCCAGCGCCCCGCGCCCGGCGCCCACCAGCGCGGTCGCGAATTTCACCAGCCGAAGTGCGACGCCCGTGCGGTCGAAGACGCAGCCGACCAGCACGAACATGGGGATGGCGATGAGCGGGTATTTCGCGATGCCGGCATAGACGTTGGTGGGCATCGCCATCAGCGTCTGGTCCGCCAGCGCGATGGCCAGCGCGCCGGCCAGGCCAAGTGCGACCGCGATCGGCACGCCGCCCAGCAGCAGGATCATGAACATGAGAAAGAGGATGGTGCCGATCATCCCTCTTCTCCGCGCGCGAGACGGATGATGCGGCCCGCCGCACGGCCGATCACCAGCACCGCAAGCACTGGCAGCCAGACGGTGTAGAGCCATTGCGGATGGCCGAGGCCGGGCGAGAGCACCTCGAAGTCATACTCGTCCCAGACCATGCGCGCGCCGTACCAGAGGATCAGGCCGAAGCAGAGGATGAGGAGGCCGAGGGCCATGATTTCCGCCACGCGGCGGCGGCCGGGGCTGAGCTTGTCGGCGAAGAAGCCGATGCGAATGTGGCGCCCACCCGCTGTCGCCAGTGCCGTGCCCACCATGGCGACGACCACCATCAGCGCCACCGAGTATTCCTCGGTGAAGGCGAGCGAGATGTTGCTCAGGTAGCGCGTCACCACATTCGCCGCCGTGATCAGCGCCATGGCGCCCATCGCGGTGGCGAGAAGCACGCGCTCCAGCGTCAGGGGCACGCGTGTCTTGGGGTCGGGCGGCGTGGCCGTCGGGTCGAAATCGGCGGCCATCAGTCGTGCCTCACGAAACGGCGCGAATGGCGGTTTCGGCCTTGCGAACCAGCTCGGAGCCGATCGTGTTGGCCCAGCGGTCATAGACCGGGCGCAGCGCGGTCGCGAAGGCCTGCTTCTGCGCTGGCGTGAGCTGCGTCACCTCCACATTGCGACGCGCCAGTTCCAGCAGCGCGGCATTGTCCGTGCCGGGAATGCCAAGGCCCTGGCGGGCGAGCGCGATGTTGTTGCGTGCCGCCTCTCGCGCGCATTCGCGCACGAGTTCCTGGTCGGCCGGCGTGAAGCTCGCCATCACCGACTTGGAGAGGCCGAAGATCAGCGCGTCATTCACATAGTTCCAGATGGTCATGTGGCGCTGGGCCAGCGTGTCCATGCGGAAGGCGAGGAAGAGGTTGACCGGGTTCTCCTGCCCGTCCACCGCGCCCGTGCTGAGCGCTGGCTGGAGGTCGGCGAAGGACATCTGGAGCGGATTGGCGCCCAGGCCATTGTAGATGTCGTTGAAGATGGCGCCGGCGGCGAATCGGATCTTCAATCCGCGCAGATCGGCCGGCGTGGTGATGGTGCGCTTGGAGTTGCTGATCTCGCGGAAGCCGTTCTCGCCAAAGGCGACGGCGGTCACGTCGCGCCGATCCATGATGCCGACCAGGTCACGGCCCACTTCGCCATTGATCAGCGCATCGAAGGCGCGGTGGTCGGGCATCAGGAAGGGCAGCTGGAAGATGCCGGCCTCGCGCACCTGAGGCGCGATGTTGATCGTGCTGAAGACCGCGAAGTCGATGATGCCCTGGCGCATCGCCAGCAGCTCGCGCGTCTGGTCGCCGCCGACCAGCTGGCTGCCCGGATAGACGCGCACATTGATGCGGCCGTTCGAGCGCTGCGTGACGAGCTCCGCCCATTGGAAGGCGCCCTCGGCGAAGGGAATGGGCCGATTGCCGACGACGGAGAGCTTGTACTCTGCGCGGTAGGCCGGCTGCGCGCCGCCGATGCGGGGTGCGGCGAGGATGGCGGCGCCGCCCGCAAGGAGGGCGCGGCGATGGGTGATCAGCGTCATGGGGGTCATCTCCTCCGGGCGGCTTTTGCGTGCCGCGTTCAGGGTGCCACAATGCCGCCGAGCGAGGCGGGCGCGCAAGACGCCCAGCGGAGGAATGGATATGGCGAAACGATTGGCCATCACGGGCGGGGCCTCGGGCATAGGTGCCGCCATCGGTGTGGCCGCGCAGGCTGCCGGCTGGGAGACGGCGCTCGCGGACCGCATGCCGGCCGCGGGCTGCACCGCGCTCGATGTGACGGACGCGACCGCCGTCGCCGACTGGATCGAGGGGCTGCCCGACCTGCAGGGCCTCGTCTGCTCGGCCGGCATTTCGGCGGCGACTCCCATCCTCGACACCCCGCCCGACCTGTTTCGCCGCATCCTGGACGTGAATGTCACCGGCAGTTTCCTCGCCGTCCAGGCCGCGGCGCGCGCCATGGTGGCGGCTGGCCGGGGCGGCTCGATCGTGCTGGTCGCCTCGGTCTCGGGGTTGCGCGGCGTGCAGGGCCGCGTGGCCTATGGCGCCTCCAAGGCGGCCGTCATCAACATGGCGCAGGTGATGGCGATCGACCTCGCGCCGCATGGCATCCGAGTGAACGCCATCTGCCCCGCGCCGATCGAGACGCCGCTGGTGGCCGCGCTGCATGATGCCGAGACCCGCGCGCAGTGGCTCTCCCGCATTCCGGCGAACCGCTATGGCCGCGTGGAGGAAGTGGCCGAGGCCGCGCTCTTCCTGCTGGATCCCGCCCGCTCCTCCTACATCACCGGCCATGCCCTGCCGGTGGATGGCGGCTATGCCGGCGCGGGCGTGATGGCATGATCCCGGCATCGACCCTTGGCACCAATCTCGGCCGCCTGCTGAGCCAGACGGCACGCCGCCTGCCCGATGCGCCCGCGCTGGTGTGGCGCGAGCAGACATGGAGCTGGGCGGAGCTGAATGCCCGCGTGGATCGCCTCGCCGCCGCACTCCGCGCCCATGGCATCGGGAAGGGCGACCGCGTGCTGGTGCATGCGCGCAACGGCAACGCGATGGTCGAGAGCCTCTGGGCGACCTGGAAGATCGGCGGCGTCTGGGTGCCCACCAATGTGCGCCTGACACCGCCCGAAGCAGCCTATCTGGCCGAAGCCAGTGGTGCCCGGGTGATGCTGCGCGACCATGGCTTCGCCACCCATGGCGATGCCGTGCGCGAGGCCGCGCCCGCCTGCGCCCTGGTGATCGCGGTGGGCGATGCCCGCCCCGGCGAGCTGGACTACGAGACCCTGCTCGCCGAAGCCACGCCACCGCCCACGAACCACGAGGCCGAGGTGGGGCGTGACGACCCCTGCTGGTTCTTCTTCACCTCCGGCACCACGGGCCGGCCCAAGGCCGCGGTGCTGACCCATGGCCAGATGGGCTTCATCATCGCCAATCACCTGGCCGATTTGATGCCCGGCCTGACGGAGCGCGATGTCTCGCTGGTGGTGGCACCCCTCAGCCATGGCGCGGGCATTCATGCCCTCTGCCAGGTGGCGCGCGGCGTCTGCTCGGTGCTGCTGCCGGGCGAGCGGCTGGACACCGCCATCGCCTGGGAGCTGGTTGCGCGGCATGGCGTGACCAACATGTTCACCGTGCCCACCATCCTGAACATGCTGGTGGCGGATCCCGCCGCGGCGCCGCACCGGCTGCGCCATTTGATCTATGCCGGCGCGCCGATGTACCGCGCGGACCAGCTGCGCGCGATGGAGCGCCTCGGCCCCTGCCTCGTGCAGTATTTCGGCCTGGGCGAGGTGACGGGCTGCATCACCGTGCTCCGGTCCGACCAGCACAGCCTGGATGACGCCGCACCCGGCGCGCTCAGCGTCGGTGCGCCGCGCACCGGCATGGACATCTCGATCCTCGACGAGGATGGCCGGCATGCCGAACGCGGCGAGATCTGCGTGCGCGGCCCTGGCGTCTTCGCCGGCTATTTCCAGAACGATGCGGCCAATGAGAAGGCCTTCCGCCACGGCTGGTTCCACACGGGCGACCTCGGCTTCCTCGACGCGCAGGGCTTTCTCCATATCACCGGCCGCGCCTCCGACATGTTCATCTCAGGCGGATCCAACATCTACCCGCGCGAGGTGGAGGAGGCGCTGCTGACCCATCCGGCGGTGGTGGAATGCGCCGTGGTCGGCCTGCCTGATCCGCGCTGGGGGGAATCGGGGGTGGCCTGCCTGGTGCTGCGCGCGCCCACCCCGGCCGAGGAACTCCTCGCCCATCTCGAAACCCGCCTTGCCCGCTACAAGCATCCGCGCCGCTTCGTGGTGTGGGAGGCGCTGCCGAAATCCGCCTATGGCAAGGTGCCCAAGACGCTGCTGGCCGAGCGACTCCGCGCCGAGGGCGTGGGCTTCGCCGGCCCGAACACGAAGGAATGACGATGACTGGACAAAGCCTGCCCGTGATCGACGTGGCGGACCTCGGGAGCAGCGACCGGCTGCCGCAGATCGCGGCCGAGATCCGCGCCGCCTGCACCGGCCCCGGCTTCTTCTACATCCGCAACCACGGCGTGCCCGAGGCGACCATCGCCGCCGCCGTCTCGGCTGCCCGCCGCTTCTTCCACCTGGCCCCCGAGGTGAAGGCGCGCACGCGCGCCAACCTCGCGCATCGCGGCTGGCACGCCGCGGGCGGCGCCGTGATGGCCGGCGCCACCAAGCCCGACCTGAAGGAATTCTTCTCCCTCGGCCTCGACCTGCCGGCAGACCACCCGGTGGTGCTGGCGGGCGAAAAGCTGCGCGGCCCCAACCAATGGCCGGCGGAGGTGCCGGAGCTGCAACCCGCCATGGAGGCGTATTACGCCGAGATGATGCGCTGCGGCGCCGGCCTGATGCGCGCCATCGCCATCAGCCTGGACCTGCCGGAGGATTTCTTCGCGCCCCACTACACCCTGCCGCTGCAGCGCACACAGGCGGTCTTCTACCCGCCCCAGCCGCCAGATGACACGGAGGGCTTCGGCGTGGCGCCCCATACGGATTT
>JAIYCD010000141.1 GCA_027488195.1 Acetobacteraceae bacterium | reverse complement strand
CTCTACGGCTTCGCCAAGCTCTCCGCCTGGACCGACGCCAATGGCCGCAACCAGACCGACGCGCCCCTGCCCGGCGGCATCCCGCTGAGCGCCGGACCCGCCGCGCAGCAGGGCGGCGACTTCGGCATGACCGCGCGGTTCAGCCGCTTCGGCATCGACACCCGCACCTTGACCGGCTGGGGCACGCTCGAGACCCGGCTGGAGGGCGATTTCGGCGGTGGTTCGCCCACCTCCTCCAACGCCGTCTTCCGGCTGCGGCAGGCCTGGGGCGAATTGGGCGATGAGCGCTTGCGCGTGCTGGTGGGCCAGGCCAACAGCCTGTGGAACGAGGGCGTCTATGAAACGCTGATCGACGCCACCAACCTCAACCAGTCCTTCATCCGCCAGGCACAGCTGCGCCTCACGGCGCGGCTGGCGCCCGGTCTGACCGGCCAGGTCTCGATCGAGGCGCCGGAGACGCAATACACCTCGGCCGCCGGCGTCTTCACGCCCGGCAGCACGCTGGATGGCGGCGCGAGCCCGGCCTTCAACAACGCGCCCGACCTGCTGGCCCGCCTGACCTACCGGAAGGACGGGCTGGAGTTCGGCCTGCGCGGCATGCTGCGCCAGCTGCAGGTGCGCCCCGCAGGTACCGCGGCGGCCCAGCCTTTCAGCGGCACGACGAGTGCGACCGGCGTGGGCGGTGCCGCGCATGTGCGCTTCCCGATGCGCTGGCTCTCGGAATCGCTGGGCGCCGATGAATTCCTGGCCCTGGCCTATCTGGGCGAGGGGATGGGCCGCTATTTCGCCGGCAGCACCAATGGGCAGGATGCGCTCTCCAACATCGGCATGCCGGGTCTCACCGGCCGCGTCAGCCTGGACCCGGTACCGGCCTGGGGCGTCACCGCTGGCTATCGCCGCTTCTGGACGCCGCAGATCCGCAGCAACGTGACCTATTCCTTCTCGCGCCAGGATTTCGCCAGCTACGCGCTGGCCTTCGCGCCGGGTTCGGCCGCCGCGACCAGCCTCAACCGGGACGTCCAGCAGCTTTTCGCCAACATCATCTGGAGCCCCTTCGGCCAGGTGCGCAACGGCGTCTTCGGCTCGGGCTGGCTGGATATCGGCTTCGAGTATCTCTACACCCGGCGTGATCTCTATGGCGGCGCGGCGGCGGCGGGCACGGGGCAGGCGGGGCATGGCATCGCCAACCGCTTCCTCTTCGCGACGGTCGCGCGCTTCTGAGGCCCTTCTCAAGCCGGGTGCGAAACATGACCGTCCAGCCTGACGCCGTTCAGCGATTTCGGCCGCTGCGCCGCGCGGCCGCCTTGCTCATGGCTGCACTGCTGCTGAACGGCTGTGCCAGCTACATCCGCCTCGATGCGCCACCCGCCGCCGCAACCGAGGAAATCCCCGTCCTCGGCCTGCCCAATGCCCGCTTTTGGCTCGATGCCTCCCCCGAGCCCCTGATCCGCGAGGGGCAGATGATGGCCGCGCGCGAGGCGGCGGCCCATGGCGGGCGCCCGCCGGGGGCGCAGAACTTCCTGGCGCTTTCGGGCGGAGGCGACAATGGCGCCTTCGGTGCCGGCATGATGCTGGGCTGGACCGCCGCCGGCACGCGGCCCGAATTCAGCATGGTGACCGGCATTTCCGCCGGCGCGCTGATCGCGCCCTTCGCCTTCCTGGGCCCCGCCTACGACGCGGCGCTGCGCGATGTCTTCACCGGCCAGCGCGCACAGGACATCCTGCTGCTGCCGCGCCAGGCCATGGCCATCTTCTCCCTCTTCTTCGGCGAGGCCATCGCCGATACCTCGCCGCTCAGCCGCCTCATCGCGCGGCACGCGAATGAGGAGATGCTGGCCGCCATCGCCGCCGAATACGCCAAGGGGCGGCTGCTGCTGATCGGCACCACCAATCTCGATGTGCAGCGGCCGGTGGTGTGGAATATCGGCGCGATCGCGGCGAGCGGCCATCCGGATGCGCTCGGCCTGTTCCGCCGGATCCTGCTCGCTTCCGCCTCCATCCCCGGCGCCTTTCCGCCGGTGCTGGTGGAGGTGCAGCACCAGGGGCGCGTCTTCCAGGAAATGCATGTGGATGGCGGCGCCACCATGCAGGTCTTTCTCTACCCGCCCAGCGTGAATCTGCGCGGCGAGGAGCGCGGCCTCCGGGCGCCGCGCCCGCGCACCGCCCATGTCATCCGCAACGGGCGCGTGGATGTGGAGGCGAGCAACACGCCGCGCGGCATCCTCAGCATCACCCGCCGCTCGGCCGCGACGCTGCTGCATTTCAGCGGCCTCGGCGACATCAGCCGCATCCACCTGACGACGCAGCGCGACGGCGTCGCCTTCCGTGTCGCCTATATCGGGCGCGAATTCGACCACCCGCGGCGCGAGCCCTTCGACCCCGCCTATATGCGCGCGCTCTTCGACTATGGCTTCGAGCGCGGGCGGCTGGGTGATGCCTGGCGCAGAGAGCCCTCCACGGTGGGCGTGATGGACGCGCCGTGACAAGCCGCGTGGGACGTGCGGACCACGGCGCGGGACGCAGCGTGCATCCTGTGCTGGCGTCGGCGTGGTAAAATCATGCAGCATGATCTGATAAGAACACCGCCCCTGGAGGCATGATGTCCGAGCTCAACGCCGTCCTCGCCCATATCGACGCCAACATGGATGCGGCACTGGAGCGCCTCTTCGCCGTCATCCGCATCAAGTCCATCTCGACCGACCCGGCCTACAAGGCGGATTGCCAGGCCAATGCCGAATGGCATGTGGCGGACCTGAAGGCGATCGGCTTCGACGCCGCCGTCCGCCCCACGCCGGGCCACCCCATGGTGGTGGCGCATGACCGCTCGGCCCCCGGCAAGTCGGCGCTGTTCTACGGCCATTACGACGTGCAGCCGGTGGACCCGCTGGAACTCTGGGACCGCGACCCTTTCGAGCCCACGATCCAGACGATGGCGGATGGCACCAAGGTCATCACCGGCCGCGGCTCGGCCGATGACAAGGGCCAGCTGATGACCTTCATCGAGGCCTGCCGCGCCTGGAAGGCCGTCACCGGCAAGCTGCCCATCCCTGTCTCGATCCTGCTGGAGGGCGAGGAGGAATCGGGCGGCGTGAACCTGCCGGGTTTCCTGAACGACAATGCCGAGGAGCTGCGCGCCGATATCGGCCTGATCTGCGACACCAACATGTGGGACGCCGAGACGCCGGCCATCACCACCATGCTGCGGGGGCTCTGCGGCGAGGAGGTGATCATCCACGCCGCCGACCGTGACCTGCATTCGGGCTTCTACGGCTCGGCCGCGGCCAACCCCAACCGCGTGCTGGCGCGCATCCTGGCCGATCTGCATGACGAGAATGGCCGCGTGACGCTGGACGGCTTCTATGACGGCGTGCCCGAGCTGGACGCCGGGCTACGCGCCCAATGGGACACGCTGGGCTTCACGGCCGAGGCGTTTCTCGGCGCCGTCGGCCTCTCCATTCCGGCCGGCGAGAGGGGCCGCACCGCGCTGGAGCAGACCTGGTCCCGCCCCACGGCCGAGATCAACGGCATGGGCGGCGGCTATCAGGGCGAAGGCTTCAAGACCGTCATCCCCTCCAAGGCTTCCGCCAAGGTCTCCTTCCGGCTGGTCTTCGACCAGGATCCGCACAAGGTGCGCGCCGCCTTCCGCGCGCATGTGGCCGCACGCCTGCCGGCCGATTGCCGCGCCGAATTCATTGAGCATGGATCGGGCCAGGCGATCCGGTTCCCGACCGACGACCCCGCCTTCCTCAAGGCGCGCGAGGCGCTGAGCCAGGAATGGCCCAAGCCCGCCGTCTTCATCGGTGGCGGCGGGTCCATTCCCGTCACGCACCAGTTGAAGCAGTCGCTCGGCATGGATGTGATCCTCGCCGGCTTTGGACTGGAGGATGACCGCATCCACAGCCCGAACGAGAAATACAACCTGGTCAGCTTCCAGAAAGGGATCCACTCCTGGGCGCGGATCCTGGACGCGCTCTCCCGCTAGAATCCCAGCAAGGACCTCCGCCGATGAGCGAAGCCGCACCCAAGAGCGCGATGCAAAAGATCCTCGACACGGTCGAGCGCGTGGGCAACCGGGTGCCGCATCCGGTGATGATCTTCGTCTACCTGATCGCCTTCATCATCGTGCTGTCCACCCTGCTCTCGCTGTTCGGCGCCGAGGTCAGCTACCAGGCCTACAACCCGGCCACGGGCGAGATCGAGCCCGCTACCACAGCCGCGCGGAGCCTTCTGACCATCGAGGGCATCCGCTTCATGTATACGGGCGTCGTCGCCAACTTCATGGGCTTCAACGCGGTGGGCGTCATCATCATCGCGATGGTGGGCGTGGGCGTGGCCGAGGAAGCGGGGCTGGTGAAGGCGCTGATCCGCAAGCTCGTCATCATCGCGCCGCCCAAGCTGCTGACCTACATCCTGGTCTTTGTCGGCATCCTCTCCTCCATCGCCGCCGATGCGGGTTACCTCGTGCTGATCCCATTGGCGGCGGCGGCCTTCCTGAGCGTGGGACGTCACCCGCTGGCGGGCCTTGCCGCCGCCTTCGCGGCCGTCGCTTCGGCCTTCCTGGTGAACATCCTGATCGTCCCGGTGGACGGCATCCTGACCGAGATCACCAATGACGCGGCGCGCCTCGTGAACCCCAACGCCTCGATCGACCTCGCCGCCAATCTCTGGTTCTCCATCGGCTCCACGCTGCTGCTGACCGTGCTGATCGCGCTGATCACCGAGCGCGTGATCGAGCCGCGGCTCGGCAAGTACACGGGCGACTACACCGTGCCGGGAGAGAACAGTATGTCGGATGACGAGGCGCGCGGGCTGCGCTATGCACGCAATGCCTTCCTGGCCGTGCTGGGCTTCATCGCGCTCATGCTGCTGCCGCCCGGCGCGCCGCTGCGCAACCCGGAGACGGGGGCGATGATCAGCAACTCGCCCTTCATGAACAGCCTGATCGTCACCATCGCGCTGATCTTCCTCGTCTGCGGCATGGCCTATGGCAAGGGTGCCAGGACGATGACGACGACCAATGACGCGCTGGGCGCCATGCAGAAGGCCATCGGCTCGCTCGCGGGGCTGATCCTGCTGCTGCTGGTGATCAGTCAGTTCATCGCCTTCTTCAACTACACGAACATGGCGACACTGGCCGCCGTCTCGATGGCGGAGTTCCTGAAGGCCTTGAACCTGCCCTCCATCGCGGTGCTGGTCGGCTTCGTGGTGGCGGTGATGGGGATCGACCTCATCATCACCGCGGCCATCGCCAAATGGGCGATCTTCGCGCCGGTCTTCGTGCCGCTGCTCATGCAGCTCGGCATGGAGCCGGAGGTGGTGCTGGCCGCCTATCGGGTGGGGGACAGCCCGATGAACGCCATCACGCCGCTCAACGCCTATTTCGCGATGATCGTGACCTTCGCGATCAAGTACCAGAAGGATGCGGGTGTCGGCACCGTCATCGCGCTGATGCTGCCCTATGTCGCCATCCTGAGCGTGGTCTGGACCGCCTTCCTGGCCGGCTGGTACCTGCTCGGCCTGCCCTGGGGCCTGTGAGGGCCCCGCCTGCCGCGCCATGAGCGACATCGCCATCACCTTCGCCATCATCGGCGCGATGGTGGTGCTTTTTGTCTCGAACCGCGTGCCGGTGGCCGTGGTGGCGTTGACGGCGGCGCTGCTGCTCTATGCCACCGGCGTCCTGGACCTCAACGAGGCGCTGGCCGGCTTCGGCGACACCACCATCCTCTTCATCGCCTCGCTCTTCGTGGTGAGCGCCAGCCTGGATGCGAGCGGCGTGACGGCTTGGGTGGGGCAGGTGCTGGTCCGCCAGGCCGGCCAGGACCGGGGGCGCCTCCTGCTGCTGACCATGCTGCTGGCGGCGATGCTGACGGCCATGATCGGCTCCAGCGGCGCGGCCGCGGCCCTGCTGCCGGTGCTGGTGCTGGTGGCGGTGCGGCTGCGCCAGCCGCCCGCGCAGCTCATGATGCCGCTCGCCTTCGCCTCCTATTCCGGCTCCATGCTGGTGCTGACCGGCAGCCTCGTGAATGTGCTGATCTCGGATGCGGCGGTGGAGCAGGGGATGGCCGGTTTCGGCTTCTTCGAGATGTCGCTGGTCGGGCTGGCCCTGCTGGCCGGCCATGTCACCATCGTGCTGCTCTTCGGCGCGAAGCTGCTGCCGACCCGCGTGAGCCGTGGCATGCCCGAGGATCTCAGCCGGCATTCCGGAAAGCTCTCCGAGCAATATGGACTCTTCGAGGATCTCTACCAGCTGGAGGTCACGCCCGGCTCCCCCTTCATCGGCACGCCGCGCGCGGCCCTGGAATTGCGGCTGGAAGGGCAGAACCACCCAGGTCTCAGCCTGATCGCGATTCGCGGGCCGGACCGCGTGGGCACGGCGCGGCACCGGCCGCTTGCGGCGGGCGACATGCTGATCATGCGCGGCGAGGCTGAGGTGGTGGCCGGCTTCATCGAAGAGAACCGGCTGCGCCAGCTCAAGGCGGAAAGGCCGAGCCTTCAAAGCGCCCTGTTCAACCAGGATACCGGCTTCATCGAAGTGGTGCTGCCGCCGCGCTCCGGCCTGATCGGCGAGGCGGTCTTTCCGGGGATGATCACCGAGAGCGGTGACCTCATCATCCTCGGCATCCAGCGGCGCGGGGAGTCGCTGGGCCCGGGCCAGGTGGTTCTGGCCCCGGGCGACACGCTGCTGCTGCAAGGCGCCTGGGAATCGCTGGAGGAACAGGCGCGCGACCCTGATGTGCTGGTGGTGACCGCCCCCTCCGCCCTGCGTGGCCAGGCGATCCCGATGGGCACCGGCTCGCGCCGCGCGGTCGCCATCCTGCTGCTGATGGTGGGCCTGCTCGCCAGCGGCGTGGTGCCCAGCGTGCTCGCGGCCCTGCTCGCCGCCTGCGCCGTGATCCTGCTGGGCGTGCTGAAGGTGGAGCGCGCCTATCGCGCGATCAACTGGAACATCCTGATCATGATCGCCTCGCTCATCCCGCTCTCGACGGCGATGTACAAGACGGGAGCGGCCTATCTCATCGCCGATACGCTGGTGGCGCTGGTGGGCAATGCCAGCCCCTATGCGCTGATGGCCGGGCTCTTCCTGCTGACGGCGGGCCTCGGCCAGCTGATTTCCAGCACGGCGACGGCGCTGATCATCATCCCCGTCGCCATCGCCTCGGCCGCCGCCATGGCGGT
>JAIYCD010000005.1 GCA_027488195.1 Acetobacteraceae bacterium | reverse complement strand
CTGCTGGACCAAGCCGGATGGGTACGCGGGCCGGACGGCATCCGCGCCAAGAACGGCGTGCGCCTGTCGCCGCTGGCCTACGGCTTCGCCGGCTCGACCTGGCAGAAGCTGATGGAGAGCGTCCAGGGCGACCTGCGCAAGATCGGTGTGGAACTGCGCCTTCAGATGTTCGACGCCACGGTGGCGTGGGGCCGTTTGGCCACGCAGGAGTTCGACATGTTCGGCATGTCGTTCCCCTACATCACCGCCGGTGACGCGCTGAACCTCTACTTCCGCTCCGCCAACACGCCGACGCCCAACCGCATGAACTAGCGTGACGCCGAAACCGACCGTCTGCTGATCCGCGGCTCTCAGGCGCTCGACGACGCGACGCGCGCCAGTTCGTACGGCGCGGTGCTGCGGCAGGTGCACGAGGCGGCGGTTTGGATTCCGCTCTACCACGAGCCCATGAAGATCGCGATGTCGCAGCGCCTCGCGCCCATCCGGGCTCACAACATCTACGGGTGCGGCCTGTACAAGGGCCTCGACCTGCGGTTCGTGCGATGAGCCTGACGAGCACCCTCTCCCGCCCGGCGGCGGGAGGGGGGTCTTCCCCTGCCCCGCTGCTGGACGTGCGCGATCTCCAGACGCATTTCCGCACGGGGCGCGGGCTGCACCGCGCCGTCGACGGGGTCAGCTTCTCCGTCGCGGCCGGGCGCACGCTCGGCATCGTCGGCGAGTCCGGCTGCGGCAAGAGCGTGACGTCCCTGTCGATCATGGGATTGGTGCCAGAGCCGCCCGGCATCCGCGCCGGTGGGCAGATCCTCTTTCAGGGCGAAGATCTGCTCCGCAAATCGCACACGGAGATGGAGCGCATCCGCGGGCGCGACATCGCCATGATCTTCCAGGAGCCGATGACCTCGCTCAACCCGGTCTACACGGTCGGCCAGCAGATCGCCGAGACGGTGCGCCACCATGAGGGCCTGTCCAAGCGCGCCGCCTTCGACCGCGCGGCGGAAATGCTCTCCCTCGTGCAGATCCCGAACGCGACCAAGCGCGTGCATGACTATCCGCACCAGTTCTCGGGCGGCATGCGCCAGCGCGTGATGATCGCCATGGCGCTCTCCTGCAACCCGAAGCTGCTCATCGCCGACGAACCGACCACAGCACTCGACGTCACCATCCAGGCGCAGATCCTGGAGTTGATGAACGAGATGAAGCAGCGCCTGGGCATGTCCATCCTGCTCATCACCCACGCGATGGGCGTGGTGGCGGAGACGGCGCAGCGCGTCATCGTCATGTATGCCGGCAAGGTGGTCGAGGATGCGACGGTCGAAAACCTCTTCGCCAATCCGCGCCACCCCTACACCCAGGGACTGATCCGCTCGATCCCGCGCATCGACCTCGCCGCCACCACGCATACGCGCCTCGAGGCCATCCCCGGCTCGGTACCGAGCCTGCTCAACCCGCCCGTGGGCTGCCGCTTCGCCGCGCGCTGCCGCTTCGCGACGGAGGCCTGCACCGCGGCCGAGCCGCCGCTGCGCGAGGTCGCACCCGGGCACAAGGTGGCCTGCATCCTATGACCCAGCCTTTGCTCAGCGTGAAAAAACTGGTGAAGCGCTTCCCCGTGAAGGGCGGCCTGCTGCGCCGCACGGTGGATCACGTGCATGCCGTCAGCGGCGTCACCTTCGACCTTCAGGCCGGCGAGACGCTGGGCCTGGTGGGTGAATCCGGCTGCGGCAAATCCACCACCGGCCGGCTCATCCTCCGCCTGATCGAGCCCACCTCCGGCGAGGTGAAGTTCGAAGGCCGCGACGTCACCGCGCTGGTCAATGAGCATCTCGGCACGCTGCGCCGGGACATGCAGATCATCTTCCAGGACCCCTTCGCCTCACTCAATCCGCGCATGACGGTGGGCAGCATCATCGCCGAGGCGCTGATCATTCATAAGCTGGCGAAGACCGCGCGCGAGCGCGAGGACCGCGTGGTCGAACTGCTGGAGACGGTGGGCCTGAACGCCGACCACATGCGCCGCTTCCCGCATGAATTCTCGGGCGGCCAGCGCCAGCGCATCGGCATCGCCCGCGCGCTCGCGGTCAAGCCCAAGCTCGTCATCTGCGACGAGCCGGTGAGCGCGCTCGACGTCTCGATCCAGGCGCAGGTGGTGAACCTGCTGGAGGATCTGCAGGAGAAGTTCGGCCTCACCTTCCTCTTCATCGCGCATGACCTCTCGGTGGTGGAGCACATCAGCGACCGTGTCGCCGTCATGTATCTCGGCCGCATCGTCGAGATCGCCTCGGCGCGGGACCTCTACACCAACCCGCTGCACCCCTACACCGAGGCGCTGCTTTCCGCCGTGCCCATCCCGGACCCCACGGTGAAGCGCCAGCGGATCATGCTGAAGGGCGATGTGCCGAGCCCGCTGCGCCCTCCCTCGGGCTGCCATTTCCATACGCGCTGCCCTATCGCGAATGCGGGGAACTGCCGCAGCGAAGTGCCGGAGTTGCGCGAGGTGACGCCCGGGCATTGGGTCTCCTGCCACCTGCGGGGGTAGCGCCTTCGAGACGGGGCATGGATCGCCGCCGGTCAAGTTTTCGCGCCCGGCGGCTGCCCGCGTGCTATGCTCCGAGCGGTGACGTGCTGCCTCCGGCCCGCCCCTTCCATGCCTGCCGGGTTTCGCGCAACCCTTGCCGCGAGCACATGGCCCGCCCCTGGAGCGGCCTCAAGGCCATCGCCAGTGCTGCGGGCGATGACCGTAAGCTCAGCGACGCGATCATCGCGTGCGAGGACCATCTCGGCACCTTCCGCATCGAGCGCGACGACGGCATCACGGTGGATGCCTGGTCGAACATCATCCATGACGACAACGGCACGGCGCTATTCCGGCTGGTCTCACTCGCCGCCATCAAGCAGCCCAGCCACGCCGACATCGAGGCCTTCGAGCAGCGCGTCGAGGAAAAGGACGTGCTGCTGCGCGAGTTGCAGCATCGGGTGAAGAACAACCTCCAGATGATCGCGGCCCTGATCCGGATGGAGAGCCGCAACGCCACCGATGACGAAACGGAGGAAGCCTTCAGCCGCCTGGCCGGCCGCGTCGGCGCGCTGGCGCTGCTGTATCGCTCCCTCTCGACCGACCAGCCGGGGGAGAGCGTGGATCTCGGCACCTATCTCAGCCAGATCGCCTCCTCCGTGATGCAGGCCCATGCGGTGGAGGGCATCCGCCTCGACCTCAAGGTGGATACCTGGCCGGTCTCGATCAACGTGGCGATGCCCACGGGCCTCGTGGTGAACGAGGTGCTGACCAACGCGCTCAAGCACGCCTTCGTGGGGCGCGAGGGTGGAACCATCACGCTGCACAGCCTGGTGGATGAGACCGGCTGCCGCATCCTGATCGCCGATGACGGCGTGGGCCTGCCGGAGGGCATGCTCTGGCCCACCACTGGCCCACCTCTGGCCGGCTCGGCTCGCTGATCGTCGAGTCGCTGCGGCAGAATGCCGGGGCGAAGCCGGAGGTCGGCTCCCCGCCCGAGGGCGGGCTGCGCGTGACGATCCGCTTCGCGCGCGCGGATGCCGCGCCCGAGGTGACATGACGCGGCCGCTCCCCCACATTGTGCAGCATCGCAAAGGAGCCCCCGCATGACCGACACCCCCGAATACACACCCCCTAAGGTCTGGACCTGGGTGAAGGCGAATGGCGGCCGCTTCGCCAACATCAACCGCCCGATCGCGGGTGCGACGCATGACAAGGAGCTGCCGGTCGGCAGGCATCCACTCCAGCTCTACTCGCTCGGCACGCCCAATGGCGTGAAGGTGACGGTGATGCTGGAGGAGCTTCTGGCCCGCGGGCACAAGGGCGCCGAATACGATGCCTGGCTGATCCGCATCAGCGAGGGTGACCAGTTCGGCAGCGGCTTCGTCGAAGTGAACCCCAACTCCAAGATCCCGGCGCTGATGGACCGCAGCGGACCCAAGCCCATCCGCGTCTTCGAGAGCGGCGCCATCCTCATGCACCTGGCCGAAAAGTTTGGCGAGTTCCTGCCGACAGAAACCGCAGCGCGTGCCGAATGCCTCTCCTGGCTGTTCTGGCAGATGGGCAGCGCGCCCTATCTCGGCGGGGGCTTCGGCCATTTCTACGCCTATGCGCCGACCAAGCAGGAATACCCGATCGACCGCTTCGCCATGGAGGTGAAGCGCCAGCTCGACGTGCTGGACCGCCGCCTCGGCGAGAGCGAATACCTGGCGGGCCCGGACTACACCATCGCCGACATCGCCGTCTGGCCCTGGTATGGCGGGCTGGTGAAGGGCTGGTCCTATGGCGCGGCCGAGTTCCTCTCGGTGCATGAATACAAGAACGTGCTCCGCTGGGCCGACCAGATCCATGCCCGCCCCGCCGTGCTGCGCGGCCGCATGGTTAACCGCATGGTGGGCGAGCCCGAGGGCCAGCTGCGCGAACGCCACGACGCCAGCGACTTCGAGACCAAGACGCAGGACAAGATCGAGCCCGCTGCCACCTGACTTCCCAAAGGCTGCGCGGCGCGGCAAGGATGGGCCTCCCCTGACAGCGAGTCCCGCCCTTGCCCGCGCTGCGCATCGCCACCTGGAACATCAATTCCGTCCGTCTCCGCCTGCCTTTGCTGGCCGATCTCGACGCCGCACTCAGGCCCGACGTCCTTTGCCTGCAGGAGACGAAATGCCCGGATGAGCATTTCCCGCATGAGGGCATCCGGGCGCTCGGCTTCGAGCATGTGATCGCGCGCGGGATGAAGGGCTATAACGGCGTGGCCGTGCTCTCGCGCATCCCCTTCACGCTGCGCGGCGAGGATCCGGACTGGTGCATGAAGGGCGATTGCCGCCATCTTGGCGTCACGCTCGACGCCCCCGGCGGGCCGATCGATGTCCATAATTTCTACGTCCCCGCCGGCGGCGACATCGCGGACCGCGAGGCCAACCCGAAATTCGCGCACAAGCTCGACCTCATCGCGGAAGCCACGGCCTGGTTCGCGCAGCACGGGCCGGTGCGGCGCTCGGTGCTGGTGGGCGATCTCAACATCGCGCCGCTCGAACACGATGTCTGGTCGCACAAGCAATTGCTCGACGTCGTCTCCCACACGCCCATCGAGGTGGCGGCGCTGGAGGGCTGGATGCGCGCGGGCGAATGGCATGACGCGCTGCGCCACTTCGTGCCGCATGACCAGAAGCTCTACACATGGTGGTCCTACCGCGCGAAGGACTGGGCCGCGGCGGATCGCGGCCGGCGGCTCGATCATGTCTGGGTCAGCCAGGATCTGCGCGGCAACCTCGCGCGGCATGAGATCCTGAAGCCCGCCCGCGGCTGGGAGAAAGCGAGCGACCACGTGCCCGTGATGGTGGAGATGGCGCTGTGAATGCTTGGGATTTCGTGACGCTCGACGTCTTCACCGACACGCGCTTCGGCGGCAATCAGCTCGCGGTGTTTCCCGATGCGCGCGGCCTGACGGACGCGCAGATGCAGTCCTTGGCCTCCGAGCTGAATTTGAGCGAGACGACCTTCGTCTTGCCACCGGAAAGCCCCGGCAATACGGCGCGCGTGCGCATCTTCAACCGCGTGGCGGAGATGCCCTTCGCCGGCCACCCCAATGTCGGCACCGGCTTCGTGCTGGCGGACCGCGCGACGAATGGCCTGCTGCGCTTCGAGGAAATCGCGGGCCTCGTCGAGGTGACGGTGCAGCGTGACGCCGCCGGTGCCGTGATCGGCGCCGAGATCGGCGCGCCGCAGCCGCTCTCGCTCGGCCCGGAGATGGCGCCCGCGCTGGTCGCCGGCTGCGTCGGCCTTGCGGAGGCCGATGTGGTGACCTCCGCGCATCGGCCCGTCATGGCATCGGTCGGCAATTCCTTCGTGCTGGCCGAGGTGACGCCCGAGGCGCTGGGCCGCGCCAAGCCCGACCTTGGGCGCTTCGCCGCGGCGGCGCTGGAATTCCCGCATCTCGGCCCGCGCCGCCTGCCGCTTTATCTCTACGCGCATGCGGGGGAGGGGCGGTTGCGCACGCGCATGTTCTCGCCGCTTTCGGGCACGGTGGAGGATGCGGCGACCGGCAGCGCTGCCACGCCCTTGGCTGCGCTGCTGCTCTCGCTCGGCAGCGCGCCATCGCTCAGTGTCGAGATCACCCAGGGTGTCGAGATGGGCCGCCCCAGCCTGCTCAGCGCCAGCGCCTATCGTACGGCAGATGGCGTGCGTGCCCGCGTCGCCGGCCGCTGCGTCCCTGTCTTCGAAGGCCGCTTCCGCCTCTGATCGAAGATCCAAGAAACTGAGTTTCTTGGCGGGAGAGCGCGAGAGGGCAGCGTCCTCTCGCTACCGTGCCGCGCTTCTGGCCAGCCCCAGCACCACCTGCCGCGCCACCGTCTCATCCGGCAGCCCCGTGGATTTCGCCTGGCGCTCCGCCCGCAGCAGCGCCGCCCCCAGCGCCTCCAGCCGTGCGACGGACCAGCGCGAGAGCGCCCGCGTCATCGCGGGCTTGGCCTTCCAGAAGACCGGCGGGCGCAACGCGCTGACGGCCTCATCGGCCGAGGCGCCGCCCTCCATCGCCAGCCGCGCCATGTGCAGCCGCTGCGTGTGCCGGAGTGCAGCGCGCAGCACCTGTACGGGGTTGGCGCCCTCGCCAAAGGCCTTGGCGATGGCGCGGTCCGCCACGGCCACTTCGCCGAGCGAGGCCGCCATCAGCGCCTCGTCCAGCCCCAGCATGCTGCCCTCGCCCAGCAGCTCCATCGCATCCTCGACGGTGATGCGTTGGCCGGACTCCGCATGCAGGGCCAGCACTTCGAGCGCGCGGCGCATGGCGAGGCGATCCTCACCCGCGCGCTCGGTCAGCCAGTCGAGTGCCGCGGGTTCAGCCGTGGCGCCAAGCTCGCCCAGGATGCGCGTGATGGAGGCGGTGAGGTCCCGCCCGCGCTCGGCATAGCATTCGATCACCTGGCCGCGCGGGTCGGCCGCCACCAGCGCCTTCAGCTTGGATTTGCCCGTGAGGCCGGCGCCCTCGATGATGACCAGGCCCGGCCCCGGTCCGGCGAGGGCGGCCTTCACCGCCTCGGCCCAGGCGTCGCGCGGGTCGCGGATGCGGATCGCCATTCGGCCGCCCATCAGCGGCACGGCGGCGGCCTCACCGGCGAGCGAGCCCGCATCGCGCGCCGCCTCACGCGGGGGCTCGGTGATGCAGATCGGGTCGTCGCCGGCGACGGCACGCACCAGCGCGGTGGCGCGCTCATTCACGAGGCCGGCATCGTCGCCGATCAGCAGGACGACGCGGCACTCGGCCGGCGGGTCGGCCAGGAAGCCGGGAAGGCGCCGCGGCTCGAGCTTCGCGACCATCGCTCAGCTCGCGGCCGGCGCCGTGCTCCTGCGCCGCAGCGCGACGGCGACGCCGATGACGACGCGTTCGCTCAACTCGGCCACCAGGCGGCGCTCCATATCCTCGCGCGAAGCATCGGCGGCGAAGAACTGCAGGTTCGGGAGGTTGTAGGCATCCACCGTGCGCGCGGAGCCGCGGTCCACCACCTCGCGCGGGACGTTCATGGTGGCGAGCAGCCAGTTGGCGGTGGCGACGATGCGCACGCGGGTGGCCAGGCCGTCCGTCTGGTAGCCCAGGATCTCGGTCGCGTAGTTGAGCGAGACCTCCAGGTCATAGCGGGCCTGCATGCCGGGCTGGCCGCCCTCCAACTGGCGCTGCAGGGCGCGGCGCATCAGCTGGCCGTTGCGCTCGGGGATAAGGCCGACGCGGACCGAGGCCAGCGCATCGCGCAGGCTGGGTTCGGTGGCACCCAGGCCGGCGGCGTTGCTCTCGCCATTCGAGCCATAAAGCGGGCGGAACCCGCAAGCGCCGAGCGCCAGGAGCGGCAGGGCGAGGAGGGCGCGTCTAGATGACAAGATTGACCACCCTGCCTTTCACATGGATGCGCTTCTTCACGGGCTTGCCGTCCAGCGCGCGGATCACATTGGGCTCGGCCTCGGCCAGGGCAAAGACCTCTTCGTCGGGCGCGTCCACCGCGACCTCGATGGTGCCGCGCAGCTTGCCCAGCACCTGCACGGCGAGCGTCACGCTGTCCGCGCGCAGCAGGGCCGGGTCGGCCTCCAGCCAGGGCAGCTGCGCGACCAGGCCGCGGCCGGGGTTGAGCGTGGCCCAGATCTCCTCGGCCAGATGCGGCATCATGGGCGAGGCGAGGCGCGCCAGCGCTTCCATCGCCTCGCGCCGCGCGGCCAGGGGGGCCGTGGCGCTGTCGCCGATGGTGTTGGCGAGCTCGTGGATCTTCGCCACCGCCACGTTGAAGGTGAAGGCCTCCAGCGCCTCGGTCACGGCGGCGATGGCGCGGTGCGTGGCCTGGCGCAGCTTCTTGCCCGCGGCTTCGTCGGGCTTGTCCGCCTCGGCCATGTTCTGCGCGAGGCGCCAGATGCGGCCGATGAAGCGGGACGCGCCGGCGACGCCGGATTCCGACCACTCCATGTCCCGCTCGGGCGGGTTGTCGCTCAGGATGAACCAGCGCGCGGTGTCGGCGCCGTAGCGGTTGATGATCGCACCCGGGTCCACCGTGTTCCGCTTCGACTTGGACATGCTCTCGATGCGGCCGATCGTGACCGGCTCATTCGTGCCCTTCACGACGGCGGTGCCGTCCGCGCGCTTCTCGATCTCCTCGGGGTAGAGCCAGCGGCCATCGGCGCCCTTGTAGCTCTCATGCGTGACCATGCCCTGGGTGAAGAGGCCGGCGAAGGGCTCATCGAGCTTCACATGGCCGGTCGCCTTCATCGCGCGGGTGAAGAAGCGGCTGTAGAGCAGGTGCAGGATCGCGTGCTCGATGCCGCCGATATACTGGTCCACCGGCAGCCAGGCATCCACGGCGGCCTGCGTCACCGGTTGCGTCGCGCGGGGCGAGCAGAAGCGCGCGAAATACCAGGAGCTGTCCACGAAGGTGTCGAAGGTGTCGGTCTCGCGCCGGGCCGGCTTGCCGCAGGACGGGCAGTCCACGTGACGCCAGGTTGCGTGGTGGTCCAGCGGGTTGCCGGGACGGGAGAAGTCCACATCCTCCGGCAGCACGACGGGGAGCTGGTCCGCTGGCACGGGCACCACGCCGCAATCATCGCAATGGATGACGGGGATGGGGCAGCCCCAATAGCGCTGGCGCGAGACGCCCCAGTCGCGCAGGCGCCAGTTCGTGACGCCCTGGCCCTGGCCGAGTCCCTCGATGCGGGCGATGGCGCCGCGCTTGGCGCTGGAGACGTCGAGCCCGTTCAGGAAATCCGAGTTGAAGCTGATGCCATCCTCCGTGAACGCCTCGTTGCCCACGGTGAAGGTCGCGGCATCGGCGCCGTTCGGCAGCACGACCGGCGTCACGGAGAGCCCATATTTCCGCGCGAAGTCCAGGTCGCGCTGGTCATGCGCGGGGCAGCCGAAGATGGCGCCCGTGCCGTATTCCATCAGCACGAAATTGGCGATCCAGACCGGGTATTCCTGGCCGGTGAAGGGGTGCTTCACGGTGAAGCCCGTGTCGAAGCCCTTCTTCTCGCCCTGTTCGATCGCCACTTCACTCGTGCCCATGGCGCGGCACTCGGCGATGAAGGCGGCGGCGGCTTCCGAGCGCGCGGCGGCCGCCGCCGCCAGCGGGTGCTCGGCCGCGACGGCGAGGAAGCTCATGCCGAAGAGCGTGTCCGGCCGGGTGGTGAAGACCTCGACGTCGGCAATGCCATCTGCCGCCTCGGTCAGCGCGAAGCGCAGCCGCGCGCCCTCGCTGCGGCCGATCCAGT
>JAIYCD010000166.1 GCA_027488195.1 Acetobacteraceae bacterium | reverse complement strand
CGAGATCCTGGAGCGCTTCGGCGAGGTGCAGGCCCGCTTCGAGGAGCTGGGCGGCTACGCGCTGGAGGGCAAGGCGCGGGAGGTGCTGGCGGGCCTCTCCTTCAGCCAGGAGATGATGGAAGGAGATGTGGGAAAACTCTCGGGCGGCTGGAAGATGCGCGTGGCGCTGGCCCGCATCCTGCTGATGCGCCCCGATGTGATGCTGCTGGACGAACCCTCCAACCACCTCGACCTCGAGAGCCTGATCTGGCTGGAGCAGTTCCTGGGCGGCTATGACGGCGCGCTGATGATGACCTCGCACGACCGCGAGTTCATGAACCGCATCATCAACAAGGTGATCGAGATCGATGGCGGCTCGCTCACCAGCTATTCCGGCGACTACGAATTCTACGAGCAGCAGCGCGCCATGGCCGAGAAGCAGCAGCAGGCGCAGTTCGAGCGGCAGCAGGCGATGCTGGCCAAGGAGATCAAGTTCATCGAGCGCTTCAAGGCCCGCGCCTCCCACGCCGCCCAGGTGCAGAGCCGGGTGAAGAAGCTCGACAAGATCGAGCGCGTGGACCCGCCCAAGCGCCGCCAGGCCATGTCCTTCGAATTCCTGCCGGCGCCGCGCTCGGGCGAGGACGTGGTCAACCTGCGCGGCGTCCACAAGCGCTATGGCAGCCGCGTGATCTATGAGGGGCTGGATTTGCTGATCCGCCGGCGTGAGCGCTGCGCGGTGCTGGGCGTGAACGGCGCGGGCAAGTCCACCTTGCTCAAGCTGGTCACCGGCGCGACGGAGCCCGACGAGGGCAGCGTGGCCCTCGGCGGCAGCGTGCGGATGGCCTATTTCGCCCAGCACGCCATGGAGCTGCTGGAGGGCGACCAGACCGTCTTCGAGGCGCTGGAAGCGGCCTTCCCCAGGGCACCCCAGGGGTCATTGCGCGCCCTTGCCGGGGGCTTCGGCTTCTCGGGCGATGACATCGAGAAGCGCTGCCGCGTGCTCTCGGGCGGAGAGAAGGCCCGGCTGGTGATGGCGCGCATGCTCTACGACCCGCCCAATTTCCTGGTGCTGGACGAGCCGACGAACCACCTCGACATCGCGACGAAGGAGATGCTGATCACCGCGCTCGCGCAGTATGAGGGCACCATGCTCTTCGTCTCGCATGATCGGCACTTCCTGGCAGCCCTCTCCAACCGCGTGCTGGAGCTGACGCCCGAGGGCATTCATCAATATGGCGGCGGCTACACCGAATATGTGGCGCGCACGGGCCATGAGGCGCCGGGGCTGCGCGCGGCATGAGGTTCAACCACACGGCTCACCGCCTCGATAGCCGGCATTTCGAGACGGTGGTGGAGATGCTGGTGGGGGAGCTCGGCTTCGTCATCCTCCGCCGGACCGAGCGCTCCATCTGGCTGCGCCAGCCCGGCGGCAACATCGATCTCCAGTTCAGCCGCAGCGAGACGGTGAACCGTGACGCCGACAAGCAACGCTCGCAGATCTCCTTCCTGAGCGACACGCCGGAGGCGGCGTTGAAGGCGCTGGCCGCCTGGGCGCAGGCGCGAGGCCTCGCCGCCCATGTCGGCGCCTATTCCGACCGCGAATTCTACCTCGACCTGCCCGAGGCCTTCGTGGATTTCGTGCTCGAGGCGATGCGCCCCGAGCTCGCCGACTACGAGGTGAAGGCCTAGTTCACCGCCGAATTCCGGCCATGCCACATGGAAAGGCTGAGCGGCGCGATCACGTCGCCATCCCGGCCCGCATAGTCATGCTTGGCCGCATCCCGCAGCATCCGGGCCTGGGATTCGGCGAGGATTCCCGCGGCCTCCGCCACGTTCAGCCGCGTGGGCCGCCCATCGGCCCAGACCGTCTCGCCACCCACGATCACACGCCGCACGGCACGGTCGGCCGCGTGGAAGACCAGGCTGCGCACCGGGTCGCGCGGCGGCTGCATGAGTGGGTGGCCGAGATCCACCAGCGTGACATCCGCCGTGGCACCCGCTTCCAGCCGGCCCAGATCCGGCCTTCCCACCGCATCGGCCCCGCCCACCGTCGCCGCATGGAAGACGCTGCCCGCATCCGCCGCATGCAGGTTGCGGTCCGCGTTGCGGGCGAGGATGACGGCCAGGCGCATCTCCTCGATCAGGTTGTGCGGCGCGCAATCCGTGCCGAAGCCCATATTGATGCCGCGGGCGCGATACTTGCCGAAATCCTGCAGATGCTCGCCATAGCGCGCGAAGGGCGAGGGGCAATGCGCGACGCTGGCGCCACTATCCGCGATCAGGCCGATATCAGTCCGGGTGTGCCAGCGGATCGAGGAATGCTCATCCACGAAGATGGCATGCCCCAGGATACTGCGCGGCGTGAGCAAGCCGATGCGGGACGCCCACTGGATCGGCGTCTCGCCATGCCGGCGGATCATCTCATGGATTTCCACCACCGCCTGCGAGATATGGGTGGTGAAGGGGCGCCCGGTCTCGGCGGCATAGGCGATGCTCTCGCGCAGCATCTCCTCCTCCACCGTGTCGATCTGCGCGGGGAAGACGATGCCGGTCAGCCGGCCGCAGGCATGCGCCTCGGCCTCCTGCATCACCTGCTTGGCGGCGGCGAATTGCCGGACGGCATCCTCGCGATTCCAGAGCCAGGTGACTGTCTGCGGCGCCGATATGCCCCAGCGCGCCGCCGCATAGCCGGGGCCGGCCCAGACGCGCATCCCGCTCTCGGCCATGATGCCGAGCCACTCCGGGAAGGGGCGCGAGAGGTCCACCACGCTGGTCACGCCGGCCGCCAGCATCTCGGCATAGGCGAGGCGCATGGCCGCCGCCTGGCCGGCCTGGTCGAGGCGCATGCTTTGCGAGCGCTCGAACAACCCGCTCATGAACTGCTCGGGCACGCCATGATCGTCGCGCACGCCGCGATAGGCGGGCTCGGTCGTCGGGTGGGTGTGGATGTTCATCAGGCCGGGCATGACCAGCATGCGCCTTGCATCCACGACCTCCGCGCCCTCAGGCGGCGGCGCGTCGGCCGCATGCGGCGCGATGCTGGCGACCTTGCCGCCCTCCAGCAGGATATCGAGGTCCTGGCCATAGGTCTGGCGCCCCGCGGCGGCGTCCCACAGCGCCGCCCAGGCGACGCCGCGCAGGAAGATCGGTTGCACCATCAGACCTTCTCCAGGTTCCAGTAGAAGAGCGCGGGGCCGGGCAGCATGCCCCGGATGTTGCGGCGATGCGCGATCACGCCGCGATACTGGCCGAGCGGGATGTTCGTCACATTCTCCACATGCAGCCGCTCCAGCTGCGTCAGGATGTCGCGCTGCTTCGTCGGTTCGGCTTCGAAGGTCCAGGCATCGTTCAGCGCCTGCACGCGGGTGTCGCAGGGCCAGCCGAACCAGCCGCTCTCGCAATGCCCGACAAAGACGTTGAGCAGCGGATTCTGGATGCCCGTGATGGTCGCGTTGGTGCAGAAGATGTTCCAGCCGCCCTGCCCCGGCGGATTGCGCGAGGAGCGGCGCTGCACGACGCCGCTCCAGTCACTCGCGATCACATCGGCATTGGCGCCGATGCGGCGCAGCGCCTCGGCCGTCATGAGCGCGAGCGGCGCCAGCGTGGCATTGTCGGCCGGGTTCATCACGACGATGGGGCGGCCATCATAGCCCGCCGCGCGGAAGGCATCGCGCGCCTGGGCATCCGTCATGCGCGGCCACCCCAGCGCCTCGAAGCCCGCATCGGCGCCCGGCGCGCAGCCGAAATTGGCACCGCATTCGCGGGACGGGATGTCCCGCCCGATGCTCGCCAGCAGGAAATCCGGCTGGCGGATCACGGCCATGAGCGCGCGCCGCGCCGCCACATTGTTGAAGGGCGGATGCAGGTGGTTCAGCGCCATGAAGAACTGGTAGCCAAGCGGATCATTGGGCGCCACGACCACATCGCGCGTGCGGGAGAGCAGCGGCACGAGATCGGGTGCCGGGCTCTCCAGCAGGTCGAACTCGCCCGTCGTCAGGCCATTGGCGGCGGTCGCGACGTCCGGCGTGTAGAGGCTCTCGATGCGGTCGATCTTCGCGACCTTGCCGCCGGCCGCCTGGCTCGGTGGCTCCGAGCGCGGCACGTAGTCGCGGAAGCGCTCATAGACCACGCGGGCGCCGGGGTTCCATTGCTCGCGGATGAAGCGGAAGGGGCCGGAGCCCACCACCTCCGTGATGGCGGTGTTGGGGTCGGTCCGGGCCAGCCGCTCGGGCATCATGAAGGGCACGTTGCTGTCGATCTTGCCAAGCGCCTCCAGCACGAAGCCCACGGGGCGCGAGAGCTTGAGGACGAAGACGCGGTCATCCCGCGCTTCCAGGCTCTCGGTCACGCGCATCAGGGCGCGGCCCATGCCATCGCGCGCGCCCCAGCGGCGGATGGAAGCCACGCAGTCGGCCGCGCGCACCGGTGCGCCATCATGCCAGCGCAGGCCTTCGCGCAGGCGGAAGGTCCATTCCCGGCGGTCGCCGCTCGCGCCGAATTCATCCACCATCTGCGGCTGCGGGCGGTTCTGTGCGTCCATGGCGAAGAGCGTGTCCCACACCAGGTAGCCATGGTTGCGGGTGAGGTAGGTGGTGGTCCAGATCGGGTCGAGCGCGCGCAGATCGCCGATGGGCACGGATCGGATGACACGCCGCGGATCCTGCGCCATGGCCCGGCGGCTTTCGAGGGAGAGGAGCGCGGGTGCGGCAACGAGCGGCAGATGGCGGCGGCGGATGGCCATGCGACGGAGCCCTTTCCAGCTTCGAAGCGGCAGCGTGAATTCCCGGGGCCACGGCATGCAAGTGGAATCGCCCATGCACGCAAAGTCACCCTTGCGGGGCGGCCTATCCGCCGCAATCCTGGGCCGCCACCTCCAGGAGCCACGCCATGCCCCGCCGCGTCACCCTCGCAGCCGCCCAGTTGGGCCCGATCCAGAAGGCCGAAGGCCGCGACGTGGCCGTGGGCCGCATGCTGCGCCTGATGGAGCATGCCCATCGCCGCGGCGTCGAGGTGATGGTCTTCCCCGAACTCGCACTCACCACCTTCTTCCCGCGCTGGTACGAGGAGGACATCGCCCGCGCCGATCATTGGTATGAGCACGCGATGCCGTCGAACGAGACGGCGCCGCTCTTCGAGGCCGCGCGGAAATACGGCATCGGCTTCCATCTCGGCTATGCCGAGAAGACGCCCGACGGCCACCGCTACAACACCGCGATCTACGTGCACCCCTCGGGCGAGGTGGTGCTGAAATACCGCAAGGTGCACCTGCCGGGGCACCGCGAATACGACCCGATCCGCAAGGTCCAGCACCTGGAGAAGCGTTATTTCGAGGTGGGCGACCTCGGCTTCCCCGTGATCCGCGCGCCGGTGGGCGAGCAGCATGCCAATATCGGCATGATGATCTGCAATGACCGCCGCTGGCCGGAGGCCTGGCGCGTCATGGGCCTGCAGCAGGTCGAGATCGTCATGCTCGGCTACAACACGCCCAGCCTCAATATGGACAATCGCGGCTTCGAGGCGCACCACCTGCGCGTCGAGCATTCGCACCTTTCGGTGCGGGCCGGCTGCTACCAGAATGCCTGCTTCGGCGTGGCCACGGCCAAGGGCGGCACCGAGGACGGGCATGAGCTCTTCGGCCACTCCATCATCGTGAACCCGCAGGGCGAGATCATGGCCCAGGCGACCAGCTGGGGCGACGAACTCATCACCGCCGATTGCGACCTGGATGACTGCCAGCTCGGCCGCAGCACCATCTTCAACTTCGCCGCCCATCGCCGGCCCGAGGCCTATGGCCGCATCCTGGAGCAGGTGGGCTCGGTGGAGCCGCCGGTCTGGACGCCTGGCTGATGCCGAAGCTGCACCGCGACGGCGCCGACCTCTGGTGGGATGTGAAGGGTGCGCCCGATGCGCCGCCCCTGATCCTGGCGGCGGGACTCGGCGGCACGCATGGCTGGTGGGCGCCGCAGATCGAGGCCTATGCGCGCGAGTTCCGCGTGCTGGTGTTCGACCAGCGCGGCACCGGCCATTCCTCGCGCGTGCAGGTCGCCTCGGTCGAGCAGATGGCAGCCGACCTCGCCGCCGTGATGGATGCGGCGGGCATGCCGCAAGCCGCCTATCTCGGCCATTCCACGGGGGGCGCCATCGGCGTGGCGCTGGCGCTGGCGGAGCCCGCGCGCTTCTCGCGCATGATCGTCTATGCCAGCACCACCCATGGCGACGGCTATCGCCACCGCGTCTTCGCCCTCCGGAAGATCCTGATGGAGCGCGCGGGGCCCGAGGCCTATGCCCGCTACACCACGCTGCTGCTGCACCCGCCCTATTGGATCAACGCGAACGAGGCGCGCATCGCCGCCGATGAAGCCGCCGCGGCCGGCGCGCTCGGTGATCCCTTGGTGCAGGGCAGCAGGCTGGACGCCATCCTCGCCTTCGATCCGCGCGGCCAACTGCCGCAACTGAAGCCGCCGCTGATGGTGCTCTGCGCCGATGACGACATCCTGACGCCGCGCTACTTTTCGGAGGAGATGGTCTCCCTCGTGCCCCATGCGCGGCCGGTCTTCGTGCCGCGCGGGGGGCATGCGCTCTCCCGCACCGAGCCGGCGCTTTTCGACAGCATCGTCCTGCCCTTCCTCCGCGAGGCCCCATGAAGCGACGTGCCCTGCTGCTGGCCAGCCTCGCCACACCCGCACTGGCCCAGGCGGAATGGCGGCCCGACCGGCCCTTGCGGATCATCGTCCCCTTCCCCGCCGGCGGCAGCGCCGATGTGCAATCCCGCCTGATCGCCGAGCCCCTCGCCCAGGCGCTCGGCCAGGCCGTGGTGATCGAGAACCGCCCCGGCGCGGGCGGCACCATCGGCGCGGCCGAGGCCGCGCGCGCAGCACCCGATGGCCTGACTCTCTTCATGGCGACAACCGGCACCCACTCGGCCAATCCCTGGCTCTATCCGCGCCTGGCCTATGACCCCGTGGCCGATTTCGCGCCCATCACCCTCGTTTCCGACTATGCGCAATGCATCGCCATCGGCCCCGACTGGCCCGCGCCGCCGGCACGGAATTTCGCGGGGCTGGTCGCCGGGCTGCGGGCCGAGCCCGCGCGTGGCCTCTACGGCTCCTCCGGGAATGGCTCGCCCACGCATCTGGCGGGCGAGATGTTCGCCCATGCCATGGATCTCAGGCTGGAGCATGTGCCCTATCGCGGCCAGGGACCGGCGCTGAATGACCTGATCGGCGGGCGGCTCAGCCTGATGTTCCCCTCCATCTCCGATGTGCTGGGGCAGCTGCGCGGCGGGCGCGTCGTGGCGGTCGCCACCATGGCGCGGGGGCGGCACAGCGCCATCCCCGATGTGCCGACCACGGCCGAACTCGGGCAGCCGAGCCTCGTCAGCTCCATCTACAGCGCGCTCTACACGCGCGCCGGCTCGCCGCCCGAAGCCATCGCGCGGTTGAACCTGGAGATCGTCCGCATCCTGAATGCGCCCGCCACGCGGCAGCGCCTGGGCGATGCGGGCTTTGGCGTGATGCCCGGGACGCCCGAAGAATTGGCGCGGTTCCAGGCGGCGGAGACGGCGCGGTGGGGCGAGGTCATTCGGCTTTCAGGGGCGAAGGCCGACTGAAAACATGGCCTCCGGCGGCTGGGGCCTCAGGCCGCAGACCCCTATTCCGGCTGGACGCCAATGGTGCGCAGGATCTGGGCGTTCACCTCCAACGCCGCCAGAAGACAATCGCGAAAGGCGGCGCGGGTCATGGGCAGCGTGAGCGCGCCCAGGAGGCCCTGCGCGGCGATCGCCTCGGGCTCCACTGCCGGAAGCGGTTCGGATAGGCGCAGCCTCAGCGATAGGGATAGCCGCCGAGCCAGAGAACATCCTCGATGCGGCGCGCGCCACTGGCCAGCATCGCCAGACGATCAAAGCCGAGCGCGATGCCGCTGCCGGATGGCATGCCATGCGCGAGGGCCGCCAGGAAATCCGCATCCACCGGCCAGGAATTGGCCGCGCCATGGAGCCGCTCACGCTCGGCCACGTCATGGGCGAAGCGCGCGGCCTGCTCCTCGGCGTCGGTCAGCTCGTCGAAGGCATTGGCGAGCTCGATCCCGCCCGCAAACAGCTCGAAGCGCAGCGCGACGCGCGGGTCGGCCGGGTCACGCCGCGCCAGCGCCGCCTGCGGCGTGGGCCAATGCGTCAGGAAGCTGGCGCGCTGACGGCCCAGATGCGGCTCCACCTGGTCCAGCAGGATGCGGAAGAAGGCGTCCTCCCAGCTTTCATCGGCCCGCGCCCCAAGGGCCGGCCCGTCGCCCGTGCCATCGGGGCGGATGCTGGCCAGCAGGTCGAGGCCGGCATGGCGCGCGAAGGCGTCGGCGCAGGTGATGCGCTCGAACGGAAGGGCGAGGTCGGTGGTCACCCCCTCATGCGCGACCACAGGCGGGCATAGGTGGCGGAGCAGCGCCTCCGTCTCGTCCATCAGGCCTTGCAGCCCAAGGCCGGGGCGATACCATTCCAGCATGGTGAATTCGGGTGCATGGCGCGTGCCGATCTCGCCATTGCGCCAGACGCGGGCGAGCTCGAACACAGGCCCGGCGCCGCCCACCAGCAGGCGCTTCAGCGCCAATTCGGGTGACGTGCGCAGCCAGAGGGCGCGGCGCGTGCCCTGCCCCAGATGCGGCTCATAGGCGCTTTGGAAGCCGCGCAGATGCACCTCCATCCCCGGCGCGGGCATCAGGCAGGGCGTCTCGACCTCGCGGTAACCGCGCGCGGTCAGCCAGGCGCGCGTTGCGGCCGTCAGGCGCGCGCGGGCCTCCAGGAAGGGCAGGCGCGCGGCGAAGCTTTCGGGGTGCCATACAGGTTTGGGCATTGCGCCGCAGCCCTTACCAGGGCAGAGCCTCGCCTGCCATGACCCGCACCTTGCGCACTCCCCAGGACCTGGTTGACGCGGGCCTGATCGCGCCCGAAACCGCTCCCGCACTGGAGGTGGTGGCCGCGCGCTATTCCATCGCCGTGACACCCGCCATGGCCGCCCTGATCCGCCAGGCCGGCGCCCCCATCGCCGCCCAATACCTGCCCGAAGCCGAGGAACTCATCACCGCGCCGCATGAGCTGGATGATCCCACGGCCGATGCGCCCTTCACCCCCATCAAGGGCGTGGTGCACCGCTATCCGGACCGCGCGCTGCTCAAGCCGCTGCTGGCCTGCCCGGTCTATTGCCGCTTCTGTTTCCGCCGCGAGGCGGTCGGCCCCGATGGCGGGCTGCTGACCGAGGCGGAGCTGGAGGCGGCGCTGGACTGGTTCGCTCAGACGCCCGCGGTGCGCGAGGTG
>JAIYCD010000002.1 GCA_027488195.1 Acetobacteraceae bacterium | reverse complement strand
TGCGCCGAGCGCGGCATCACCGTCTGCAACATCCCCGACTACGGCACGCAGGAGGTGGCGGATACGGCCGTCACCCTCGCCGCCACGCTGCGCCGGGGCATTCCGCTCTATCACGACGCGATGCGCGGCCCCTCGCCCTGCGCATGGGGCGTGATCCAGAACCCCATCGTGCGGCGCTTCGATGTGCAGACCTTCGGCGTGCTGGGGCTGGGGCGCATCGGCACCGCGGCGGCGCTGCGGGCCAAGGCGCTCGGCTTCCGCGTGGTGTTCTATGACCCGCATCTGCCCAATGGCGCCGACCGCGCGATCGGCGTGACCCGGCTGGAAAGCCTGGAGGCGCTGATGGAGGCGAGCGACGTGCTCTCCATCCACACCCCGCTCACCCGCCACACGCGCGGCCTGGTGGGTGCCGCGGAGCTGGCGCGGCTCAAGGAAGGTGCGGTGGTGATCAACACCGCGCGCGGCCCCATCCTGGACCTCGATGCGCTGGAGGCCGGCCTGCGTTCCGGCCGCATCGCCGCGGCGGGCCTGGACGTGCTGCCGGTGGAGCCGCCCGTGCCGGAGCCGCCCTTGCTGCAGGCCTATCGCGCCGGCGAGGAGTGGCTGCGCGGCCGACTGATCATCCTGCCCCACATCGCCTTCCACAGCCCCGAGGCCTGGGATGACATTCGTTTGAAGTCGGCAGAAACGATGCGCGACGTCCTGGTCCGCGGTCTGAAGACCAACGTGATCGCCCCCGAGTCCGATTGATCGAAGGTCGAGGAAACTGAGTTTCCTCGCGGGGTCTAAGGGGCGGAGCCCCTTGGCGGTTTCTGCCGAAGCGTCAGCCCCGGCAGGATCGCCACCAGGCACAGGATGCCCACGATCAGGAACGCATCCCGGAAGCCCAGCATTTGCGCCTGGGCTTCCACCATCCGCATCATGAAGTCATGCGCAGCGTCGCGCCGGATCACTTCCGGCAATCCGCCCTGGGCGTAGAGGTTTTCCAGCAATCGGCGCGCTTCCAGCGTGGTGCTGCCGCCATCGATCAGCGGGCCGAGGGTCTCGGCATGGAGCTGCGTGCGGCGCTCGAGATAGACGGCGATGAGGTTGGTCCCGAAGGCCCCGCCCAGCATGCGGAAGAAGTTGATCGCCCCCGCGCCCTGGCCAAACAGGGCGGGCGGCAGCGCCCGCATGGCGCCCACATTCATGTTGGGCATGGTGAGACCGAGGCCGACGCGCCCGATCAGGATCCAGAAGGCGAGCTGCCAGAAATCGGTATCGGTGCCGACATAGCTCATCAGCCAGCAGGAGAGGGCGAAGATGCCCAGGCCCGCGCAGACGGGAATCCAGGGCGGCACGAAATCCGCCATGCGCCCGGCCATGAGGAAGACGAAGGCGACGACCAGGCCGCCCGGCATCATGATCAGGCCCGAGCGCGTGGGGGTATAGCCCTGCACGATCTGCACGAGCAGCGGCAGCAGGTAAGTCGAGCCGAAGATGGCGCCGCCATAGATGAAGGCGACCAGCGCGGCCGCGGTGAAGCCACCATGGCGGAAGACGCGCAGGTTCATCAGGGGTGCGGGCGTGATCCCCTGCCAGATCAGGAAAGCGAGGGTGGCGACGAGGGCGACGGCGAGCTGGCCGACCACGCGGTCGGCGTTCCAGCCATCATGCTGCCCGTCGGTCAGGCCGGAGAGCAGCGTGCCGATGGCGATGGCGAGCAGCGCGCAGCCCAGCCAGTCGAACTGGCGGGATGCGCCGGTGGCCAGGCGGCCTGGCATGAAGAAGAAGCTCATCACCAGGCCGAGGGCGGCGGTGGGCAGGCTCAGGAAGAAGACGGCGTGCCAGGAGAATTCATCCACCAGGAAGCCACCCAGCGCCGGGCCGATGGCGGGCGCCATGACGACGCCGAAGCTGAAAAGGCCCATGGCGGTGCCCCGCCGCTCCGGCGGGAAGACGAGGAAGATCACCTGCATGGAGAGGGGTTGCAGCAGGCCGGCGGCGGCCCCCTGCGCCACGCGGCAGGTGACCATCACGGCGGTGGAGGTGGCCACGCCGGCGAGGATGGAGCTGATGATGAAGAGGGCGATGGCGAAGCCATAGGTGCGGCGGAAGCCGAAGCGCTCCACGGCCCAGGCGTTCAGCAGCATGAAGCCGGTATTGGCGGCGAGGAAGCCGGTGGAGAGAAGCTGCCCTTCCTCATGCCCCATGCCCAGCGCGCCCACGATGTCGGGCAATGCCACGACGACGATGGTGGAGGAGAGGATGGTGGAGATGGTGCCGGTCAGCGCCGTCAACGTCACCCACCAGCGGAAATTCGGCCCGAAGCGGGCAAACAGCTGCTCGACGGTCGGCCCGTCCTTCACCCGCCGGCCGTACCCGTAATGCGGACCAGCATGCCGGGGCGGAGCAGGCCGGGCGGTGGGGCCGGGTCAAGGCGGACGCGCAGCGGCAGGCGCTGGGTGATGCGGGTGAAGTTGCCCGAGGGGTTGGCGCTGGGCAGCAGGGCGAATTCGCTGGTGGCCGCCTGTACCATGCGGTCCACCACGCCGGGGAAGACGCGGCCGGGCCAGGCATCCACGGTGACCGTCACGGGCGAGCCGGGGCGGAAGTGGCGGATGTCGGTTTCCTTGACGTTCGCCTCGATGCGGATCTGCGCCGGGCTGTGGACCATGATGATGCGCTGGCCGGCGAGCACGTATTCGCCGGGGTCCATGAAGATGCGGTCCACCACGCCGTCGAAGGGCATGCGGATGGTGCGGTCGGCCAGGTCCAGCGCGGCGCGGTCCCGTGTGGCGGTGAGTTCGCGCTCCTGGGGCCCGAGGGATTCGAGCTGGCGGGCGATGACCTGCATTTCCTCGCGGGCGGCCTGGGCCAGGGCCATCAGGGCCTCGGCATTGCGGATCTCGGCGGCGGCGGCGATGGCGCGGCTCCGGGCGGAATGGAGGGCGGCGCTCAGCATCTCGAAGCGCTGGCGGGTGCCGGCGCCGGTCTGGATCAGGCGCTCGGCGCGGGCGAGTTCGGCCTCGGCGAAGTCGCGCTCGGCCTCGGCGGCGGGCAGCGTGGTGCGGGCGGAATCGAGCTTGGCCAGCGCGGCGGCGTGCTGGCTTTCGCTCTGGCGGTCCACCATGCTGAGGCGGGCTTGCAGCTCGGCGCGGCGGGCGGCGATGCCGGCCAGGCGGGCGTTGAGCTCTTCGACGGCGAGGGTGGCCTCGCGCGCGTCGATCTGCACGAGCAGGTCGCCCTCCCGCAGGGCATCGCCGGCGGTGACGGGGAGCGCCTGGACCCAGCCAGGGACGCGGCTGGCCAGGATGACCATGTCGGAGGCGACGCGGGCGTCATCGAGCACGACATGGGTGAACTGGAATTGCAGCCAGCGGGCGCCGAAGCCAAGGCCGGTCAGGACCGCGAGCGCGGCGCCCAGGAGCCGCGCCCGCTGGCGCAGCGACCTCCGCCTGACCTGCCCGACGCCGTCGCGCGTGGCGCGATCGGCCGGCCCGATATCCATTGCCAAATCCTTCCGGCCGCATCCGTGACGCGGCTGGTGGGAAGCTTAGACCCAAAAATCTTGTCAGGACAAACCTAGCGCCGCGCCTTGAAGGCGGCGGCGAGCGTGCCGTCATCCAGCACATCCAGCGCGCCCCCCATGGGCACGCCCTGGGCCAGGCGCGTGACGGGCACGCCAATGGGGCGTAGCCGGTCCGCCAGGTAATGCGCGGTGCTGGCGCCCTCGACCGTCGCGGGCAAGGCGAGGATCACCTCGCGCACGCCCTCGGCCGCGGCGCGGTGCATGAGGGGGGTGATGGAAAGTTCCTCCGGCCCCACGCCAGCGAGGGGCGAGAGCGTGCCGCCCAGCACGTGATACAGGCCGTGATGCGCATGGGCGCGTTCCAGCGCCCAGAGTTCACCCACGCCCTCCACCACGCAGATCAGCCCGCGGTCGCGCTGCTTGTCGGTGCAGATGTCACAGGGGTCGGCCGAGTCGAGATTGCCGCAGGCCGAGCAGGGCTTCACCGCCTCGGCCGCCGCGCGCAGCGCATCGGCCAGCGGCAGCATCCGCGTCTCGGGCGCCATGAGCATGCGCAATGCCGCCCGCCGAGCGCTGCGCCGGCCGAGGCCGGGCAGCTTCGCCAGCAGCTGGATCAGATGCTCGACAGGGTCGTTCGGGCGCACGCGTCCGGTTTCAGAAGGGGAGCTTCAGGCCGGCGGGCAGGTTCATGCCGGCGGTGGCCTTCTGCATTTCCTCGGCCATCATAGCCTCCACCTTCTGCTTGGCGTCGGCATGGGCGGCGACGATGAGGTCTTCCAGCACCTCGCGGTCATCGGCGGTCATCAGCGAGGGGTCGATGGCGATGCGGCGCAGCTCGCCCTTGCCGGTGAGCTTCACCTTCACCATCCCGGCGCCGGCCTGGCCCTCGACCTCGGTGGATTCGAGCTTGGCCTGCATCTCCGCCATGCGGGTCTGCATCTGCTGGGCCTGCTTCAACATGTTGCCGAGATTCTTCACTCAATCCTCCTCTGGGA
>JAIYCD010000019.1 GCA_027488195.1 Acetobacteraceae bacterium | reverse complement strand
TACAAGCCGGAGGAGATCATCGTCACCACCGGCGGCAAGCAGGTGATCTTCAACGCCCTGCTGGCGACCATCAATCCGGGCGATGAGGCGATCATCCCCACCCCCTGCTGGGTCAGCTACCCCGACATCGTGGCGCTGGCCGAGGGCGTGCCCGTCTTCGTGCCCTGCGGCATGAATTCCGGCTTCAAGATGTCCGGCGAGCAGCTGGAGGCGGCGATCACGCCTAAGACCAAGTGGCTGATCCTGAACAACCCCTCCAACCCGACCGGGGCCGCCTATAATGCCGAGGAGCTGAAGCAGCTCACCGATGTGCTGCTGCGCCACCCGCATGTCTGGATCTTCACCGACGACATCTATGAGAAGCTGGCCTTTGACGGCTTCAAGCCCGCGACCATCGTCGAGGTGGAGCCCCGCCTGCGCGACCGCACCATCACCATGAATGGCTGTTCCAAGGGCTATGCCATGACGGGCTGGCGAATCGGCTTCGCCGGGGCGCCGCTGGCTCTCATCAAGGCGATGGACAAGCTGCAGGGGCAGAGCACCAGCAACACCAGCAGCATCAGCCAGGCCGCCGCCATCGAGGCGCTGAACGGCCCGCAGGATTCGGTCGCCGCCATGGGCAAGGTCTTCGAGCGGCGGCGCAACCTGGTGGTGGAGATGCTGAACCAGGCCCCCGGCCTGCGCTGCCACAAGCCCGAGGGCGCCTTCTACGTCTATCCCTCGCTGAACGCCTGCCTCGGCAAGACCACGAAGGGCGGCCGCAAGCTGGAGACCGACGCCGATTTCGTGGAGGCGCTGCTGGAGGAGGAGGGGGTGGCCGCGGTGCATGGCTCGGCCTTCATGTTCCCCGGGCATTTCCGCATCAGCTACGCAACGGATGACGCGACGCTGGTGGAGGCCTGCACGCGGATTCAGAGGTTCTGCGCCGCTCTGGTGTAGAGCGGCTGAAATTCCTTGACTTTACAACCGCGCAAGGATGACTTTCCTTTATCGAGGGGATGAGTCTGCCTTGCGGCGTACACGGCAATTCGTGCTCAAAACCTTCGCGATTGCCATAGCCACGGCCAGGGTCGCCGTCATCCTCGGCGCTACCTGCCTGGTAGCCCTGGTCGCGATCATCCAGGCTGGCCCCGCAGATGACGAGGCTTCCGTCATCGTCACGCTCATCAACCACAGCGCCACCACTGTCGTTGTTGATCACTTTGATCTTCCGACGCGCTTACCTGAGCAACACGGCTACAGGCCGTGGCGGACACGGTCGATCATGCCTGGCCGCGAGGGTTTCTTCCAGCTTCCGAATCGCGTCGAGTTCGCTCCGGGACAGCATGAAGTGCACATAGCTTGGCGCACTGATTCGGGATCGGATTGGTAAGTTGAACCACTCACATCCCGAAATCGTATCAGATACTTCGAGCCAATAACTCGAAAGACGTTTTTTCTCGACATATTGATCACCGATACATCGGTAGATGTATCGCCATGCGGTCATCCGTTTCCGCGCGCCTGGATTGACCTCAAGATAGACTGACGCAGCGGACCGGGACAGAACGCGATCCTGATCGCGTCGTATTGACGCTGCCAATTCTGCGCGGCGACTGCGAGCAAGCCAGCAGCCTTGTCCATGTCCTGTCGCGTGGTGTCGCAGCACGACGTGGTGGCGGCGGCATATCAAGCACCCCTCCACCCCGCCCTTCCCAAACGAACCAGACCGGAGACGACGAATGTCCGAAACCGCCACAGTATTATTTGACCGAATGACGGGTGGCCGCATGCTTCGTGATATCGCGGATTTCGCCCGAGCAGAGGCCAGCCTCTCAAATTGACCGGGGTGGACCAATGGACCTGCCGACGCATATCGACATCTGATTGTTGTTGACGAAATGACGCGACGGTTTGGAACCATCCCCGCCACCTTGATGGCTTAATACAATGAAACCCTGAGCTGGTACGAAATGCAGCGGTCGCGACTGACTGGGAAAGACGTTCCCCCGGCGAATCAGCCGGAAGCCCGAACGATGGATCGCCACAACAACTGGAACGTCGCGCCGGCCATCGGCCGCGCTGCGACAACGCCCGAAGAAGTCGTTCTTGGCGCCCGCGCTGCCATCGAGCGCGCCATCCACAAAGCTGGTTCCGGCGAGAACAACACCGCCTTCTGGCGGCCATCGGCCGAATGGGACAATGAGGGTCCCAGCGACAACTGGCCCAGGCCCGTTTGGCATGACCTGACCGCCCAACCGCACATCACGACCCACCGCCAGCAGGCAGGTCTGCCGCCACAGCCCCAGCCTGTGCAGGCCCCGGCCGAAGCCTTCAAGAAAGCCGGCGGCGGCCCGGTCGAGGTCCGCCCGCATCAACGGGATGGCCATCCCGTCCAGGGCCACCGCCGCTCCGCCCCCAGCCGATAGCCTCCATGCGCGCGGCCCGCTTGCAAATTCCCGCGGGAGAGGGCATCTCCCGCCGCACTGATTTTTCCTGATCGAAAGACATGGGGCAGGCAGCGCCACTTCGGCGCCGTCCTGCCTTGCCGCATGGAGGCCTGACCGTGGCTCATTCACCGCTTGAGAAGATTCGCAACATCGGCATCACCGCCCATATCGACGCGGGGAAGACGACGACGACGGAGCGCATCCTCTACTACACCGGCAAGAGCCACCGCATCGGCGAAGTCCATGACGGCAACACCACGACCGACTACATGGAGCAGGAGCGCGAGCGCGGCATCACCATCACGTCGGCCGCCGTCACCGCGATGTGGAATGACAACCGCATCAACATCATCGACACCCCCGGCCATATCGACTTCAACATCGAGGTGAACCGCAGCCTCCGCGTGCTGGACGGCGCGATCTTCATCATCGAGGGCGTGGCCGGCGTGCAGCCGCAATCCGAGACCAACTGGCGCCTCGCTGACCGCTACAACGTGCCGCGCATCATCTTCATCAACAAGCTCGACCGCACCGGCGCCGATTTCTACAAGGCCGCCGCCACGCTGACCGAGAAGCTCGGCATCAACTGGGTGGCCCTGCAGCTGCCGATCGGCATCGAGGACCAGCTCAAGGGCATCGTCGATCTCGTCGAGATGAAGGCGCTGATTTGGGAAGGCGACGAGCTGGGCGCCAAGTATCATGAAGTGCCGATCCCGGCCGACATGGCCGACAAGGTCGCGGAATACCGCCAGATCCTGATCGACACCGCCGTCGGCGTGGATGAGACGGCGATGGAAGAATACTTCGCCGACGGCAATGTCTCGACCGAGACGCTGAAGCGCTGCATCAAGAAGGGCACGATCTCCGGCGAGTTCCGCCCGGTGCTCTGCGGCTCGGCCTTCAAGAACAAGGGCGTGCAGCCCCTGCTCGACGCCGTGATCGACTACCTGCCGAGCCCGGTGGACGTCGAAGGCATCAAGGTCGCTCCCGAGGAAGGCCAGGACGAGTCGGCCGAGCGCCGCATCATCCCGGTCAAGCCCGAGGGCAACTTCGCGGGCCTCGCCTTCAAGATCATCAACGACAAGTACGGCAACCTCACCTTCGTGCGCGTCTATTCGGGCGTGCTGCGCCAGGGCGACATGGTCATGAACACGACCAAGGGCCACAAGGAGCGCATCGGCCGCATGTTCCAGATGCACGCCGACAAGCGTGAGGAAATCAAGGAAGTCATCGCCGGCGACATCGCGGCCTTCGTGGG
>JAIYCD010000343.1 GCA_027488195.1 Acetobacteraceae bacterium | reverse complement strand
TATCGCAAGGCCGAGATCCTCATCGCCTTCGAGAATTTCGGCTGCGGATCCTCGCGTGAGCATGCGCCGTGGGCGCTGCTGGATTTCGGCATCCGCTGCGTGATCGCGCCGGACTTCGCCGACATCTTCCACAACAACAGCTTCAAGAACGGCCTGCTACCCATCCGCCTGCCGCGCGAGATCTGCGAGAAGCTGATGAAGGACGCCAAGCTCGGCGGCAATGCGCGCATCACCGTGGACCTCGAGCGCAACGTCGTGGTCCGCCCGAATGGCGAGGAGATCCCCTTCGCCATCGACCCCTTCCGCCGCCACTGCCTGCTGAACGGCCTGGATGATATCGGCCAGACCATGCAGCACACCGGCTCCATCGACAGCTACGAAGACAAGCAGCGCCAGGCCCAGCCCTGGCTGCATGCCGCGGAGAACCGCCTGTGATCGCGAACAAGAAGCTCCTCGTCCTGCCGGGTGACGGCATCGGCCCCGAGGTGATGCACGAGGTCCGCCGCGTGATCGACTGGATGGAGCAGCGCCGCATGGTGCGCTTCGAAATCGGCGAAGGCCTGGTCGGCGGTGCCGCGATCGACGCCGAGGGCGTGCCCTGCCCAGACCGTACGGTGGAAGCCGCGCGCGAGGCGGATGCGGTGCTGTTCGGCAGCGTGGGCGGCCCCAAGTGGGACAAGCTTCCCTTCGACCAGCGGCCGGAACTGGGCATCCTGCGCCTGCGCAAGGAACTCGGCCTTTTCGCGAACCTGCGCCCGGCCATCGTGCTGGACCCGCTCGTGGACGCATCCTCGCTCAAGCCCGACGTGGTGCGCGGCCTCGACATCATGATCGTGCGTGAGAGCACGGGCGGCATCTATTTCGGCGAGCCGCGCGGCATCCACACGGATGCCAATGGCAAGCGCGTCGGCATCGACACCGAGGTCTATTCGGAAGACGAGATCGCCCGCGCCGCACGCGTCGCCTTCGACCTCGCCCGCAAGCGCCGCAACAAGGTGACCAGCACCGAGAAGGCGAATGTGATGCAGTCCGGCCGCCTCTGGCGCGCCGTGGTGAGCGAGGTGCATGCCGCCGAATTCCCGGATGTCGAGCTCGAGCACATGTACGCCGACAACGCGGCGATGCAGCTCTGCTCGCGCCCCAAGCAGTTCGACGTGATCCTGGCCTCGAACCTGTTCGGCGATGTGCTGAGCGATCTCGCGGCGGCGCTGACCGGCTCGCTCGGCATGCTCCCCTCGGCGACGCTGGGCGCGGTGCAGGCCGATGGCCGGCGGCATGCGCTTTATGAGCCGATCCATGGCTCGGCGCCGGATATCGCGGGCAAGGGCATCGCGAATCCGTCGGCGCAGATCCTCTCCTTCGCGATGCTGCTGCGGCTCTCCTTCGGGATGGAGGAGCAGGCGCGCATGGTGGAGCAGGCGGTGGAGCGCGTGCTGGCGGGAGGGATGCGTACGGCAGACATCATGCAGCCCGGCATGGCGCGCATCAGTTGTTCCGTGATGGGCGAGAGCGTTGTGCGGGAGTTGAGCAAGCTCGCTGCGTGACATGCGCTGGGCGCATCACATAACGTCACAAAGCTGACGTCCGGGGGGTTGCGCGGTCCTGCCGCGAAGGCTATCTCCCGGCCCACGGCAAGCACCCGTAGCTCAATGGATAGAGCACCAGACTACGAATCTGGGGGTTGGAGGTTCGAGTCCTTCCGGGTGCGCCACTCTTCCTGATGGATCACAAAAAAGGGCGAGCCTCGCGGCTCGCCCTTTTTGCGTTGGCCGCCTGGCCGCGCCTCACTCCGGCTCGATGCCGGCGGCGCGGATCGCGTTGGTCCACTTCACCGTCTCGCTGCGCATGAAGGCCGCCGCCTCCTCCTGGGTGGAGGGTGTGACACTCATGCCGAGCGTCTGCTCCAGCCGCTGGCGCAGCTCCGGATTCTGCGTCGCGTGGCGCACGGCGGCGTTGAGGCGCGCCAGCACGGCCGGCGGCGTGCCGGCGGGGGCGGCCAGCACGAACCAGGCGAAGAGCTCGTAATTCGGCAAGTTGCCGGCCTCGGCCACCGTCGGCACATCCGGCAGCTGGGGCGAGCGCGTGCGCGTCGTCACCCCCAGAACGCGCAGCTGCCCGCCCTGGGCCGGCGGCAGGATCACCGCCTGGTCCGCGATGAAGACATCCACCCGGCCAGAGATCAGGTCCTGCACCGCGGCGGGCGAGGCGCGATAGGGCACGTGCAGCATGCGCACGCCGGCCATCGAGGCCAGCATCTCCGCCGCCACGCGCTGCGAGGAGGAGGCCGAGGCGAAGGACACCGCCTCGGGCCGCGCGCGGGCCGCGGCCAGCAGGTCGGCCAGGGTGCGGTGGGGGCTGTTCGCGGGTACCGCCACCAGCAGCGGCACGGAAGCCAGCAGCGAGGCGGGCACGAAATCCCGCTCCATGTCGAAGGGCACGCGCCGGAACAGGGCGTTGGCGGCGGCATTGGTCGAGTTGGTGCCGAAGAGCAGCGTCATGCCATCGGGCGCCGAACGCGCGACGAATTCGGCGCCGATCAGGCCCGAGGCGCCGGCGCGGTTCTCGACGATGACGGGCTGGCCCAGCACCTCGCGCATGCGCTCGGCGAAGAGGCGGGCCACGATGTCGGTGGCGCTGCCGGCGGCGAAGGGCACCACGGCGCGGACCGGGCCGGCGGGCCATTCCTGGGCCATGGCGGGAAGGGCCAGCGCGGTGGTCGCGGCGGTGAGAAGGGTGCGGCGATGCATGGGAAATCCTCCAGTTTGGGCGGCAGTTAGATCGCAGCGCTGGCAGTGGCAAGCGCGCGGCGCAGCGCGGCATGGGCGGCGGCGCTGGCGCGGGCCAGGCGCAGCAGGGCAGGGAGGTCGCCCGGGCGGCGCAGCAGGGCGGCCAGCACGCGCAGTGGCGCGGGCGAGCCATCGGGGTTCAGCCCCACGGCGGCGGCTTCGGGGAGCACGTCCGCCGGCCCATCGGCCACGGCGCGCAGGGCGGCGAAGGGCAGGCCGCGCGCCTGTGCGAACCGCCAGGCGGCACCGCTTTCCATGTCCACCGCCAGTGCGCCGGCGGCGCGGTGCAGGGCGGCCTTGTCCGCGGCATTCGCCAGCAGCGTCCCGCTCGCCGCGATCACGCCGCTGCGGGCGCCGCAGCACGCTTGCAGCCGGGCGGCCCATGCGGCGTCCACCGGGCGGATTTCGCCCCCCTCCCAAAGCGCGGACGCGACGAGCAGCTCCCCCGTCGCCACATCCGGGGCGAGGCCACCCGCGATGCCGAAGGAGAGCACGGCCGTCGCGTCGTCGGGCCACAGGGCCGCCAGCCGCGCCGGATCGCCGCCCGAGACCACGCAGCGCACCGAAGGCGGCAGCAGCGCCGCCTCGCTCTTCAGCCCGACGGCAACCACGCAGCCGGGCGGGAAGATCGCCTCAAGCATCCAAGGGCGGCGCGTGGTCCTTCCAGGGGGCCGCGCGTTCGAAGCCATGTGCCACGCGCAGCAGCCGCGCCTCGGTGAAGGCCGGCGTCACGAATTGCAGCGAGAGCGGCATGCCGCCGGAGGAAAGGCCGGACATGACCGTGATGGCCGGGTGGCCACTGACGTTGAACGGCGTGCGCGCCTGGCGCGGATAGGTGCGCTCCACCGCCTCGGTGTCATCGATGCGGCAGGCGGGGTCCATGCTGCTCGCGGTCAGCAGCACGTCCACCTCCTGGAAGGCGGCTTCGATCGCCGCGATGAGCTGCGTGCGCCGGCGGGCTGCGTGCATGTAGTCCACCGCTGGCAGGAAGAGGCCGGGCAGCAGGCGGCGGCGCGTCACATTCGCGTATTCATCGGGCCGCGTCGTCAGCCATTCCTCATGCACGGCCGAGCTTTCAGCGTAGAGCACGGTGCGGTTCACCGCCGCGAATTCGGAGAGGCGCGGCAGCGTCACATCGATGACGATGGCGCCCTCGGCGGCGAGCAGCCGGGCCGCCTCTTCCAGTGCCGCCGCCATCTCGGGGTCGGCCGGCATGTCGGTCTCGTGGAAATGCCGCACGAAGCCGATGCGCAGGCCCTTGAGGCCGAGGCCGAGATCGCGCGTGTAGTCCTCGCGCCCGCCCGACATGACATTCAGCATCAGGCCCGCATCGCGCACGGTGCGCGTCAGCGGCCCCACATGATCGAGCGAGAAGGCCAGCGGGAAGACGCCCTCGCGCGGGACCAGCCCATAGGTCGCCTTCAGGCCGACGATGCCGCAATGCGAAGCCGGGTGCCGCACGCTGCCGCCGGTATCCGTCCCGAGTGCTGCCGGCAGCATGCGCGCCGCCACCGCGGCACCGGAGCCGGAGGAGGAGCCGCCCGGGTGATGCGCCGTGTTCCAGGGGTTGCGCGCGGGCGGGAAGGGCAGGTCGAAGGCCGGGCCGCCGATGGCGAATTCATGGGTGGCGAGCTTGCCCGGGAACACGGCACCGGCCTTGCGCAACAGGCCCACCACCGCCGCGTCTTCGCTCGCCACGTGATCCAGGCGCAGGCGCGAATGGCAGGTCGTCGGGTGGCCAGCCAGGTCGATGATGTCCTTGATGCCGATGGGGATGCCATGCAGGGGCGAGCGCGGGCCGCGGCGCTTGATCTCGGCCTCCGCTTCCCGCGCGGCGGCCTCCGCCTCGGGCAGGGTCTGGCGGATGAAGGCGTTGATCCGCGGCTCCAGTGCGGCGATCCGCGCCGCGCAATCGGCGAGCAGCTCGACGGGCGAGAGCTTGCCGGCGGCGATCAGGCCGGAAGCCTCGGCGAGAGTAAGCTCATGCGGCGCCGTCATGCGCGCGGCCCCTGGTAGGCGGGCGTCGGCTCCAGCCTTGGGTCGCTGCTGCGGGGCAGGGCTGTCTTGTGCTTGGCGAGCGTGGCCAGCGCTTCCTCGATATCCTGCGGGAAGCGCGCGGCGGTGGCGGCGAGGCCGGCGGCCTGGGCCAGGGTTTTCGTCGTGTCATCCATGCGGCGGTCCTCCGGCGTGATGCGCGGCAGAGTGGCGCAAGCCGGTGCATGCCGGAAGCGGGGCCCGGAAAAATGGGGGCAGGTACCGCAGCACCCGCCCCCAAGTTGGGTCACGCGCCCGCGGGGGCGGGCGGCATCCGGGAGAGACGGGAGGGTCAGGGGAACCGCTCCCGACGCAAGGAATACCGCCCGCTCGTGAACAAACCCTTGCGCGGGATTTCGCGTCCGCGCCGCCCCGCGCTAAACCCGCGCCCACGCATCACGGGGGAACACGCATGCTGCCCTTGCAAGGCCTGAAGATCGTCGAGCTGGGGCACTACATCGCCGCCCCCTTCTGCACCCGCCTGCTGGCCGATCTCGGCGCCGAGGTCATCAAGGTCGAGCCGCCGGAGGGCGACCCCTTCCGCGGCTGGGGCTCGAAGAAGGACGGCCACTCCGTCTGGTTCAGCGTGCATGGCCGCAACAAGCTCTCGGTCACGCTCGACCTGAAGAGCGCAGAGGGCCAGCGCCGCGTGAAGGCGCTCTGCGCCCGCGCCGATGCGATGGTGGAGAATTTCCGCCCCGGCTACCTGGAGCGCATCGGCCTCGGTCCCGCTCTGCTGCAGGCGGAGAATCCACGCCTGACCATCGCGCGCATCAGCGGCTACGGGCAGGACGGGCCCTATCGCGACAAGCCCGCCTTCGGCGCCATCGGCGAGGCGATGGGCGGCTTGCGTCATTTGACCGCCAATCCCGGCCAGAGCGACTATCCGCCGCCACGCTGCGGCGTCTCCATCAGCGACGATCTGGCGGGCATGTATGCGGCGCTGGCGCTGGTCTCGGCCTGTTGGGGGCGGGACCGCGCGCCGGACGGGAAGGGGCGCATCCTGGATCTGGACCTCGTCAGCAGCGTCTTCTCGCTGATGGAGGGCATGCTGCCGGAATACGGGCTGACGGGCGCCATCCGCCAACCCGCGGGTGCCGCCATCCCGACGGCTGCACCCACCAACACCTACCCCTGCGCTGATGGCAAATGGCTCTGCGTCGCGGGCAATTCCGACCTGATCTTCCGCCGCCTCATGGCGCTGATCGGGCGCGACGATCTCTCGGCCGATCCGCGCATGGCGACCAATGGCGGCCGCTGCGAACACGCGGCCGAGCTGGATGCGGCCATCGCCGCCTGGACGAAGACGCTGCCCGCGCGCGAGGCGGAGGCACTGCTGGAGCAGGCCGAGGTTCCCTGCTCCCGCCTCTACGACATCGCCGATTGCGCGAATGACCCGCATTTCCGTGCGCGCGGCACGGTGCTGCCGGTGCAGGACCCGCTGCTGGGCGAGGTGCTGCATCCCGCGCCGCCCTTCCGCCTGGATGGCGTCACACCCGCGGACATGGTGCGCTGGACGGGGCGCGCCGCCGGCGCCGATAATGACCACGTGTTCCACGAATTGCTGGGAGAAGCCCGATGAACGTCACCCTCTCCGAGGTGAGCCCGCGCGACGGGCTGCAGCCCATCAAGCAATTCGTGCCGACCGAGACGAAGATCGCCCTCGTCCGCGCGCTGCACGCGGCCGGCATCCGCCGCATGGAAGTCGGCAGCTTCGTCAGCCCCAAGGCCATCCCCCAGATGGCCGATACGGGCGAGGTGCTGCAGGTGGCGAAGCAGCTGGATGGGTTGGAATGCACCGTGCTGGTGCCCAACCGGCGCGGCTTCGATGCGGCGATCGCGGCCGGGGCGGATCGGCTCGGCCTCTTCATGTCGCTGACCGATGGGCACAACCAAGCGAATCTCAACCGCTCCCGCCAGGCGAGCTTCGATGATCTCTCGGCCATCGTGCGCGATGCGCCGAAAGGCCAGAAGATCCGCTTCAACCTCTCCTGCACCTTCCATTGCCCCTTCGAGGGCGTGGTGGATGAGGCGGAGGCGCTCTCCTGGGTGGAGCGCGTGGCGGCACTGAACTCCGAGATGGAGATCTCGCTCTGCGACACCACCGGCAATGCGGCGCCCGACCAGGTGCGGCGCCTGATGCGCCAGGCCATCCAGAATTTCGGCGACCGCTTCGCCTATCACGGGCATGACACCTACGGCCTCGGCCTTGCCAACATGGCCGCCGCCTGGGAGGCGGGGTGCCGCGTGTTTGACGCGGGCTCGGGCGGCATTGGCGGCTGCCCCTATGCGCCGGGGGCCACGGGCAACACGGCGATGGAGGATGCGGTCTGGATGTTCCAGCGCATGGGGGTCGAGACCGGCGTGAACTGGCAGCGCCTGCTGGAAGCGGCCGACCTCGCCGCGGGCATCGCGGGTGCCATGCCGGGCGGGCGCGTGCGCGGCGTGCCAGGGGCGCGGGCGGCGGCGTAAGCGCCGCATCCCTGGCATGCGGCGGCTGATCGGGGGTTGGCGGCACGCCCGCATTCCCCTAAACCCCGTCGCACGGTGGCACCCCTGGAGGCCGCCTCCGCGCGTGCGCCCATTGCGCCGCGCGGTATCACACCCGTTAAGGAGCAAGTGGCATGGTCCAAACCATCAGGATCGAGGCCGCGGCGCGCGGGCGTGCCGGTAAGGGGGCGGCGCGCGCGACCCGGCGAGAGGGGCTTGTCCCCGGTGTTGTCTATGGGGCGAAGCAGGAGGCGACGCTGGTCGCTTTCGATCCCCGCGACATCATGAAGGAAATGCACAAGGGCGGCTGGCAGTCGCACTTGTATGAAGTGGCCGTCAAGGACGGCCCGACCGAGCGCGCGCTGATGCGCGATGTGCAGTTCGACCCGGTGACGGATCGCCCGCTGCACATCGACTTCCAGCGGCTCGCTCCCGGTGCGCGCATCCGTGTGAAGGTGCCCGTCGCCTTCCTGCACGAAGACATCTGCCCCGGCATCAAGACGGGCGGCGTGCTGAACGTCGTCCGCCGCGAGATCGAGGTGATGGTCGGTGTGGACACGGTGCCCGAGCGCTTCGAGGTTGATTTGGGCGAAGCCAAGATCGGCGACAGCCTGCGCTGGTCCGCCGTGAAGGACAGCTTCGGCGCCAAGCCCGTGATCGCCGGCCGCGACTTCGTGGTGGCGACCATCGCCGCTCCGACCGTGGTCGAGGATGTGGTGGCCGCGGCCCCGGCCGAGGTCCAGGCGACCAAGCAGAAGGCGCCGGCCGGCAAGGCCGCTGCCCCGGCGGGTGGCCCCGCCAAGGCCCCCGCGAAGAAGAAGTAAGCGGGCTTGGCGCTGCTCTGGGTGGGGCTCGGCAATCCCGGGCCGGAACACGCGAAGCAGCGCCACAATATCGGCTTCATGGCGCTCGACGCCATCCAACGCCGCCACGGGTTCGCCCCGTGGCGGTCCAAGTTCAAGGGCGAACTGGCCGAGGGCAGCTTCGCGGGCCAGAAGGTCTATCTGCTCAAGCCGCAGACCTACATGAATCTGAGTGGCGATGCGGTGAAGCCCGCCAGCGCCTTCCACAAGATCACGCCCGCCGACATCACCGCCTGGCATGACGAGCTTGACCTCGCCCCCGGCAAGATGCGCGTGAAGCAGGGTGGCGGCACGGCCGGGCATAACGGGCTGCGCGACATGCAGCGGGCGCTCGGCACGCCGGAATTCGGCCGCGTGCGCCTGGGCATCGGCCATCCCGGCCACAAGGACCGCGTGAGCGGCTATGTGCTGGGCAATTTCGCCAAGGATGAGGGCTGGGTCTCGCCCCTGCTCGATGCCCTGGCTGATGCCGCGTCTTTGCTCGCCGAGGGCAAGCCGGCCGAATTCATGACGCGGGTGGCGCTGCTCACCCAGGAGACCGGCTGATGGAACCCATGGTGGTGGACGAATTCTTCGGCGGCCCCGGCCCCGAGGACCTGCTGAACGCGGCCGCCGCCATCGCGCAGGCGCTGCGGCAATTCGCCACGACCGAGGCCCAGGCCGCCGCCGGCCTCTCGGCCTGTCTGCCGCGCGCCGGCGAGCCGGGGCCCATCAGCGACATCCGCCGCGGCAAGGCCGTGGCCCAGGCCGCCGCAGAGGCCGCGAGCCGCGCGGCACTCCTGCTGGAAGCGGCCGACCTGCTGGCCCCTGGCGGCACGGCGGCCGAACTCGCCACGGCACTCGGCAATGCCACCAAGCGCGCGGGCCTCGCACCCGGCGTGCTTGTGCCGCTGCTGCGCGCCGCCGCCCTCTCCCTGCCGACGGATGACGCCTCCGCCCGCATCGCGGCCTCTATCCGCGTGCAGGAACTGGCCAACCTCCTCGCCTGACACCCAGCTTCGAACGGAACTGACCCGATGGGCTTCAATTGCGGAATCGTGGGCCTGCCCAATGTCGGCAAGTCCACGCTGTTCAATGCGCTGACGCAGACGGTGGCCGCCCAGGCCGCGAATTACACCTTCTGCACGATCGAGCCCAATATCGGCCGCGTGGCGGTGCCCGACCCGCGGCTGCAGAAGCTGGCCGCCATCGGCAAGAGCCAGAAGATCATCCCGACCAGCCTGGAATTCGTCGACATCGCCGGCCTGGTGCGCGGTGCGTCGAAGGGCGAGGGGCTGGGCAACCAGTTCCTTGGCAACATCCGCGAGGTGGATGCCATCGTGCACGTCCTGCGCTGCTTCGAGGATGGCGACGTGACCCATGTGGATGGCAGCGTGGACCCGCTGCGCGACATGGAGACCATCGAGACCGAGCTCAT
>JAIYCD010000142.1 GCA_027488195.1 Acetobacteraceae bacterium | reverse complement strand
TCATCGCATCGGCGATGCGGCGCGCCAGCGCGATGTCGGGCGCCAGACCCGAGAGGTCCACGCCATCGAGGATGGGCACATCGCCCGAGAGGGTGGAAAGCGTGCCGGCGCCGATCTCGGCCTGGCCCGCGCGCACCAGGCGGACGATCTCGGCGCCGCCCAGGTTGCGTTCCGCGTGACTGGCCAGCGTGACCTCGATGCGGCCGCCGCTGCGCTCGCGCAGGCCGTCGCGGATCAGGCGCTGGTCCACCAGGATGTATTGCGGCTGCGTCGGCAAGGGCTGCGTGACCGCGGTGATGGCTATGCGCGGCCCGGGCGGGATGGCGGGCGCCGCCGATTGCGCCATCGCGCCGGGGCCGAGCAGGCCGGCCCCCAGAAATGCCAACAAAGCCTTGCGGAACATGTCGCCTCCCGTCCATGGATCGGAGCGGCAGCATGCCACGCGCGGCCGGCCCCGCCAGCGGCGGATGCGTTACGTCCTCGTCATGCGCGGAAGCCCTGCCGCCGCAGGCGGCAAAAGCCGGGGCTCATGCCCAAGGGTTGCGCTGGGCCGGCGCCGACCAGGGGGAGGTCCCGCGCGGCGCGGCGGGGCGCGCCTGCGGCGGCATGCCGCCCATCGCCATCAGCCGCGCGATCCGCTCCTCAGTGGGCGGGTGGGTGGCGAAGAGGCGGTCCATCCGAAGGCCCGAAAGCGGGTTGATGATGAACATATGCGCGCTGGCCGGATTGGCCTCGGCCGTCTGGTTCACATGGCCGATCTTCCCGCGCTCCAGCCTGGCCAGCCCATTGGCGAGCCAGGAGGGGTCGCCGCAGATGCGCGCGCCTTCGGCATCGGCCTCGAATTCGCGGGCGCGGCTGATCGCCATCTGCACCAGCATGGCGGCGAGCGGGGCGAGGATCACCATCAGGATCATGGCGATGGGGTTGGGCCGGTTCTCGCGCCCGCGGCCCAGCAGCATGCCGAACTGGGCGAGGAAGCTGATGGCCCCGGCCAGTGTGGCCGTGACCGCCATGATCAGCGTGTCGCGATTCTTGATGTGCGCCAGCTCATGCGCCACCACGCCGGCCACCTCCTCCTGCGTCATCAGGTCGAGCAGGCCGGTGTTGACGGCGACGGCGCCGCGCTCGGGGCTGCGGCCGGTGGCGAAGGCGTTGGGCTGCTCCTCATGGATGATGTAGAGCGCGGGCATGGGCATGCCGGCGCGGGCCGCGAGATCGGCCGTCATGCGGTAGAGCTGCGGCGCCTCGGCCTCGGTCACGGGCTGGGCGTTGTGCATGCGCAGCACCATGCGGTCGCTGCCCCACCAGGCGAAGAGGTTCATGCCACCGGCCATGACCAGGGCCATGGTGGCGCCGGCCTCGCCGCCCAGCGCGTAGCCCACCACCATGAAGAGCGCGGTGAGGCCGCCCAGCAGAATGAAGGTCTTGAGCATCTTCCACCAATCCTGTTTCCGCCCCACATCGGGAGCATGACCGACGAAGAAAAGCCCCCCCTGCCCCCCGGCCCGTCTGGCGGCAAGCCCCGCACCGCCCCGCCGCTGACGCAGTTGAACCGCCCGCAGCGGCCGCCGGCCGCCCCCACGGTCGAGGATGGCGGGCCGAGCGGCCCCGAGCCCACGCGCTACAATGACTGGGAACGGAAGGGCCGGGTGAGCGATTTCTGAAGCCCCTTGCCCGGCGGCGCAGCCCGCCGTAAGGAGAGGCGCGCTGGATGGGTGGCCGAGTGGTCGATGGCGCGCGCCTGGAAAGTGCGTATAGGTCAAAAGCCTATCGTGGGTTCGAATCCCACCTCATCCGCCAGTTCCCTAGGTTTTTGCGGGTTTCTGGGTGAAGTTTTTCAGCTTCCCACATTAGTTCCCACACTCGGCTGGAAATGGTGGGGGATGGTTCCGGCTACCCGTGACCGCTGACTTATTGGGCAGCTGGGTATCGTGCGTGATGGAGAGAGTGGAAACACGCTCTCCCCTGCGCCCCAATTCCAGCTGCAGAAGGCCTCGCTCCGCGCCCCCTGAGGAGGCCCTGACACTCGCCTGGGGCTTGTGAGCCGGTCCAGGTCCCACCCTCGCCCGTTTGGCTTGGTCCGGCGCAGGGCGCCAAATCTCTCCAGAGGCGAGTCTGTCGCGCAAGGTAGTGATCACGCTCTCGCGGAGCGCCTGGGACGATGCTGCGCGGGATACCTGGGACCCGTGGAATCCAGCAGCTTGCCGGTTATTCCATCGCCCCGCGGCAGTATCAGGCGTTGGTGGCTATGGCCTTGGATCGGAATCCGGGACTGGATGCCGCCATTGCCGGCGCGCAGCCGACCGACGCGCAGAACGTGCGCAGGGTCGTGAGCATAGCAGCGGCATCCGCGGCGAGACGATCCGTGACCTCATGCTTGACCAGGTGGAGCGCAGGTTCGAGGCCCTGCGGGCACCCCACCAAATGCAGTGGCTGGCCGATAACGGCTCGCCCTACACCGCAGCCGAAACCGTCGAGTTCGCCAAGGCGCTGAACCTCGTGGCCTGCTTTACCCCCGTGCGCAGCCCCGAGAGCAACGGCGTCTGCGAGGCCTTCGTGAAGACGTTCAAGCGCAACTATGCCGCCGTGAACCCCCGCCCTGATGCCATTTCCGTTCTCCAGCGCCTCGGCGATTGGTTCGAGGATCACAACACCATCCACCCTCACAGCGGATTGGTTTCCAGTCACCCCCTGAGTTCATCCAGAAGCAATCCGGCCACCAAGCAAAGTGTCCGGTTTCATGGGGGTCACTCCACAGAGTGTGTACTCGATCAAGGTACCGCGATACTCGCGCTGACCATGGGGCAGACCACCATCGCGCGGGAGGATGGGACGCCGAATGGGCTGGTGTCGCTGCTGCGCGGGACCGGGTGATGAAGCCTGCAGCGGTGCATGAGCCGCAGCAGCGGGATAGGCGCGCGCCCAGGCGCCCATCGCCTCAGAACCGATACCCGGCACGCAGCATGCCCGTATGGGCCGTCGTGTCCGCGGATGCATCAAGGACATACTGCGCCCGCAACAGGACGCCCCGGCTGTGCGTCAGGTCCACGCCCAGGCCAAAGCTCCCGATCGTCCCAGCCAAGGGGCTGCGGATCCGCATCTGCTGGCCCAGAAGGTATTGCCGCGTCTCGTAGCTGCTCTCCGATTGGAAGGTGGCGCCCAGGGTCACATTGGGCCGCAGCACCGTGTTCTCGGAGACGTTCCAGCGACCACCCAGCTCGACCTGCGGCGTCACGGCAAACTGCACCTGGCTGCTGCCGGCCACACGCAGTCCAAATGCGCCGGCGCCCTGCTCGGTGTAGCCCCAGGCGCCAAGCCGGATCACATCGAAGTTGATGGCCGGTTTGACATAGACCGCCTCGCCCACGAATTCCCGTGACACACGCAACCGGCCGATCTGCACGTCGCCGCCGGGCGAGCTGGTGGCGTTGAGGCCGAAGGTAGGAAGACTGCGGCGCCCGTCACCCGAAGCATAGCCGGCAACGGCCGAGGCTGCGATCTGCCAGGTGCCAATCTGGCGCTTCAGCGTCACGCCCAGCGACTGGCCCTGGACCGTCGCACGCTCGTTGCCGGCCGAGGCGCGCAGCCAGGCCTGCTCCTCGCTGAAGACAGCGCCGATGAACCAATTGGGCGCCAACTCGTATTGCCCGCCGATCTGGAACGCGACGGCCGAGGCGCTGGAAGTCGTGCCGAACTGGGTGCGGCCCGTGTCACTGAGCCGCCCGATGCCGCGAACCCAAAGGCAGGTATTCTCGCGCAGCAGCGTGTCCGGCCCGGCGAAATCGGGGCAGGATTGCAAGGTATTGGCCAGCGCCGCCCCGCTGCTCAGGCTGTTGGCTGCCTGCGCGCCCGGCGTCTGGCTCTGGAGATTGCCGAGCGCTGCGCCATAGCTGCCGGCGGTCTGGCCATAGAGGCTGGAATACACCGCGGCCCGCTGCTGCGCCGTATAGGCATTCGGCAGCCCCGCCGCATCCGTGTTCCAGCTGGACTGCACCGCCCCCGCCACCTGCGACTGGTTGCCCGTCAGCGCGACGTTGGCGGGCGTGAAATTGGCGGCCACCGAGATGCCGATCTGGCTGGGGGGCAGCCCGGTCGCCGCGAATGTGTAGACCAGATCGTTGTTCAGCACCGGAAAGCTAGTGGTGGCGGCCGCGATCTGCGGCGCATCCAAGACCGAGACAGGCGTCGCGACCGGGTAGAGGTTGGTCGGCGCAACGGTGAAGCTCAGCCCGCTGGTGACGTAGTTCGCCTCCAGCAGCAGCCGGTTCGAGCGCTGGTTCAGAAAATCGACCGGGGTCAGGATATTGGGGTTGTTCAGCGTGGACCCGGACCGCGTCGTGATGGAGACGCCGGAAAAGCTCGTGTTGTAGGTCGCGAGGTCCAGCGTGCTGCCCTGGTTCATGGTCAGCATGCCCAGGATGTTTTCCCCGGACAGCCGCAGGGTGGCGCCGGCATTCGCGGTGACCAGCGCACCGTTGGCCTGGATGGTGCCAGCGATCAGGCCGGCGGAGGTGATCACCACCTGGCTCGCCCCATTGGCGAGAAGGACCGGGCTGCCAGTCGCTGCGGTGCAGCTGAGGCCGCAAAGCGCCCCACCATTGGCGATGGTGATGGTGGCCGCGTTGCTGCCGCTGCCCACGAAATCCAGCGCGATGCCGGCCCACCCGCCCGCGACCGTGCCGCCGCTGCCGATCGTCACCTGGACCGGGCCGCTGCCCGCACTGCCCTGGCTCTGCGCCAGGATGCCGTAGCCTTGCGCGGCGAAGACGGACCCGCCGTTCACCGCCACGCTCACCGGCCCGGCCGAACCACTGCCACCACCCGCGCCCATGTTGCCGCCCAGGATGCCGCCGCCGCCGCCCAGGGACTGGGCGATGATGCCATGGGCATTGGCGCCCGTGGTCGCGATGGTGCCGCCCGTCACCCCCACTGTCACCGCGCCGCCATTGCCGGCCGCGGTATTGGCGACCGTCCCGGACGCCAGGCCGAAGACGGTGGCCTGCGCCATGTTGCCGGCCAGGCCGCCGCCGCCGCCGATGCTCTGCGCGATGACGCCATGCGCGCCGGCCCCGCTGGTGCCGACGGCGCCGCCCTGGCCCAGGCTGACGCCGACCGCGCCGCCATTCGCGCTGCCTGGTCCGGCCGCGACCAGCGTCACCGGCGCTGCCTGTCCATACAGCGTGGGCGCGTAGCCGCCGCCACCGCCGATGGACTGCGCCAGGATGCCGATCGCGCGCGGCCCGGTCGTGGTCAGCGCGGCGTTATGCGCGATGGTGACCGCGCCACCCGCGGCGCCAAGGCCCGCGCTGCCGGAGAAGGTCGCACCCAGGCGGTAGGCGATCGGCCCCGCGCCGGCCGTGAAGGTCGGCGGGGAGCTGGCGCCGCCGCCGCCGCCGATGCTTTGCACCAGCATGCCGAGCGCCCCATCGCCGGCCGTCCGGAAGGCGCTGTAGTTGGTGACCGTGACCGCCCCGCCATTGCCCCCGCTACCGCCGCTGCCGGATTGCGCGAAGCCCAGGGTCATCACGCCGGCGCTCTGCACCCCGCCGGATTCCGCGAGGCCCCCGCCACCGCCGATGGATTGGGCCAGCAGGCCATGCGCGGACACACCGCTGGTGAACACCCCCGTCTGACCGGCAAGCGCGGCGGTTCCGAGATTGACCGTCACCGACCCACCCGTGCCGCCGCCCGTGCCCGCCCCGCCCAGCGCGATGTCGAGCGAGGCGGAGAGCGGCGCCGTCAGTGTGGAGGTGGTGGATGTCGTGGAGGAGGCGCCGCCGATGCCGCCGCCGCCGCCAATGCTCTGCGCGACGATGCCATGCGCCTGCAGGCCGGTGGTGGAAATGACCCCCGCCGTCTGGTTGATGGTGACACTCCCGCCATCGCCGCTCGCGCCGCCGCGGCCGCCGATGGCCAGGTTGGCGGTGAAGGAGGCGAGGCTGGCGACGCTCGGATACTGGTCCTGGAAGGCGGCCGCCTGCGCGATGGTGGCGAAGCCGTAGATCTGGTTGGCCTGGTTCGCCAAGGCCGCGAGCCAGCTGGCCGGCGGCGGCGGGGCCGCCGTACCGCCCGCGCCGCCGCCCCCGCCGATGCTCTGCGCCAGGATGCCGATGGATGAGGCGCCGCTCGTGCCGATACCGTTGCCCGCGTTGATCGTAACCCCCCCGCCATTGCCGCCCGCGCCGCCATTGGCGCCGATGGCGACGGTCAGCGCATAGGCCCCCCCGCCCGGACTGGCCGAGGTGGAGCCATTGACCAGGCCGCCATTGGCCACGCCGCCGCCGCCGCCGATGGACTGCGCGAGGATGCCATGCGCCTGCAGCCCCTGCGTCTGCACGCCGAAACTGGTGCTGACGCTGACCGTATTGCCTGCCCCGGCGCCGGCCGCATCGCCGCCGATGGCGAAGGCGACAGTCGCCGGCACGCCGGCGCCGAGCGGCGGCAATGCGGCCGAATTGCCGATGCTGCCAGTCCCGCCGCCCCCGCCGATGCTTTGCGCCACGATGCCGTGCGCGCCATCGCCGATGGTCGAGAGACTTCCCCCCAATGTGACCGCAACCGCGCCGCCATTGCCGCCCGCGCCGGCGCGGCCACCCACCGTGACCGGCACCGAGATGGCGGCACTGCCCGTGGCGAAGAAGGTGGCGGCCAAGGCGGTGCTGTCGCCGCCCGCGCCGCCGCCGCCGCCGATGCTCTGCGCCAGGATGCCCATGGCGCCGATGCCCGAGGTGGTGATCGGCGCCGCCGTCGTCACGGTGACGCCCTGCCCCGTGCCGGCCAGGGCCGCGGCCCCGCCGACCGAGGTCGCGATCTGCAGGCTTGGAATATCCGCGGTGGCGAGCAGGCCCCAGGAGCGCGCGCGCGACTGGCCGCCGGCCCCGCCGCCGCCGCCGATGGATTGCGCGACGATCGCATGCGCATCGGTGCCGATCGTCGTAAGCAGGGGGGCCCCGGCCCCCCCGAAGGTCACCGAGACGGGCCCGCCATTGCCGCCCGCACCCCCCGTGCCACCGACCGCGACGCTCATGCCGAAGGGGGAACCCACCTGGCTGGAGTAGGCAGCGCCGCCCGCGCCCCCACCGCCGCCCACGCTCTGCGCCAGGATGCCGTAGGCATGGGCGCCCGTGGTGAAGATATTGCTGCCGACCGTGGTTGCCGTCCCGGTGGCGATGCTGCCGGCCGCGGTGACGGTGACCGAACCGCCCGCGCCGCCATCGCCGCCGCTGCCGCCCACCGCCGCGCTGCCCAGGATGCCCCAGGCGCTGGCCTTGCCGCCCAGGCCGCCGCCGCCGCCGATGCTCTGCGCCACGATGGCCGCGCTGTCATCGCCCGTGGTGCGGATGCTGCCGCCGGACTGCGCCGTCACCTGCACCGTAGTGCCGCTGCCCCCCCCGCCGCCGCTGCCACCGACCGCCGAGAAGGCGGAACGCACCGTCGAACCGCCGCCGCCACCGCCGCCCAGGCTTTGCGCGACGATGCCCTGGGCCTGCCAGCCATTGGCCAGGATGCTGCCCGCGTTGGTGACCGTGACCGCGCCCCCGGTGCCGCCCTCGCCGCCATTGCCGCCGAAGCGGAACAGGCCAGAGACGCTCTTGGCATTGCCGCCGCCGCCGCCGATGGATTGCGCGAGGATGCCGATGCCGCCGGCCTGCCAGGTGGTGATCGCGCCGGTATTGCTGACCGTGACCCCGCCCGCGGCCGAGGCATTGCCGCCGCCGCTTGGCGCGCCGACATTGACCGTGGCCCCCTCGGCCGTGCTGGTGAGATAGGCGATGCCGCCGCCGCCGACGATGCTTTGCGCCAGGATGCCGATGCCATTTGCCACGGGATTGGCGGCCGCGGAATCGGCCTGGGTGCCGCTGGACATGCCGGCCGCGCCCACAGTGATGCTGCCACCATTGACGACCGTGACCAGGCTCGCGGTGCTGACATTGTTCGTGCCGAAGCCCAGGGTGAAGCTGCTGGCCACGTTGCTGGCCTGCTGCGTGCCACCGGCACCACCCAGGCTCTGTGCCACGATGCCGTCGCTGCCGGGCCCCAGCGTTGTGATGGTGCCGTTGCTGGTCACCGTGACCGCACCGCCATTGCCCGGGGCATTGCTGAAGCTGCGGCTTTGCGGAATGCCGGTCGTCGCACCGCCGGAAAGGCTGCCGGCGATGATGCCGGCCGAAAAGGCGCCCGTGGTCACGATCTGGTTCGGGCTGGCCAGGCTGACGGTGACGGCGCCACCCGCGCCGCCATTGCCCTGCTGCTCGCGGCCGATGATGTTGCCGCCCGCGCTGATGGCGAGGATGCCTGGCGCGGTGCTGCCGCTCGTCGCGATGGTGCCGCGCGCCAGGCTGTTGCCCTGGTAGGCGAGGAAGGACACGCCGACCGCCCCGCCGCTGCCGCCGCCCTGGCTGCCCGCCGCGACCGAGCCGCCGCCGCCCGCGCTCAGCGCCAGCACGCCGGGGCTGTTGTCGGCGATGGTCGTGATGTTGCCGATGGTGGTGATGCCGACCGGGCCGCCCGCGCCGCCCTGGCCGATGCCGATGCCCGCATTGTTGGCCGCATCGCCGCCCATGCTGATGCCGAGCAGCCCCGGATTGATGCTGGCCTGGGATTGGAAGGACCCCGCGCCCGGCACCGCGACGCTGGCGCCGGTGGAGAGGGTGACGAAGCTCTGGTTGCCGCTGGCGTCGATGCCGTTGGCGATGGTGACACCCGCCGCCGCGCCCCCGGTGACCTGGGTCGTAAAGGCACCGGCCTGGTCGTTCGACTGGAACCCGCCCGTCCCTTGCCCGCCGAAGGAAACACCCGCCACGGCCCCGCCGAAGGGCAGGATGAAGAAGCCGAAATTCTGGCCGCTGACGAAGGTCGTGGGCGGGGTGGACGTGCCCGGCACAGTGCTGATGTTGGCCGTGTTGTTGATGGTCACCGCCCCGCCCGCCCCGGGCGACGGCACAACCCCGCCGGAGGCCGCGTTGGGCGTGCCGCCGATGGAGAGGCCGACAATGCCGGCCGATCCTGGGGCATTGGCCGTGGTCATCAGGATGGGTGCCGAATTGGCGATGGTGATCGCGCCCGCGGATTCACTCGTCAGGCCAGAGATCACCGTGCCGGGCGAGGAAATGGCGGCGACGCAGGCGACCACGCCATTCGCGAAGCCCGCAGACTGTGTCGCGGAGTTGTAGACAGCCTGCCGGGCCGTGCAGCTGTTCGCCGGATTGGGCGCCTGCGACGTGCTGAGCGAAATGGTGCCCTCGGAGAGAACGAGGGTCGGGATGGTCTGCGCCACGGCCGGCGCGCCGAGGAGCAGGGCCAATGCCGCGCTGCCTGGCGCGCTGCGGAGCATCCTGCGCCGAGGGCCCTTGTGTTGCATCGCTTTGTCCCCGCTCCACCTGCGTCCGGGAAATGGAAACCGTGTCTGGCCTGGGCTGCCAGGAAGCGCGTCCGCCCCAGCCGGGCGGCCGGTCCCTGGCGCGGCCTTATCGCGCCGCGACCAGCGCGGCCGTGCCATCCGCGGCCAGGCCGTTCAACGTGGCAAGCGGGATGGACTGCGTCCGCGTGATCCCGGCCATCGTCGTCAGGTCGAACTTCACGTAGTTCAGGCCGCCATAGGTCCGCAGATAGAAGCTTGAGCGGTCCAGATCGGTCAGTGCCGTCCAGGAGGTATACTCGCTGGAGAAATCCGGCACGGCGGCCCCTGGCGCGGCGGGGACGCTCAGCCCCTCGCCGCTGGCCCCGCGCGGATCGATCGTGATGTTCCGTGGGCGGTCGAAGTTGTTCATGATGCGCGCCAGTGTTCGCACGGCATCATCGGGTGCCGCCACCTTCTCGGCATATTGCGCGTAATAGGCCGCCCGGACGAAGCGCCCGACCGAGGTGTTGGAGGCCGGCAACCCCTGCGTTGCGATGCCCGAATCCGGCTGCGCCACGGCCAGCGTGCCGAACTGGCCGGTCGAAACATCCGTGTTCCGCAAGAAGCTGTAATTGGCGAGGTTGGTGAGATGCCAGGGCAGCGACGGCCCATTGGTCATGACGCCCACCGGGTTGTCATGCACCAGCTGCTGACCGTTCACGAATTCGACGACGATGGAGCCACCGGCGCGGTCATGCAGGGCGAAGTGGAAAGGGCTGGCGGCCCCACCCACCGGGCCGAGCGGCGTCAGCAGCACGGGCTGGGCCGCGAGCGCTGCCTTCACCTCGGCCACCGTCGCGAATTGGCCCAGCGTGAAGGCGCCAAGGTCGATCGCCGCGAGGGCCGCGCGGGTGCGCGTGGCGGAATCCCGCGGTCCCGCCGCGCTGGCGAAGGCCAGGAGGCTGAAGGTCAGCCCGGCCTCGTTGAAGCCTTCCACGATCTTCAGGTCATCAGGGGCCGTATCGGGCATGGTGACGGCCAACATGCGGTAGCGCGTCGTCCAGGTCGCCGCCGGCGAGCCGGGCGAGGTGCGCGACGCGTAGGAGAGCCCGGCCGGAAACACCGTGACCTGGTAGGGCAGTTCCATGGCCAGTTCGAGCGTGCGCCCGAAATACACGCGCCCCGCCTGGTCGCGGTAGATCAGCGAGGTGCAGGCTTGCGCGAGATTGGTTGCGAAAAGGAGCAGCGCCATCAGGCCGGCAACTGCAATACGAGAGCGTTGCAACAGAAATTGGGTCAAGTCGGACTCCCGGTGAGCTGAAGGTAGCCCACGCATTATATGTCCTGCTCTCTAATTTTTCAACATGCCGTTTCAACTTAACGTTGAAAATCTATCAGGGCTCACCCGCACAGCGAAACCCGTTGGACGTCCATAGGGGTCAGCTACGAACCCAGAACCCTCCCCCTTTCGGAGACCAAGTCCGCCGCCACGCACGCTACGCTGCGTCTGTCCGGCCTATCACCAGTCGCTGGCAAGTTCGTGATCGCCTGCTTCGACGGCGGCTCTCTCCTGCGATGGCGGACTGCTGGGGCTGCGCGAGATGGAGACCAGCACAGTCCGCGTCTGTGCCATTGAGGTCAACAACCTCTCGTTCAGCATTGGCTGCCGCCGCCCGTCGAAGCTCGCAACCAACGCATCTTTCGCAGCCGTGCCCCGTCTCGACCCGCACAAAGACAGCAGGCCGTTGCATAACATTGAATATAGCCCTCGGTCTGCCGGCATTCAGCCGTTGCCTTATCCGGCTGCATCGGTGGCGGCAGGAATGGAGCCATCGTCGCGCATCGAGGCGTAGTCGACGCACAACAAAGGGCGCATGAGAGCCATCCTGCGCCGACACTGGAAGATGACTCACCCGTCAAGACACGGCTCATGGCGCCCAGCGAAGGTTGGATTCCGGTTCCCACCGCCGCAGCTCTCCCAGCAGAGAGGCGTGCAGGCGGTGGCCCATGTCGCGGAACGCAGCCTCGACCAGAGCCTCCGCACCATCATCCGAAGGCAGGGCATCGGGGAACAGCGCCAGCGCGACCGAGAGGCGGAGCATCGCGAAGCCCTCCAGCATCTCCGGCAAATCGGCCGCGAAATTGGCCAGACCTTCACCGCCACCAACCGCCCGCTCGGCGAGCGGACCGGAGAGACAGGACACGGCCTGGGCAATGCCCGCCGGCGGGGTCATGAACCGCCCCTCGTGCCCCAGCGGAGCGCCCCAGACAGGCAAACCGTACCGCTGGGTGCGGCCAATCCAGTCGCGTTTAAAACGGCGGACCCAGCAGCGGCGGGTGCCAACGCCAAGCAGGGCGTAACCAACCACATGGCCCGCCTCATGGCGGGCGACATCCTGGTGGGAGGCAAGGCGCGCATCGCCGGACGCGACGGCGGCAGCCAGCAGGGACGCCCGATTGATCTGCGCTGTCATGGCGAGGTCGGGCGGCAGGCGGTTGCGGTAGTTGCCTTCAAAACGGCTGAGCATGGGGCTTTCTTTCGAACGCCCCGCCGGAAATGCCTTGGAACTGCGCCGCGAAACGCCCATTTGTCCGGTGTCAGCCAATAGTGTTTCGCGCGCCCTCGCCCTTCCGGTCGGGGGCGCTTCTCCTTGCGGTGCGAGGTGGCGGCGAGCGGGGCGCTACCCCGCCGCATCGTGCTGCTGTGAATGCGCGTCATGGCCTAGCGGCCACCCGCACGGCGCAATTGGCGCAATTCCCGGCGCAATTCAGCGTCGAATTGCGCCGGGCAAGATTCAGTCAGGGATGAGGCCGTCCTCGACCAACTCCTGGATGTGCCGGCGGACCGATGTGTCGTCTGGGCTCCTGGAGGGATTGGAAAAACTGCGCATGTTCATGGTCGCCCAATCGTTGAGGTATTTGAACGGTTCGCTGCTGGTGAGGTCCCCTCCATCCCGTGAAAGCTTAGCGACCAACGCGCGCCGGAGCGGGAACCAGTCGCAATCTTCTTTGCGCCCCCTGCGCCTTCGGGGCTCTTCGGTGGGTTGGGGCTGCGGCTGGGGCACATAGGGTTGGGATGGCGAATCGCCGGCCTCCCCAAGACCGAGCAAGCCCTCCCCATCAAAGAGAATATCGGACCATAGATACTCATACCCACCAGGCGTCTTGTCGCCGCGAGAAAACGGGCGAATGCCGTTCCGACTCAGCGTGACGGGAGCGGCAAAGACCGTCCGCGGAATGCGTTCGCGCGGCTTGACGATCGGGTCCAGGTCATCCGCGTCGTACTGCGGATGGTAATCGGGAGGGTCGCCCTTGAATCCAAACGCATGCACTTTGCCATCTTTGACTGCACCCACACACCAGCGCCGGCCATGATCCGCACCACTTTGCCGGGCGGGTTCTCTTCCAAGGCTTTGAGCCTGGCCTTCAACGCCTTCGCTGATATCTCCGCCATGATTTCGCTTCCCACGCTGGTTCCCACAATAGCGTGGGAACAGAGAGACAAGCGGAAACGGTAGGGGATAAGGCAAGGGACATATGCGGGGAAAAGGGCTGATCTCGGAATAGTGGGAGACAGGCCGGGATGCTATCCAGGCAGACAACTCATCCGCCAGTTCGTAGTCTCTCTGTGGGTTTCCGGACGATCATCCGATGTTCCCCAGCCTGATCCCCGCCATGCCTGCTCGCCGGGACGCAGCGCAGGCGCTTGACCCGGGAGTTCGCACGGGGCTCGATCGCCCCCTCCCGCATCCGATCTCATCCTCACGCCCGGGCGTTGATCCCTCCCGAACAAAAAAAAAGGCGGTCCCTTGCGAGACCGCCTTTCTCCATCCGCAGCCCCTGGAGGCTGCCGAAATCAGCCTGCCTTGAGGTTGACCGCGGACGTCTTGCCGCGCTCTTCCGCCAGGTCGAAGGAAATCTGCTGACCATCATTGAGGCCTTGAAGGCCGGCGGCCTGAACGGCCGTGATGTGCACGAACACATCAGAGCCGCCACCGGTCGGCGAAATAAAGCCAAAACCCTTGGTTGCGTTGAACCACTTAACCGTACCTGAAGCCATCTGACCTGCATCCTCATCACATGCGCGCGGGTATTTCCGACGCAACCACCAACTCAAGCCGAACAAACGGGACGCAACCAGTTGGTCTTTGGGAGAGCTTCTGGGACCGGAACGGCGAGACGAGGTGAGGCACATGGCGCAGATCGAATGGTGCCTGTCAAACATTCCAAGCCGTCGTGACCAACGCGCTGCGCCACATCATGCGCTCAGAGGACAGCCAAGCCCGCATCCCGGCCGCCCAACGGCGCCTGCCCTGACGGGTTGGCGCCCAGGTCGCTGCGCACGCGTGCCATCGCGGCCCTGATCTCAACGCCCTCAGCTCGAAGCGGCTCCACCGGCGGCATCAGCCGGTGGGCTGCGCGGTTCGCAGGAGCGTGGACCAGGTTGGTCCCCAAGCGGATCAACCCCATCCATGGCGAAGCCATGACCGAAGGAGCCGGCATCATCACGCCTCCCGAGCGCGATCCGGTCATGCCCCCAAAGCGGCTCCGGCATCGGCAGTGCTGAGCTGCTCCGATGGCAACCAGCGCGAGAGCGCGGCCACCCCGATTGGCGTGAGCCGATAGACCCCGCGTCGTTCCCGTTCAAACCAACCATAGACGTTACGCAGCAAGATGCTCGAAGCGTCATCCGCGGCGCATCTCAGGGCCCGCACTGGCAGCGGGCCTTGATTCAGCTGCGCAGCGCAGGCCAAAGCCCGTTGACGATAGGCGGTCATGATGGGCTGCCGCGTCGAACCTCCCTCGGTCGGATCGCCCTTTCGCCTCCGATGTTCATCGAGCAACCGGCTGCGGCGCCGTTCATTCATCCGGGGTCGGTACGGAGCGGGCTCGGTGAGGACTTCAACACCGCCCGTATCAGGCGAGACCCGAAGCAACCCGAAACCCAGAAGCCTGCACAGCTTCTGAACGCGGCGATCACGGTCGCGACCTCGGCCGCTGGCCCGTACCGCCAGCCAGATCTCGTCCGCCAGAGGCAGGCGGTCAACGGCCTGCAACACCAGCTCGAGCGTAAAGCTGAGCTTCAGTTCGGCAATCACCAGGAAGCGATCATCCTCCGCGCGGAGGGCAACGATGTCGCAGCCGCAAATTTCGCCTTTGGCCGAGAAACCCAGCCGCTCGAGATACGCCTTCACCGCGGCGTAGAGGGACGTCTCCTGGCGGTCCTTGACCTGACGAATCCTCCTGGTGGCCATGGGGCCCAGTATCATGCCGCGCATCGCCGCACGCCAGCACCCGAGCGACCATCTTGTGAGACCAGATCCGGCTGCCCCGCGGCGTCGGCACCGCGCGGATGTCCTCGGCGCCAACCCGCTCCATTTCCCAATCCGGATACAGACGCGCGCGCTTTTCCACACTCCGGTCCAGCGTGACGATGTCGTGATGGCGCGGATCGCCATGAAGGCTGGCGATCAGGCTCTCCACCTGGGCGGGCGGCCCCTCGATCCACTGAAAGAAGACGCCGCTGCCGAAAACCAGCACGCCCGTGATGTCACGGGCGACATTGCGGCGCTGCGACAACTCGATGATGCGGTCGACCTCGGCGTCGTCGACGCCTTCGGCGGCACGGCTGCAATAGACGAAAGTCTCAAGAACGGGCCCGGCATAGCCCGAGTGCGCGTCGCCTGGAAAACCGAATTCGTCGAACACGGGTCAGCTCGCCTTGTCTGTGCCGGGCAGGCCGCGCTATCCAGTGAGTGAGCGTCAGGCTAGCGCATCTCCCCCACTTGGATAAGGAAGCTTCCGAGCCCCGTCCCGGCCTCTTGCGAGCGGCGCCTCCCCCCGCGCTGTCTCAGCGTCCCTTCAATGCGGGGCGATGCGCCGCCGCACCATCCGCACCTGGCCCGTGACGCCGCAGTTCTTCGCACGCGCAAGCTGCGCTTCCGCCGCGGCGCGCGAGGGCAGCGGATCGGAGATCACGACATAGAAATCCGGCGCCAGGCCCTCGTAGAAATTGCTGTCCTCGGCGGCGACCTGGATGCCGCAGGCCAGCAGCCTGCGCATGGTGGCGAGGTCCGCCTGGTTGCGCGTCGAGCTGTAGAGGTTGTGCGGCTGCGGCCCACCACCCTGAGCCAGGGCGAAAGGCGCCGGCAGGCAGAGCGCGAGGGCGAGAATCAACGGGCGCATGGCAAATCCTGCGGGACGCTTCACGACGTGGCCACCGGGCGGCGCACGGCGGAGATCTTCTGGTTCATGTAAACGCCGGCCATGACCGGCGCATGTTTTGGCGCCTCGCCCGGTGCCACCGTGCCGGGCAGCGCCTCGACCGGCGCGTCGTAGTTCGGGTGGCAAAAGAAGCCGAGCGAGAGGCGCGGCTTCGCCCAGCCGGCCCCTTCCGGGTTCACCACCCGGTGCACGGTGCTGACCCAGCGCCCATTGGTCCATTGCTGCATCAGGTCGCCGATGTTGATGACATAGGCGCCAGGCGGCGGCTCGACTGGTGAAAAGCCGCCATCGGGGCGCAGCACCTCAAGCCCCATGCCGCCCTCGGCCGGCGGCATCAGGATGGTGAGGCTGCCGAAATCGCTGTGGGCGCCCGCGCGCAACTGGCCTGGTGCGGGCGGCGTGGTGCGGGCGCCGTAATGCAGCGCGTGCAGCGCCGCGAAGTGATTGTCGATCTTGTCGTCGAAGAAGTGCATGGGCAGGCCGAGACCGACGGCGAAGGCGCGCATGATCTCGGTGGAAAGCCGCTCCATCTCGCGGAAATAGGCGGTGAAGGCAGGCCTCAGCCCCGACGGCCGCCCGGGCCAGAGATTGGGCTGGTAGAAGGGCCGCGCCTCGGGGATGTCGGCATATTGGGTGCCATCCGCCTCGGGCCGCCCCATGGAGAACAGCGTGCGCATGTCGGGCGGCGTCTCCACCCCGCGCGAGCGGGCGAGCGTGTTGGTCTCGGGCGGCGTGTAGCCGCGCAGGAAGGTGCCGGCCGGCGGGCGGACGTCCAGCTTCTCCGCCTCCGGCAATTCGAAAAAGGCGAGGGATTCGCGCCGCACCTCGTCGATCAGCTCGGGCGGGACGCCGTGACCCTCGACGATGAGGAAGCCGATCTCGCGGCAGGCCGCATCCACCCGGCGCCCCAGCCCCTGGATGGCAGCCGCATCGGTGCCGCGGATCGGGCTGAGGTCAATGACGGGGACGGCACTCATGCGCTCTCTCCTGCGGTGGCGGCGATGATGGCGGCGAAACCGCCATCGGGCGGCCCCTGTGCCTCGGCGCCGCCCGAGACCAGCACCGCGCCATGGCCGATCAGCGCGCCCAGCATGGCCCCATAGGCGGCGCGCGCATGGCGATGCATGGCGATGTCATTGTCGAGGTGCATGGCATGCGGCAGGCCGCGGATCAGCCCGTCCCGCGGCGCATCGCCTTTCGAGATCACGGCCAGCACCCGCGCCGATTCCGCCTGCGGCAATTGCGGCGCGGCGGTGAGGCCAAGCCGCGCGAGGATGGCCGACGCGCCCGGCGAATCCAGCGGGTCCTGCAGCAGGCCGGCGGCGATGGCGGCGCGGGGATCGCCCCCAGGCCCATTGGCCAGCAGCAGGATCTGCTGCCCTGGCCCGTCATGCCGTGCCACGACGAAGGCGCAATGCGCGAAGCACTCCAGCTCATCGAGCCCGATCGCCGGGATCTGCCCGAGCACGAACGCCACGCCTTGGGCGGCCGCCACGCGCACCCGCGCATCATGGCCCGCGCGCTCGGCATCGGCGGGGGCTCGCACGAGCACCAGGCCCACCTGCGCCGGATCGGTGAGACCGAGGCGCGTCATGGCCGCGCGCACCATCGCGGCCGTCGCCATCGCATGCAGCACGCTGCCCTGGTCCCTGGGTGCGATCACCGCGCGCTCCACCGCGGCGAGCAGGCCCGAAGCGCCCGCCTGCCCCCGCGACCAGATGACGAGATGCGGCGAGACCGCGCCCTCCGCGCCCCCCGATACCAGGATGGGCACGCGCTCGGCCACCGCCCTCTCGTCGAGGCCAAGGCGCCGCCCGATGGCGAGGCGCAGCAGCAGGTCCACCCAGGGCTTGGTGAAATCATTGCGCAGGCCATTGCC
>JAIYCD010000133.1 GCA_027488195.1 Acetobacteraceae bacterium | reverse complement strand
CATCCGCCGCATCGGGTCGATCAAGGACCGCGAAACCACGGTGGGCAACCAGACCCGGGTCAAGGTGGTGAAGAACAAGATGGCGCCGCCGTTCCGCGAGGTCGAGTTCGACATCATGTACGGCGAGGGCATCAGCAAGGTGGGCGAACTCATCGACCTCGGCGTGAAGGCCGGTGTCGTCGAGAAATCGGGAGCCTGGTTCAGCTGCGACGGCCAGCGCATCGGCCAGGGCCGGGAGAACGCGAAGCAGTACCTGCGCGACAATCCCGCCATGGCCGACAGCATCGAGAAGCGCATCCGCGGCCAGGCCACCACGGTGGCGAGCGCCATGATGGTGGCGCCCGACGCCGACGGCGCGGCCGAGGAAGAGTAGCCGCCCGCGCGGGCGGCGGGCCTCTCGCCAGCCGCCCCGGGGCGCGCCACACTCCGCGCCTCACCGGCGCGAGGCCCCGCATGACATCCCCCTTCGTTCCAGGCAGTTCCGTGCGGATCGAAGGGCGCGCCCGCGGGCCGCTCTCGGGCCTGACCTTCGCCGCCAAGGATCTGTTCGATGTGGCGGGCACGCCCACGGGCGGCGGCAATCCGGACTGGGCGCGGCAGAATCCCATCCCCGAGCGGCATGCCTGGGCTGTGCAGACCCTGCTCGATGCGGGCGCGACCTTGATCGGCAAGACCATCACCGACGAGGTCTCGCTCGGCATCCTGGGCGAGAACGCCTTCGAGGGCACGCCACTGAATCCGGCCGCACCTGGCCATGTGCCGGGCGGTTCCTCCTCGGGCTCGGCCAGCGCGGTGGCGCAGGGGATTTGCGACACGGCGCTTGGCACCGACACCGGCGGCTCGGTCCGGGTGCCAGCCAGCTTCTGCGGCCTCTACGGCATCCGGCCCACGCATGGGCGGCTGAACCTGACCGGCATGCTGCCCCAGGCGCCGAGTTCCGACACCACGGGCTGGTTTGCCCGCGATGCCGCGACCTTCGCGCGCGTCTCCGAGGTGCTGCTGGGCGAGGCGATCCCTGACGCGCTGCCCACGCGCCTGGTCATCGCGTCCGACGCCTTCGGCTTTGCCGAACCCGCGACGGCCGCGGCCCTGGAGCCCCTGGTGCGCCGCCTCAAGGCGCTGATCCCCGAGACGCGCTTCGACCTGATGGCGCCGCCCGGCCTCTCCGTCTGGGGCCGGGCGCAGCGCGTGCTGCAACCGGTCGAGGCCTGGGAGACCTTCCGCCCCTGGGTGGAGCGGGACAATCCGCGCTTCGCCTTCTCGGTCGCCAAGGGCCTGGTGCTGGGCGCGATGTCGAGCGAGGCGGATCGCGGCTGGGCCGAGCTCATGCGGCGCGAGGTGCGCGGCCGCATGCGCTTCCTGCTGCCGCCCGGCACGGTGATGGCCATCCCCACCACGCCCTTCCCGGCTCCCAAGGCCGGGCTGCCATTGGGCGCGCTGACGCCCCTGCGCGACCAGATCCTCTGCCTTTGCGCGCAGGGCGGCCTGGCCGGCCATCCGCAGATCAACATCCCCGGCGCGATGGTGGAGGGGCGGCCGATCGGCCTCTCCCTCATCGCGGCGCGCGGGGCCGATGCCCTTCTTGTCAGCACCGCACTCGCTTTGGAGCAAGCCGCATGACCCCGAACATTCCCGAGATCGTCGAGGAAGTCCGCCAGAAATTCGAGCGCTACGAGGCGGCGCTGATCAGCAAGGATGTGGAGGTGCTGGACGACACCTTCTGGAACTCGCCGCACACGCGCCGCCTGGCCATCCATGAGAATGGCTATGGCTTCGATGAGATCCATGCCCATCGGGTGGCTCGCCCGCCCGGGCCGGGCATCAAGCTGGAGCGCCTGCGGCTCGACATCCTGACGCTGGGCCGTGACACCGCCGTGGTGAACCTGATCTTCAAGATGCGCGGCCGGGGCGACCTGCCGGCGCGGCAGACGCAGACCTGGGTGCGCTTCCCGGATGTGGGCTGGAAGGTCGTCTCCGCGCATGTCTCCGTGACGGAGGCCACGCCCGCCTATTGAGGCCGGGCCAACTTGAGAGGAAGCCGCCGCCACGCTAGAGGGTGCGGATGAGCAGCAGCAACGACATCCGTGCCACCTTCCTCGGCTATTTCGCGCGCAATGGCCATCGCGTGGTGGAGAGCAGCCCGCTCGTCCCGCGCAATGATCCCACGCTCATGTTCGCCAATTCCGGCATGGTGCAGTTCAAGAACACCTTCACCGGCCAGGAAAAGCGCGACTATGTGACGGCGACGACGGCGCAGAAATGCGTCCGCGCCGGCGGCAAGCACAATGACCTCGACAATGTCGGCTATACCGCCCGCCACCACACCTTCTTCGAGATGCTGGGGAATTTCTCCTTCGGCGACTACTTCAAGGAACAGGCGATCGAGCACGCCTGGAACCTGATCACCAAGGATTTCGCCCTGCCCAAGGAGCGGCTGCTGGTCACGGTCTATTCCGAGGATGAGCAGGCGGCGGGCTTCTGGAAGAAGATCGCGGGCCTCGGCGATGACCGCATCATCCGCATCCCGACCGACGATAACTTCTGGCGCATGGGCGACACGGGCCCCTGCGGCCCCTGCTCGGAGATCTTCTTCGACCATGGCGACAAGATCTTCGGCGGCCCGCCCGGTTCCGCTGACCAGGATGGCGACCGGTTCATCGAGATCTGGAACCTGGTCTTCATGCAGTATCTGGAGGAGCCGAAAGGCACCCGGAACCCGCTGCCCCGCCCCTCGATCGACACCGGCATGGGGCTGGAGCGCTTCGCTGCGATCCTCCAGGGCAAGCACGACAACTACGACACGGACACCTTCCGCGCGATCATCCTCGAATCCGCGCAACTGACGGGGCAGGAGCCGGATGGCCCCTTCCGCTCCTCGCACCGTGTCGTGGCCGACCACCTGCGTGCCGGCGCCTTCCTGATGGCCGATGGCGTGCTGCCCTCCAATGAGGGGCGCGGCTATGTGCTGCGCCGCATCCTGCGCCGCGCCATGCGCCACGCCCACATGATGGGTGCCGCCGAGCCCCTGCTGCACCGCCTGTTCCCGGCGCTGGAGCGGCAGATGGCCGCCGCCTACCCGGAACTCAGCCGCGCTGCCTCGCTCATCACCGAGACGTTCAAGCTGGAGGAAACGCGGTTCCGCACCCTGCTGGATCGTGGCCTCGGCCTGCTGGAGGCCGAGCGCGCCAAGCTCGGCGACAAGGAAGCGCTCCCGGGTGACGTGGCCTTCCGCCTCTATGACACCTACGGCTTCCCGCTCGACCTGACGCAGGATGCGCTGCGCGCCGAGGGCCGCGCCGTGGATGTGGCCGGCTTCGACGCCGCCATGGCCGAACAGAAGAAGCGCGCCCGCGCCGCCTGGGCCGGCTCCGGCGAGGCCGCGACCGAGACACTCTGGTTCGACGTGAAGGAGAAGCTCGGCGCCACCGAATTCCTCGGCTACTCGACCGAGAGTGCCGAGGGGACCATCGCCGCCATCATCGCCGATGGCGCCTCGGTCAACAGCGTGGCGGCCGGGCGTGACGTCTCGATCATCCTGAACCAGACGCCCTTCTACGGCGAAAGCGGCGGCCAGCAGGGCGATGGCGGCGTGATCCGCGCGGGCGATGCGGTAATCCGCATCCGCGACACGCAGAAGAAGCTGGGCGACCTCTTCGTCCATGTCGGCCGCGTCGAGAGCGGCGATGTCAGCGTGGGCCAGGCGGTCATCGCCGAGGTGGATCACAGCCGCCGCGGCGCGATCCGCGCGCACCATTCGGCGACCCACCTGCTGCATGAGGCGCTGCGCCGCCGCCTTGGCACGCATGTGTCCCAGAAGGGCTCGCTCGTCGCGCCCGAGCGCCTGCGCTTCGACGTCTCCCAACCCACGCCGATCGGGACCGAGGACCTCGCCTGGGTCGAGGCCGAGGTGAATGCCCGCATCCGCGAGAATGCCGAGGTCACGACGCGCCTGATGACTCCCGACGCCGCCGTGGCCGAGGGTGCCATGGCCCTCTTCGGCGAGAAATATGGCGAGGAAGTCCGCGTCGTCGCCATGGGGCATGACCCCGAGGCGGTGGACCGGAAGGGCCACTACTCCATCGAGCTTTGCGGCGGCACGCATGTGAAGCGCACCGGCGATATCGGCATGTTCCGCCTGGTCTCCGAAGGCGCCGTCGCCGCCGGCGTCCGCCGGATCGAGGCGGTGACGGGTGCCACCGCCTATGCCGCGATGGAGGCCGAGGCGCGCCTGCTGCGCGAGGCGGCGGCCGTGCTCAAGGTCAGCCCGGCCGACCTGCCGGCCCGCGTGGCGGCCCTGGTGGAAGACCGCCGCCAACTGGAGCGCGATCTCACCGAGACCCGCAAGAAGATGGCGACGGCGGGCGTCGAGGTGGAGACCGTGGCTGGGCTGCGCCTGGCTTTGCGCGACCTCGGCGACATGCCGGGCAAGGAGCTGAAGGGCCTGGCCGAAGCCATCCTCAAGGGCGGTGCCGCCGATGTCGTGGCGCTCGTCTCCAGCGCCGAGGGCAAGGCCAGCATCGTGGTCGGCGTGGGTGAGGTGGCGAAGGGCCGCGCCGATGCCGTGGCGCTGGTGCGCGCGGCCTCGGCGGCCGTCGGCGGCAAGGGCGGCGGTGGCCGGCCGGAGATGGCCCAGGCCGGCGGGCCGGATGGGGACAAGACCGAAGAGGCGCTGGCGGCGGTCAAGATCGCGTTGGCGACGGCCTGAAAGGAAAGGCCCCAGACCCCGATCCTTCGGGACAGCGCCGGTCCCGTCGGCTCGGCTCCGGGCCAAATTCCTGGGGTCTGGGGCCTTTCGGCCCCAGCCGCCGGAGGCCTCTTTTTCCTGACTTCAGCCGCGGCCCTCCCACGGCATGAGCGAGGCTTTCACCGTCAGGAAGGGCACATTCGCCTCGGGCGTCACGCTGTCCATGAAGAGCACGGCGTTCGCCACGTTCTGCACATCCATGGTGGCTTCCACCATCATCTCGCCGCTCGGTTGCTTCACGCCCTTCTGCATGCGCGCCGTCATGTTCGTCGCCGCATTGCCGATGTCGATCTGACCGGCGGCGATGTTGTATTTCCGGCCATCCAGGATCAACGACTTGGTGAGCCCCGTGATGGCATGCTTCGTCGCCGTATAGGCCACGCTGTCCGGCCGCGGCGTATGCGCGCTGATCGAGCCGTTGTTGATGATGCGCCCGCCCTGCGGCGTCTGCTCCTTCATCATGCGGAAGGCCTGCTGCGCGCAGAGGAAGCTGCCGGTGAGGTTCACATTCACCACCTCCAGCCACTTCTCCACCGGAAGGTCCTCCAGCAGGTAGCCCTGCACGCCCATGCCGGCATTGTTGAAGAGCAGGTCGCAGCGACCCCAGTTCGACTTCACCGCCGCGAACAGCGCATTCACGCCATCGGGCGAGGCGACGTCGGTGGCCATTGGCAGGGCGTTGCCGGAGTTGGCGCCCGCCATCTGCGCCGTCTCATCCAGCGCATCCTGCCGGCGCGCGGCGAGCGCCACGCGGTAGCCCGCCTTCAACAGGCCCAAAGCCACGGCGCGCCCGATCCCCGTGCTCGCCCCCGTCACCACCGCAACCTTGCTCATCGCGTTCTCTCCCGCATGCTGTGGCGTCAGATTGCGCCGGCCGCGCGATGCCCGCAATCTCACCCCATGGATCTCACCTACACCTGCGCCCCCGCGAATGCGGTGACGAACCCGCCCCGCCATCGCGCGCCCGAGGGCAGCTGCGACAGCCATTTCCACATCTTCGGCCCTTATGACCGCTTCCCGATGAGCGAGACGCGGCCCTACACGCCGCCGCCCGCGCTGATCGGCCATTATCTCGACATGGCGAACACGCTCGGCCTCACGCGGCGTGTCGTGGTGCAGGCCAGCGTCTATGGCACCGACAATGCGGTGACGATGGATGCGGTGGCGCAATTCGGCCAGGACAATGCCCGCGCCATCGTCGTGGTGGATGACGCGGCAAGCCCGGCAGAACTCCGCCGCCTGGCCGATGCGGGCGCGGTCGGCGTGCGCTTCAACGCGGTCAGCGGCAATGGCACGCCGGTGGACCAGCTGGAATCGCTCGCGCGGCGCGTGGCGGATCTCGGCTGGCACATCCAGCTCTACATGAAGGGCGATGTGCTGGCGGCCCTGGCACCCCGCCTCGCGCAATTGCCCGTGCCGCTGGTGCTGGACCACAAGGCCGGCGTGGATGCGGCGCATGGGCCGGATGGCGCGGCACTCTCGGCGGCGCTGCGCCTGCTCGATACCGGCCGCGTGCATGTGAAGCTCTGCGGCTACCGCGCGAGCCGCCCGCCCTATGCGGACCTTTCCGCCATCGCCCGGCGTTTCGTGGCCGCCGCCCCCGAGCGCTGCGTCTGGGGCACCGACTGGCCGCACACGCAATTCGCGACACCTTCGCAGATGCTGGATGACGGTCTGCTGCTCGACTGGCTCTTCGACTGGGTGCCCGATGCCGCGGCGCGCCATCGCATCCTGGTGGAAAATCCGGCGGCCCTTTACGGCTTCGCTCCGCGGCCTGGCTGAAGCTTCCTCCACCACCGCCTGCAACCGCGCTGGCGATCCGTGCGTTCCCATGGGGATCACAGTCCTGAGAGGCCTCCCCCATGCCCCAACGCCGTTCCTTCCTTCTTGGCGCGTCTGCCGCCCTGCTCCCCGCACCACTCCTCGCGCAGGCGGTGGTCCAGCAAGGCCTGGTGCAGCCCACCAATGTCGTGGATGCGCTGGCCGCGGCCGGCAACTGCGACAACTTCCTCGAGGTGCTCTCGCGTGCTGGCCACGTGGATACCCTGCGCAGCGCCGGGCCCTTCACGCTGCTCGCCCCCAACAACGCGGCGATGGCGCGCATGCCCAATTCGCTGCGCGAAATGCGGGACCCCAGCACCGGTGGCTCGGGCGCGCAGCGCCAGGATCCGGACCGCGTGCGCCTTCTCGCCTTCGGCAACATGCACATCATCGAGGGACGCTACCCGATGGAGCTCATGCAGGGCCGCACGCTGCAGGCGCGGACGCGGAACGGCAACGTGGTCGAGTTCAACGGCGCTCAGGGCCGTGCCGTCCAGGCGCGGATCGTGGGCGATAGCGGCTTCGGCGTGGGCGGCATCAATATCCCGCTGGCGCCCATCACGCTGGGTGCCCGGGAGATCATCTGCAGCAACGGCATCGTGTTGCCGATCAGCGAGCCGCTGATCCAGTAGCGGTCGCGGCGAAGGACTGGCGCAGCGCCTCGAAGGCGGCGCTGTGCAGCCTGTCCCGGCCGAGCAGGAAAACGCGCAGCGCACCGCGCGTCACCGGCGACATGGCGGGGTCGAGCACATCGAGCCCGCCGGTGAAGGCGCCGAAGGCGGGCAGCACGAGCCGCTGCCCGCTCGCCAGGAAGCAGGCGCGGGTGACGCCACCGGCCCGAGTCGGCAGCGTGGCCTTCGGATGGTAGTGGCCGCTCAGCTCCGCCTCATGGCGGGCCAGCGGCACGACCCCGCCGACATGGCGGAAATGCAGCCGCCCCTCCCGCCATTCCGGCACACAGGTGCCGGGCAATTCGGGCTGCGGCGCGGGGTCATGGTTGCCCGCGATCCAGAGCACCTCCAGCGGCGAAAGGAGGCGCTTGAGCGCGGCCAGGTCGGCCGCCGCCATGCGGGACAGCGCGCCATCATCATGCAGCGCATCCCCCAGCACGATCACGCGGCGCGGCGCATGGCGGCGCAGACTGAAGGCGAGGCGCGTCAGTGTCTCGCGCGTGTCATAGGGCGGCACGGGATGGCCGCGCATGGCCTGGGCGCTGCCCTTCTCGAAATGCAGATCGGCCACGATGAGCGTGCGCTGGGCGGGCCAGACGGCGACACCGCCCGGGCAGAGCATGAAGCGTTCGCCCGCGAGGTGCAGGGGGGCCGCGATCATCGGGCATTCCTCGGGATCATCCGTCCAGTCTCTTAGGCCCATCCTGCTCCAGGGCAAGTTGCGTCTTGCCCGCCGCCGGGCTTCGCCGGCAGCATGACCTGGCACCCATAACGGGGGTTGGTGTTTTGTTTCGGCTTTGGTTTCTGGCGATCTGCCTGTGCTGGGCATCCGGGTCGGCGCGCGCGCAGGCGCCGCTCAATATCGGTTCGTATGCCTCGGCGCCCTTCCAGTCCGAAGGGCCGAACGGCCCCACCGGGCTCGACATCGAGATGGTCCGCGCCATCGCCGCGCGGGCCGGCCATGGGCTGGTCTTCACCCGCGCCCCCTATACCGAGTTGATGCGCGAAGTCGCGACGGGCCGGCGGGACCTCATCTCCGGCGTAGCCTGGACGTCCGCCCGCGCGGCGGCCGGCCGGATGAGCGTCGCCTATCGCCAGGATGTGAACGTGCTGATCCAGCGGCGCGGCGGCCTCAGGCCGCAGGCCTCGGATGCCACCGGCCTTCTGGCGTATCTGCGCGTGACGGATTTTCGCCTTGGCGTCATCGAGGGCTACTCCTATGGCGACCCCAGGCTGGATGCCTGGCTGGCCGATCCGGCGCGCGGAGCACGGGTGCGGCGCAGCCGCGATGACGCGACCAATCTGCGCCTGCTGCTGGCCGGCGAGATCGATGGCTTCCTGGCCGAGCGGCTCACCGCCGCCACGATGATCGCCGCCAGTGGCGATCCCCATTCGGTCGAGGAGAATGGCCATCTGCGGCTGTTCATCCCGCTGCACCTGATGTTCAGCCGGGAGGTTCCGGAGGCGACGGTCGCGGCCTTCGACGCCGCCATCGCCGCCCTCGCGAACGATGGCACCCTGGACCGGATCGCGGCCCGTTTCCGCGCGCCGGTGCTGCTGGGGCTGACGCTCAATTCCAGGTGGTTCTTCGTCCTGGAGGTGATCGGCACGCTGGCCGCGGCGCTGTCGGGCTATCTCGCGGCGCGGGCGGGGCGCTACAGCCTGTTCGGCGCGCTGGTGCTGGCGTTGGCCGCGGCGGTGGGCGGCGGCATCCTGCGCGACCTGCTGGTGGCGCGGCATCCGCTGGGCGTGATGCAAAGCCCGGTCTACCTCCTGCTCGTGCTGGGCATGGTGATGCTGGCCTATCTGCTGGGGCGGCTCGCTTCCGCCCTGCCGCGCCTGGCCCCCTTCGCGAGGCGCCAGGCCTGGCGGGAGCAGGCCTTCGACCTGGCGGACGCCGTCGGCCTCGGTGCCTTCACGGTGGTGGGTGTTGCCGTCGCCGTCGCGACCGCGAGCCCGATCTGGCTTTGGGGGCCGCTGCTCGGCGCCATCACCGGGGCGGGGGGCGGCATCATCCGCGACATCATTCGCGGCGGCGGCGACGTGCCCAACCTCAAGACCGGCTTCTACGGCGAGGTGGCGGTGATCTGGGGCATCATCCTCTCGGCCTGGCTGGAATGGCGCAGCGCGGTGATCGAGCGCGAGGAGATGCTGTTGGCCGTGGGCATCGTGGTCTCGGGCGCCGTGATCACGCGCATGGCGCTGCTGCGGATGCGCGCGCCGGGCCTGCCCTGAGGCTCAGCGCCGCCGCCGCTCGCGGGGATGGCGGGGCGGGGGCGGCGCCGGCGGCGGTTCGCCCGCGAAGAGCGGCTCCTCGAAGGTCTCGAGCCCGCCCGTCGCTTCCTCGACCAGTGCCGCGGCCTCGGCCAGCAGCGCGTCCTCGGCGTCGCCCGCCACCCATTCGCGGCCGATTTCCAGCATGGCGGGGACAGCCAGCGGCGAGACCTGATCCAGCCGCCGGTGGCGGATCTGGCCACGGGCGCGGGCCAGCATGGTGCCGATGCGGCGCACATCGGTCAGGCCGAAGGCCGCCTCGGCCCGGGTCGCGCGCAGCAGGATGTGGTTCGGCTCGTGCTTGCGCAGCACGTCATAGATGAGGTCGGAACTCACGCTCATCTGGCGGCGATTCTTCTCGGCGCCGGGGTGGTGCTTTTCCAGGAGGCCGGCGATGGTCGCGATGTTGCGGAAGGTGCGGCGGAGCATGGAGCTTTCCGCGATCCAGTCCTCCAGATCCTCGCCCAGCAGGTCCTCGACAAAAAGCTCGGCGGGGTCGCCGGGCTCGAAGGCGGTCCAGCAGGCCAGGATGTAGTCGGTCGCGACGAAACCGAGCGGACCCCAGCCCAGCCGCTCCATCCGCCGCGTCGCCAGCATGCCGAGCGTCTGGTGCGCGAGGCGGCCTTCGAAGCAATAGGCCACGAGATACCAGCGCCCGCCGCGCGGAAAGGTCTCGACCAGCAGGCCGGTCGCACTGGGCAATTCGCTTCTGAGGCGCTGCATGCCGAGCCATTCGCGCACGCTCTCGGGCAGCATGGCCCAATGGGTGGGGTCGCTGAGAATCCCGCGCACGCGTTCGGCCAGATGCGTGGACAGCGGCATGCGCGCGCCTCCATAGGCCGGCACGCGCGGCTCGCGGTCGCCGCCGCGGGAGACCTCGGCCGTCACACCCGAGATGCCTTCGTAGCGCAGCACCTGGCCCGCGAAGCGGAAGGTGTCGCCGGGGGTGAGGGTGGAGATGAACCATTCCTCCACCTCGCCAAGCCAGGGTCCGCCGCGCAGCTTCACCTTCATCAGGGGAAGTTCCACGATGGTGCCGAGGTTGAGGCGCAATTGCCGCGCGACGGCGGTGCCGCGGACATGCACGAGGCCCTCGGAATCGCGGAACAGGCGGCGCCAGCGGTCGTAGCTGGCGAGCGCATAGCCGCCATCCTCGACGAAGCGCAGCACATCGTCGAAATCCTGGCGGGTCAGTTCCGCATAGGCCCCGGCGCGGATCACCTCCGCATAGAGGTCATCCGGCCGGAAGGGCGCGTGGCAGGCCATGGCGAGGATGTGCTGGGCCAGCACGTCGAGGCCGCCCGGGCGCGGCGGCTCGCCATCCAGCTCGCCGGCGGCGATGCTTTCGAGTGCGGCCGCGCATTCGATCACCTCGAAGCGGTTGGCGGGCACGAGCAGGGCGGCGCTCGCTTCGTCCATGCGGTGATTGGCGCGGCCCACGCGCTGCAACAGGCGCGAGACGCCCTTGGGCGCGCCCACCTGGATCACCTGGTCCACATCGCCCCAGTCGATGCCGAGATCGAGCGAGGAGGTGGCGACCACGCCGCGCAATTTCCCCGCCGCCATCGCGGCCTCGACCTTGCGGCGCTGCTCGACGGTGAGGGAGCCGTGATGCACGGCGATCGGCAGGCTGTCCTCATTGATCTTCCACAGGGCCGCGAAGATCAGCTCCGCCTGGGCGCGGGTGTTCACGAAGACGATGGTGACGCGGCAGGCCGCGATGCGCGCCAGGATCTCGGGCGCGGAAGCGAGGCCCATATGCCCGCCCCAGGGCAGCCGCCCTTGCGGCAATTGCACGCCGAGCAGGGGCGCGGCGCCGGCCTCCGCGCGGATCAGCGCCACGTCCTCTGCACGGGCGGTGGGCGAGAGCCAGGCGCGCAGCGCCTCCGGGTGGTTCACCGTGGCCGAGAGCCCCACGCGCCGCGCCCGGGGCGCCAGCGCGGAAAGCCGCGAAAGGCACAGGCAAAGCTGGTCGCCGCGCTTGATGCCGGCCAGCGCATGCGCCTCATCCACCACCACCGCCTCCAGGTCGGCAAAGAGCGTGTCCGCATCGGGCAGCGAGAGCAGCAGCGTCAGGCTTTCCGGCGTGGTCAGCAGGATGTGCGGCGGCGTCTCGCGCTGGCGGGCGCGGCGATTGGCGGGCGTGTCGCCGGTGCGGGTCTCGACGCGGATGGGCAGGCCCATCTCCGTGACCGGCGCCTCCAGGTTGCGCGCGATGTCCACGGCCAGCGCCTTCAAGGGCGAGATGTAGAGGGTGTGCAGCCCCTCGCGCGGGGCCTCGTGCAGCGCGATGAGGGAGGGCAGGAACCCCGCCAGCGTCTTGCCGCCGCCAGTCGGCGCGATGAGCAGCGCCGATTGCCCCGCGCGGGCGGCCGCCAGCATGTCGAGCTGATGCGCCCGGGGCGCCCAGCCGCGCCCGGCAAACCAGCGGGCGAAAAGTTCTGGCATTGTTCCCATCTCTCCCCAGCTATATGGGGTGCCGGACCCAAGGTGAAGACAGGAATGCCCCCCCATCCCGAAACCTGGCTGCGCGTGACGCCGGACGGCCTGTTCTGCGAGCCCGGCGGCTTCTTCGTGGACCCGGTGCGCCCGGTGGAGCGCGCCGTCATCACCCATGGCCATAGCGACCACGCCCGGCCGGGCCACACCCATGTGCTGGCAACCATGGAAACGCTGGCCGTCATGCGCGCCCGCATGGGCGAGGACCGGGCCGGGACCACGCAGCAGCCGCTGCGCTATGGCGAGAACCTCACCATCAACGGCGTGCGGCTCTGGCTGCGGCCGGCAGGCCATGTGCTGGGCTCGGCGCAGGTCTGCCTGGAATGGCGGGGCTCGCGCGCCGTGGTGAGCGGCGACTACAAGCGCCGCCGCGACGCCACCTGCGCCCCCTTCGAGCCCGAGCGCTGCGACGTCTTCGTGACCGAGGCGACCTTCGCGCTGCCCGTCTTCACCCACCCCCCGGCCGATCAGGAAATCGCCCGGCTCCTGCGATCCGTGGCGCTGTTTCCTGCGCGTACCCACGTCATCGGCTGCTATGCGCTGGGCAAGGCGCAGCGGCTCATCTCGCTCCTGCGCGAGGCGGGCTGGGATGCACCCATCCCCGTGCATGGCGCGCTGATGAAGCTCTGCGTGCTCTATGAGGAGTTGGGCGTGCCGCTAGGCCCGCTGGTGCCCGCGACGGTCGCGGGCAAGGAGCGCCTGGTGGGGGCCATCGTGCTGGCGCCGCCTTCGGCCATCGCCGATCGCTGGGCGCGGCGGCTCGCCGAACCCATCCCCTGCCTCGCCTCAGGCTGGATGCGCGTCAGGCAGCGCGCCCGCCAGGGCGGCGTGGAGCTCCCCATGGTGATCAGCGATCACGCCGATTGGCCCGAGCTTCTGGCCACCTGCACCGAGGTGGAGGCGCCCGAAGTCTGGGTCACGCATGGGCGGGAGGAGGCGCTGATCCATGCCCTCGGAAGCCGCGGCATCCGCGGCCGGGCGCTGCATCTGGTGGGCCGCGGGGAGGGGGAGGAGGAGGATTAGCGTCTGGTCGGCTCTGGTGGAATCACCAGAGCCGTGAATCAGCCGCCCGGTCCGGTTTCGCTGGCGCGCGCCGCCGCGCCCCGCCTAGCCTCTGGCCCAAACAAGACGAGGAAGCCCATGCAACGCCGCACCATGCTCAGCACGTTCCTGCTGCCTTCCCTCGCCACTGCGCAGGAGGCGCCCTTTCCCACGCGCTCGCCCGTACTGGTGATTCCCTTCCCGCCGGGCGGCATCGTGGATACGGCGGGGCGCATGCTGGCCGAGCGCGCGGCGCGGCATCTGGGGCAGAACATCATCATCGAAAACCGGCCTGGCGCCGGCTCGGCCATCGGCAACCTCGCGGTCGCGCAGGCGCGGCCGGATGGCTACACCATCCTCTCGGGCGGCATCGGCCTGGCCACCATCCCGAATTTCCGCCCCGACCTCGAGCCGCGCGACCCGCGCACCGCCTTCGCGGCGGTCGCCGGCACCTACACCGTGCCCTATATCCTGCACATCAACCGCAACCTCCCGGTGCGGGACCTGGCCGAATTCGTCGCCTGGGCGCGGCAGCGCGGGCCGGCCATGAACACCGCCACCAGCGGTGCGGGCTCGGGGACGCATCTGGTGGGCGAGCTGTTCCGTAGGCGGGCCGGCCTGCCTACGGGCGAGGTCATCCATTTCCGCGGCGGTGTCCAGGCCTATACCGAGATCGGCGCCGGGCGTGCGGATGCCATGTGGAGCACGGCGCTGGAGGCCATCCAGGCCATGCGCGCGGGCCAGACCCGGCCCATCGCCGTCACCTCCGCCGCGCGGCTCTCCGCCATGCCCGAACTGCCCGCGGTGGCCGAGAGCGGCTTTGCCGGCTTCGTCGTCGCCTCCTTCGCCGGCTGGTTCGTGCCGGCGGCCACGCCCGCGCCCGCTATCGCGCGGCTGGCCGAGGCGCTGCGCGCGGCGGTGAGCGACCCCGATCTGCGCGCCCGCTTCGACGAATACGGGATGCAGGCGGAATTCCAGACCGGGCCTGAGCTCGCCGCCGTGCTGGCGGCCGAGACGGTGCTCTGGGGCAACCTGATCCGAGAGGCGGGAATCCGCGCCGAATGAGCCTCCCCGCCTTTGCCGAATTGCTGGAGCGCCTTCTGTTCACCCCTGGCCGCAACGGCAAGGCGGCGCTGCTGCGCCAGTGGTTCGCCGAGCAGCCCGACCCGGATCGCGGCATCGGCCTGGCCGCCCTGGCGGGTGAGCTCGTCTTCCGCACAGCCAAGCCCGGCCTGCTGCGCGACCTGGTCGCCGAGCGCACCGACCCCACGCTCTTCGCGCTGCGCTCCGACTATGTGGGGGACCTGGCCGAGACCATCGCGCTGCTCTGGCCGGAGCAGACCGGCGGCAACGCGCCGCCGCCCACGCTCGCCGAGGTGATCGAGACGCTGGAGACGGCGCCGAAAGCCGCGCTGCCCGGCATCATCACCGCTTGGCTGAATGCGCTGGATGCGGGGGCGCGCTTGGCGCTGATCAAGCTCATCACGGGCGGGCTGCGCGTCGGCGCCTCGGGGCGGCTCGCCAAGGCGGCGCTGGCGGAATGGGCAAGCGCCGATCTCGGCGAGATCGAGGAGGTCTGGCACGGGGTCGCGCCGCCCTATCTCGCGCTGTTTGCCTGGCTGGAAGGGAAGGGGCCACGGCCTGACCCCAATGGCGCGCCGGTGTTCCGCCCCCTCATGCTGGCCCATCCGCTGGAGGAGGCGGATTTCGCCAAGCTGCATGCGTCCGACTGGCGCGCCGAATGGAAATGGGACGGCATTCGCGTCCAGCTGACGGCGGGGCCCGGCGGCGTGCGGCTCTGGTCGCGCTCGGGCGAGGATATCTCCAACACCTTCCCGGAGATCGTCGCCGCCATGCAGTTCCACGGCGTCGCCGATGGCGAGTTGCTGGTCATGCGGGAAGGAGAGGTCGCGCCTTTCGGTGATCTCCAGCAGCGGCTGAACCGGAAGGTCGTGACGGCCAAGATGCTGCGCGACCATCCGGCGCATGTGCGGCTTTATGACCTGCTGTTTGACGGCGAGGAGGATCTGCGCGCGCTGCCCTTCGACCAGCGAAGGGCGCGGCTGGAAGCCTGGTATGCGCGGGAGTCGCCGGCCCGGATGGATCTCTCGCCGCTCATCACCTTCGGGACGATGGCAGAACTGGCCGAGATCCGCGCCGGCACGCGCACCGCCTCCATCGAGGGGCTGATGCTCAAGCGCGGCGACAGCGTGTACTCGCCCGGCCGCGTGAAGGGCCCCTGGTGGAAATGGAAGCGCAATCCGCTGAATGTGGATGCCGTGCTGATGTATGCCCAGCGCGGCCACGGCAAGCGCAGCAGCTTCTACTCCGACTACACCTTCGGCCTCTGGCGGGGTCCAAAGGGGGAGGAAGAGCTGGTGCCGATCGGCAAGGCCTATTCCGGCTATACCGACCTGGAGCTGGCCTTCCTCGACAAATGGATCCGCGACCACACGACGGCCCGCTTCGGGCCCGTGCGCGAGGTGGAGAAGGCCCTGGTGCTGGAGGTGGAGTTCGACGCCGCGCAGTATTCGCCGCGCCACAAGTCGGGCGTGGCGCTGCGCTTCCCGCGCATCGCCCGCCTCCGGCGGGACAAGCCGGCCGCCGAAGCGGACCGGCTGGAGACGCTGGAGGCGATGATCAAGCGCTGAGCCCTGATTGACCCGGAACGGGCCGCGTGATGCGCTGGCGGCAAAACCGGAGGACGCCCCATGCCCATCGTGAAGAATCTCGCCAAGCAGCGCCTGGCCGAGGGCGGGCTTTCGCTCGGCTTCGGCATCCACCACCTGCGCGGCTCGGCCGCCGGCGCGCTGGGGGCGGCGACGGGCTTCGACTGGCTCTTCATCGACATGGAACACGGCGCGATGAGCGTGGATGACGCGGCGCAGATCTCCATGGCGGCCTTGGGCCAGGGCTGCACGCCGATCGTGCGCTGCTGCAAGGATGCGCTCTTCGAAGGCACGCGCTGCCTGGACAATGGCGCCATGGGCGTGGTCGTCCCGCACGTGGATACGGTGGCCGAGGCATCGCGGGTGGTGGAGGCCTTTCGCTTCCCGCCCTTGGGGATGCGCAGCTGGGGCGGCCCGCCCATCCTCTACGGCTTCCAGGCGCCCGATGCCGCGACCGCCCAGCGCGAAAGCAATGAGCAGGTGCTGATCGCCTGCATGGTCGAGACGGAGGAGAGCGTCGCCAATGCCGACGCCATCGCGGCCGTCCCCGGCGTGGATGTGCTGATGTTCGGCACGAGCGACCTGACGGCGACCATGGGCATTCCCGGGCAGATCGGCCATCCCCGCGTGCGCGCCGCCTATGCGAGCGTGGCGGCGGCCTGCAAGCGCCACGGCAAGGTGCTGGGCATGGGCGGCGTCTATGACGAGGTGGTGGCGCGCGACTACATCGCGCTGGGCGCGCGCTTCATCCTGGGCGGCTCGGACCATGTATTCCTGATGGCAGGCGCCGGCGCGCGGGCGAAATTTCTGCGCGCCCTGGCCGAGGGTTGATCCCGATCAAGGAGCGGTGATGGGGCTGGGGCTCAAGATGCGCGCAGTTGCGAGGCGTTCGCAAATAGGCTTGCGAATGGTTCTCAGTTGCGGTAACGAAACTCCAGACACCACCCCACAGGGATCGCCATGAACCGCCGCAGCCTGCTCGCCACCACGACAGCCGCCCTTTTCGCACCCGCCGCCCTGCGTGCGCAGGAGCGCGTGCTGAGCCTCTATTCCTCGCGCCACTACGACACGGACCGCGAGCTGTATGACGGCTTCACCCGCCAGAGCGGCGTCCGAATCCGGCTGATCGAGGCCAATGCGGATCAGCTTCTGGAGCGCATTCGTTCGGAGGGCGCGAACAGCCCGGCCGATGTGCTGATCACGGTCGATGCCGGGCGCCTCGCCCGCGCGCAGGAGGCGGGCGTGCTGCAGAGGGTCAGCTCGCCCACGCTCGATGCCCGCATCCCCGCCCATCTGCGCGACCCCGAGGGGCACTGGTTCGGCTTCTCGGTCCGCGCCCGCGTGGTGATGTATGACAAGGCGCTCGGGCTGCCGGCCGGCCTGACCCGCTACGAGGACCTGGCCAAGCCCGAATATCGCGGCATGGTCACCACCCGCTCCTCGGGCAACATCTACTCGATCGGCTGGACTGCCAGCATGCTGGCGGCCAATGGCGCGGAGGCGACCGAGGCCTGGGCGCGCGGCATCGCGGCCAACCTCTCCCGCCCGCCCGCCGGCGGCGATACCGACCAGATCCGGGCCGTCGCGGCCGGGCAGGGGCGGCTTGCCATTTCCAACACCTACTACCTGGGCAACCTGGCCCGCTCCCAGCGCGCCGAGGATCGTGCGGTGGCCGAGCGCATGGCCGTGCTCTTCCCCAACCAGGCCGACCGCGGCACCCATGTGAACATCTCGGGTGCCGGCGTGGTCCGCACAGCGCCGAATCGCGAGGCCGCCGTGGCCTTCCTCGACTATCTCAGCAGCCAGCCGGCGCAGGCGGTCTTCGCGGATGGCAACAGCGAGTATCCGGTGGTGGCCGATGCCCAGCCGAGCGCCTTCCTGCGCGGCCTCGGCAATTTCCGCCAGGACCAGCTGAACGCCGCCCGCATCGGCGCGCTCTCGCCCGAGGCGCTGCGGATCATGCAGCGGGCGGGCTGGCGCTGATGGTCATTTGCCTCTGCAACGGCATGAGCGATGGCGACGTGCGCGCCGCCATCGCGCAGGGCGCCTCGCGCCCGGCCGAGGTCTACGCCTGCTGCGGCGGGCGCGCACAATGTGGTTGCTGCGCGCCGACAGTCCTGCAACTCTTGCGAGAAGGCCCCGCCAAGGGCTGACACGAAAAGGAATGACGACGCATGCCGAAGGGCGACCCCACGGTTCTTGAACATCTCAACATCCAGCTGACCAACGAATTGACGGCGATCAACCAATATTTCCTGCACGCCAGGATGCTGGATGACTGGGGCGTGACCAAGCTCGCCAAGCACGAATACGCCGAGAGCATCGAGGAGATGAAGCACGCGGATGACCTCATCAAGCGCATCCTCTACCTCGGCGGCCTGCCCAATGTGCAGCGGCTGAACCCCATCCTCATCGGCCAGAACGTGCGCGAGGTGCTGGAATGCGACCTCAAGCTGGAGGTCAAGGCGCTGGCCGACCTGCGCGAGGGCATCGCCCATTGCGAGGGCGTGCGCGACTATGTGAGCCGGGACCTGCTGAAGGCCATCCTCGCCAATGAGGAGGAGCATGAGGATTTCCTGGAGACCCAGTTCGACATGATCCGGCAGATGGGTCTCGAGAACTACATTCAGCTCAACAGCGCGGCCGCGCCCGAGCAGCACGGGTAATCGAAGTGTCATGGCGGTTCATGTTGCATTGCAGCATGAACCGCACGACGATGCTGACAGGCTGCCTGAGGGGGAGGCCGTCATGTCCCATCGCATCATCCGCGAGATCGGCTCCCTCGCCGCGGCGTTGGGCGGTCTGGACGCACTGATCTTCACGGCAGGGATCGGCGAGAATGACGGGGCGACACGGGCCGAGGTCGCAGCGGGCTGCGGATGGCTGGGCCTCAGCCTGGATGCGGGGCTGAACGCCGCGGGGCGGGGCTGCATCAGCGTGGCGGGATCGTTGGTCTCGGCCTGGGTGGTGCCCACGGATGAGGAAGGCATGATCGCCCGCCATATGGCGGAAACGCTCGCCTAGCTTCGCTTCATCGCCCGCGTCAGCGCATAGACCGGCAGCAGGCCGGCCAGCACGATGAGCAGCGCCGAGGTGCTGGCCTCGGCCAGGCGCTCATCGGAGGCGAGGTTGTAGACGCGCACCGCCAGCGTGTCGAAATCGAAGGGGCGGACGATCAGGGTCGCCGGCAATTCCTTCATCGTGTCCACGAAGACCAGGATCCCCGCCGTCAGCAGCGCGCTGCGCGAGAGCGGCAGTTCCACCCGCCACACCGCCTCGCCCGGCCCGCAACCCAGCGAGCGCGCGGCCGACTGGAAGCTCGGCTTCAGCCGCGCGAGCCCGCTCTCGACCGAGGAAAGGGCGACACCCAGGAAGCGCACCAGATAGGCGAAGACGAGGGCCGCGATGCTGCCCGAGAGCAGCAGGCCCGAACTCACCCCGAAGCTCGCCCGCAGCCAGGAATCGAGCGCATTGTCGAAAAGGCCGAAGGGCACCAGCGTGCCGACCGCGATGACCGAGCCCGGAATGGCGTAGCCGAGGCCGGCCGCGCGATTGGCCCAGCGGGATGTGGCGCTGGGATAGAGCCGCGCGGCCCAGGCGAGCCAGGCGGCCAGCAGCACGGCCAGCACGGCCGTGATGGTGGCCAGCGTCAGCGAATGCGTCAGGAAGGGCAGGAAGCGAGAGGGGGAGAGCGGGTCGCCCACCTCGATCATCAGCACCAGCAGCACGCCGCCCGGTACCGCGAAGCCCAGCAGCAGCGGCAGGCCGCAGACCAGCGCCGCGATGCCCCCCTTCAGGCCGCTGAGCTGCACCGGGCGGAAGGGCGCGTGGCGCGTCGTCATCGGGTGGAAGCGCCGCCCGCCGCGGCTCGCCTGTTCGAGGGCCAGCAGAAGCCCCACGCAAAGCAAGAGGGCAGCGGCGAGCTGGCTCGCCGCGCCGCGATCGGCCATGCCGAACCAGGCCTCGTAGATGCCGGTGGTGAAGGTGCGCAGGCCGAAATGCTGCACCGTGCCGAAATCGGCCAACGTCTCCATCAGCACGAGTGCCAGGCCCGCGACCAGTGCCGGCCGCGCCAGCGGCAGCGCCACATGCCAGAAGCAGCGCGAGAGCGAATGGCCAAGCGTGCGAGAGACCTCGACCAGGCAGGTGGACTGCGCAAGGAAGGCGGCCCGGCAGAGCAGGTAGACGTAGGGATAGAGCACCATGGCAAGCACGAGCGCGGCGCCGTACAGGCTGCGCATCTCGGGGAACCAGTAGTCGCCATAGCGCCAGCCCGTGGCGCCGCGGAGGTTGGATTGCAGCGGCCCCGCCACATCCATCAGCCAGGTCCAGGCATAGCCGCTGACATAGGCCGGCATGGCGAGAGGCAGCAGGAGTGCGACCTGAAGAAAGCCGCGCCCGCGGAATTCGCAGGCGGTGACCAGCCAGGCGGTAACCGCCCCCGCGCTGCCCGCCATCAGCGCGACCAGCAGGGCGAGTGCCGCCGTGGTGCCCAGCATCTCGGCCAGCGAATTGCGCCAGATGTGGAGCCAGACCTCGCCCGCCGGGGTGATGGCGGCGGTCAGCACGGCGGCGATCGGCAGGAGGATGAGCGCGGCGACGCCCAGCGTCAGCCTCGCCCAGACGGGCGCGCGCCCGGTGGCTGCGGCCGGCCCGGCACCCAGGGAGGTGGCGCTCATCGTGGGTTGCGACGCATTCTCATTTGCCGCGTAGTCCTACATCAAAGCGCGGCCGCGCTAAAGCCCGGGGGCCGGTCAGCCCTTCTTGGAGGCTTCCCATTCGGCCAGTGTGACACGCGGCACTTCAACCCTGTCCGTCGTGCGGGTGTACCAGCCGCGCCCATGCATGCGGCCCACGAGGTCGAGCTTGGGGGTGTCGATGTAGCGCTTGGCTTCGTCCAGCACCGCGTCGTCGCGCACATGCATCGCGACCACCTTGCCCAGCACGATGGTGTGGTGCCCGACCGGGACGAGCTGGAAGGTCTCGCATTCCAGCGCCACCGGGCTCTCGCCGATGCGCGGCACGCGGATCTTGGAGGAGGCGACCTTCGTCAGCTTCGCCTCTTCCAGCTCATCCACCTCGGGCCCGAAATCGGTGGCGGTGATGTTCATGTGCGGCAGGTGGGATTGCGGCACCAGGCAGACCACGAACTGGCCGAGCGCCTTGATGTTGGCCAGTGTGTCCTTGGTGGCGCCGCCGGGCTTGGGCCCGCAGCCGATGCCGATCACGACCGGGTCGTCCGAGAAGGCGTTGAAGAAGGAATAGGGCGCCGCATTCACCACGCCCGCCGCGTCCTGGCTCACCACCCAGGCGATGGGCCGCGGCACGATGGTCGAGACGATGAGCTTGTAACGGTCGGCGGT
>JAIYCD010000326.1 GCA_027488195.1 Acetobacteraceae bacterium | reverse complement strand
CGTCGGACTCCAGGGCGGCAATTTGCCCAGACGGTTGCGGAACAGGGCGAACCAGGTGGGTGTCCCCGGTGCCTGCGGCAGAAGATAGCCGCTAGCGTCGGCGGGGTAACGGGTGCGCGTCACGGCATCGAGCACGTTGCCGCCGATCACCTCGACGTGGCCGGGCCCGGCCTCGACCACGATGTCGCAATGCATGGGGCGGAAGCGGCCCCGCTCGGCGGCGCGCTCGGCCCAGTCACGCAGCGGGCGGCTCGATCGGTCGCGGCAGACGAGGTCGCCGGGGGCGGGGGCGTAGAAAGCGGGGTCGCGCGGGAGGAAGGGCGCCTGCGCCGGATAGGCGGCGGCCAGCGCGTCGAGATGGTCGAGATAGCGGGCATGGGCGGCATCGGGCGCGAATTCGGGCGCATCCACGCCGGCGGCGCCGATCACCCAGGAGATGAAGGCCGCCGACCAGAAGGGCTCGGACCAGAGATTGCCGCCGCCGGTGCCGGCCAGCGCCCGCTCGTAGCGCGCGCGATTGGCCGGGATCGCCGCATCCGAGGGCGGCACGGCGCGCCAATAGGCCAGGACGCGGGGGAAATTCGCCGGGTCGCTCTCGGGGCGCGGCGCCTCGCGCGGCTCACAGGGCAGGCTGGCGGCACCGGGCAGGCCGACCGTGACGCAGCCCCAATCCTGCCATTCGGCCAGCGCCAGGCGCAGCATCCGCTCGCGCGCGGCCGGGGGATAGCTGAGCGGGGGCTGCATCTGCGCAACCGGCGGGGGCGCCGCGCAGGCCCCCAGCAAAGCCAGCAGAGGCAGGGCCAGCAGGGGCAGGAGACGAAGCACGCCCCTCTCTGCCAAAGCCTATCCTTGGGGGCAAGACGGCCTATGCTGCCCGTCGCCATGTCCCTGCCGCCACAAACCGAAGGCGGGCGCCTGTTCTTCCGCAGCGAGACCTTCGCGGCGGATCCCCGGCGCACCCGCCGCCCGCCCACCGGGGAGACCGTGCCCGAGCCAGGGCGCGACATCCCGCTGCATGCGCGCTGCGACGTGCTGGTGGTGGGGGGCGGCCCCTCCGGCGTCGCGGCGGCGGTCGCTTCGGCGCGGCAGGGGGCGCACACCATCCTGCTGGAGCGGCACAATCACCTGGGCGGGCTCTCCACCGGCGGGCTGGTGATCTGGATCGACCGCATGACCGACTGGTCCGGCCAGCGCGTCATTCGCGGCTTCGCCGAGGAATTCCTGGACCGGCTGCCACAAGGCGCGGTCAGCGGCCCCTCCCCCGCGCTCTGGGGTGCCCGCGATGCCGCGACGGCGGCCTGGTGGGCAGCGCGGACCAGCGCCTTCCATGGCGTGGTGACCCATTCGCCGACCTGCGACCCCGAGGCGATGAAGCTCGCCGCGCAGGAAATGGTGCTGGAGGCGGGGGCGGAGCTGATCTTCCACGGCTGGGGGGCGGCACCCATCCTGCGGGAGGGGGCGGTGCGCGGCGTCTTCTTCGAATCCAAGCAGGGGCGGCGGGCCATCCTGGCCGGCGTGACCGTGGATGCGACCGGCGATGGCGATCTGTTCGCCCAGGCCGGCGCCGCCTTCAACGACGACATTGATGAGCGCGACATTCATCACTGCATGAACACGAGCTGGCTCTTCGGCGGCGTGAACATGCCGCGCTACCAGCGCTGGCGGGCGGAACAGCCCGAGGCGTTCAGCGCCTTCCTGCAAGGCGGGCGGGAGCGGCTGCGCTTCTTCGACAAGGCCTTCGCCTCCTGGCGGGATGATGTGGCGCTGTTCATGGGGCCGCGCCTCTCCGGCTATTCGGCGGTGGATGTGGAGGATCTGACGGCGGTCGAGATCCAGAGCCACCGGCTGATGGGGGAGCATCTGGCGCTTTACCGCGACAGCGCGCCGGGCTTCGAGAACGCCTATCTCATGCTCTCCGCGCCGCAATTGGGCGTGCGGCACGCCCGGCGGCTGACCGGCGTGGCGGCGGTGACGCGGGGCGATTGGGACGGGCGGGTCTGGCCGGATGAGATCGGCGTCTCGCCCAGCCTTTCGCCGAAATTCCCCAATGTGTCGGTGCCCTATGGGGCGTTGGTGCCGGCGGAGCTGGACGGGCTGCTGGCCCCGGGTCGGCATCTCAGCTGCGACCCGAACAGCCACTCCTTCCTGCGGGAGATCCCGCAATGCTGGATGACCGGCCAGGCGGCGGGGATTGCGGCGGCGCTGGCGGTGGCGGGGGGCGTCGCACCAAGGGCGGTGCCCATCCCGGAATTGCAGGCGGCGCTCAAGGCGGGCGGCGCGCACCTCTCGGCGCGACGCGCCACCGCCTGATCACGCGGTGGCGAGGCGGTTTTCGCCGAGGCCGGCCCGGGCGGCAGCCGCGGCGGCGGCGGCGTCGCGGATGATGTAGCCCCGGCCCCAGACCGTGCCGATCACGTTGTTGGCGCCGGCCGTCTGGAGCTTCTTGCGCAGCTTGCAGACGAAGACGTCGATGATCTTGCTGTCCGGCTCATCCATGCCGCCATAGAGGTGATCCAGGAAGTTCTCCTTGGAGAGCACGGTGCCGCGGCGCATCAGCAGCAGCTCCAGGATGGCGTATTCCTTGCCGGTCAGGTGGACGGCGCGGCCCTGGACCGCCACCTCCTTCGCGCCGAGGTCGAGCGAGAGCGGGCCCATCTGGATGCGCGGCTGGCTGAAGCCCTTGGAGCGGCGGATCATCGCCTGGAGGCGGGCCACCAGCTCCTCCGGCTCGAAGGGCTTGGAGAGATAGTCATCGGCGCCGACGGAGAGGCCGCGCACCTTGGCCTGGGTCCGCGCGATGGCGGAGAGCATCAGCACCGGCGCTTCGATGCGGGAGGCGCGGAGCTTGGTGACGACGTCATACCCCTCCATGTCCGGCAGCATGAGGTCCACCACGACCGCGTCGTAATCGTAGAGGCGGGCGAGCTCGAGCGCCTCGGCCCCGCAATCGGCCACATCCACGACCATGCGGTGCTGTTGCAGCTGGAAGGTGATTCCACGGGCGGCGGAACGATCATCTTCGACCAGGAGGATACGCATTTAAGTCATCTCCACACGTTTTGCGTGCAGAGGATTACCACCATGACGCGAACCCGCCAAGGGAAATTCAGCTTTTGGTGTGTCTTTAAAAAAATAAACTTCAATAAGCGGTATCAAATGCGCCTTTTCCCGCGAAAATCCTGAGTCGACGAGTCAGAAACGTCCCGTAAGATAGGAAAGTTAAGGAATCTTCCCCCAATCGGCAAAATGGCTCAAAAAATGATGCGTTGTCCCGGTTATGGAAACGCCCCGAAGCCGTGCCGCAACGAAAAAGGGCGCCCCTCGCAGGGCGCCCTTCCGTTCCGCGAGCAGCCGGGGCTGCGCGGGTTTACTCTTCGCCGGCCAGCTCGCGGCGGCGGCGGATGGCCGCGCCGAGAATGTCGCCCAGCGAGGCGCCGCTGTCGGCCGTGCCGAATTCCTTCACGGCCTCGCGCTCCTCCTCGATCTCCTTGCCCTTGACGGTCAGGGAGAGGCGGCGGGCGGCGCGGTCCACGGCGGTGATCTTCGCATCGACCTTCTCGCCAATGGCGAACTTGTCGGGGCGCTGATCCTGGCGATCGCGCGCCAGTTCCGCACGGCGGATGAAGCCGGTCAGCACTTCGTCGATCTTCACCTCGATGCCGTTCGCTTCGATCTTGGTCACGGTGCAGGTGACGATGTCGCCCTTCTTCACCTTGTCCAGGACCTCGGCGGCCGGATCGGCGGCAAGCTGCTTGATGCCCAGCGAAATGCGCTCCTTCTCGACATCGACGTCGAGAACCTTCGCCTTCACCACATCGCCCTTCTTGTAGTTGGCGATGGCGGTCTCACCCGGCAGATCCCAGCTGAGGTCGGAGAGATGGACCATGCCATCCACATCCGGGCCCACGCCGATGAACAGGCCGAACTCGGTGATGTTGCGGATCTCGCCCTCGATCTCGCTGCCCAGCGGGTGGTTCTGCAGGAAGACCTCCCACGGATTGCCCTGGGCCTGCTTGAGGCCGAGCGAAATGCGGCGCTTGGGCTCGTCCACATCCAGGATCAGCACGTCCACCTGCTCGGAGGTCGCGACGATCTTGCCCGGATGCACGTTCTTCTTCGTCCAGGACATCTCGCTCACATGCACGAGGCCCTCGACGCCCGGCTCCAGCTCCACGAAGGCGCCGTAGTCGGTGATGTTGGTCACGCGGCCAGCGAACTTGCCGTTGACCGGGTACTTGATCGCCACGCCATCCCACGGGTCGGACATCAGCTGCTTCATGCCGAGGCTGATGCGCTGCGTGTCCGAGTTGAAGCGGATGACCTGCACCTTCACCGGCTGGCCGATCG
>JAIYCD010000080.1 GCA_027488195.1 Acetobacteraceae bacterium | reverse complement strand
GCCGGCATCGCCGTCTGCCCGCCGCGCGCGGCCTCGGGGCTCAGCAGCGCCGCCAGCTCGGGGTCCACCGTGGGGGCGCCGGTGGTGGCGCTGCCCTTGACGGCGATTTCCCAGGCGAACAACAGGGCGAAGAGCAGCGCGGCCGACAGCAGCGCCGCCCGCCACACCGGAACTGTGGTGGTCATGGGTTCAGTTCCGCTTGATCGCGAAGCTCGCCATATAGTCTTCCGGCTGCGTCGGATCGAAGCGCTTGCCGAGGATGGTCTCGACGCGCATCGCATTGGCCGGCACCGGCATGCCGAGGTCGCGCATCACGCGGCCGGCATCCAGCGCCAGGAAGGTCTGCTCCGCCACCGCGCGCCAATCCACATCGCGCTGCAGCTGGTTCCAGCGGCGCATCTGCGTGAGGATCCAGACCGCCATGGAGTGATAGGGGAACGGGTCAAAGCCGATGCGGTTGGGCTGGCGCACCACCTGGCCCAAGCCGTTGGCGAAGGTGCCGGTCAGCACCTGCTGCACCACGGTCAGCGGCTGGTTCAGATAGTTCGGGCCGTGGATGGCGTTCGCCACCTCCACGCGGTTCGCCTGGTTGTCGGAATAGGCGGTGGCTTCCACGATGGCGCGCAGCAGCGCGGCATAGGTGTTGGGCGTGTCGGTGATCATGCTGCGCGGCACGGCGAAGGCGCAGCAGGGATGCCCGTCCCACAGCTCGCGCGTCAGGATGTGGATGAAGCCGACACCGTCGAACACCGCGCGCTGGTTGAAGGGATCGGGGCCCAGGAAGCCATCGATGTTGTCGGCGCGCAAATTCGCCACCATCTCGGGCGGCGGCACGGAGCGGATCTGGATGTCGCGGTCCGGATCGAGCCCGGCTTCCGCCACATAGGCGCGCAGCAGGTAGTTGTGGATCGAGAAATCGAAGGGCACCGCGAAGCGAAAGCCGCGCCAATCCGCGGGGTTCCGCTTGTCGCGATGCTTGTTGGCCAGCGTGATGGCCTGGCCGTTGATGTTCTCGATCGCGGCCACTGCGAAGGGAATGGGCTGCGCCACGCCGATGCCGAGCGACATGGCCACCGGCATCGGCGCCAGCATGTGCGCCGCGTCATACTCGCGCGCGATGGAACGGTCGCGGATCACCGCCCAGCCGGCGGTGCGGATGACTTCCACGTTCAGCCCGTGCTTGCGGTAGAAGCCCATCGGGTCCGCCATGATGATGGGTGTCGCGCAGGTGATGGGGATGAACCCGATCTTCAGGTCGCGCTTTTCGGGCGCGCCGGTCGCCTGAGCCATGGCCTCGCGCGCGTTGCCCAGCGGCAGGACGCCCTCCAGCGCCGCCAGCAGCGTGCCGGCGCCGAAGGCGGTCAGCATGGCGCGGCGGGTATTGGCCTCGGGGAAGGCGGCGCGAATCGCCGCCTCGTTCACCGCCCGGCCGAGTTCACCCGTGCCGTCCTCCGGCGCCTGCTCGATGCAGGTGAAGCCGGCGGCGTGACTGGTGCCGCAATCACAGAGACGGTTGAAAAGCTGGACCATGTGGCGCTCCCTGGTGTTGAGCGCGCCTATGCATTTGCTGTGCCAATGCGAGAGGGCGCTGCCCTCTCGCGCTATCCCGGCAGGAAACACGGTTTCCTGCACCTTCTTCAGAAAGGCAGGGCGCGTCCTTGCCTAAAAATCAAGCAATCACACCACGGGGCTGCGGCCGCCATCCACATTGATCGCGGTGCCCGTCACATAGCCGCCCTGCTCGCTCGCCAGCATCAGCGCCATGACCGCGAACTCCTCCGCCTTGCCGATCCGGCCCAGGGGAACGGAGCGGCCCTGCTCCTCCTTCCACTCCTCCCAGGTGATGTTGCGCTGGTCGGCGGCGTGGCGGCGCACCCATTGGTCGCTCTCGATGATGCCCACCAGCAGCGCGTTCACCAGCACGTTGTCCGGCGCGTACTCATTGGCCATGGCCTTGGTCAGCGCCATGCCGGCCGCGCGGCTCACGCTCGTCGGCGTCGAGGTCGCGAGCGGCGCCTTCGCCCCGATGTTGAGCACATTGATGATCCGCCCCCAGCGGCGCTGCCGCATCCCCGGCAGCACGGCCCGGCAGAGGCGCACGGCCGCCATGAGCTTGAGGTTGAGGTCATCCTCCCAAAGCGCGTCGGAGATATCGAGGAAGGGCCCGCGCTGCGAGGTGCCGGCATTGTTCACGAGAATGTCGATCGGCCCGATCGCGGCGGCGGCAGCGGCAGCGGCGGCGGCGCAACCCTCGGCCGTGCGGATATCGGCCGGAATCGCGGCGACGCGGGCGGCCGGCGCGGCGGCCTGGATCTCGGCCTTCGCGGCTTCGAGCGCCTCGGTGCCGCGGGCCACCAGCGCCACATGTCCGCCCGCCTTGGCATAGGCCAGCGCGATGGCCAGGCCGAGCCCCTTGGAGCCGCCCGTGATCAGGGCCGTGCGGCCATTCAGGGTGAGTTGCATCTGCCGATTCCTCCGTGTTTGGAGGCTATGGTGCGCGCCAATCCGGCCCATCGTAAAGCCAGGCCATGCCCTCCCAGGCGGCTTCCGGCGCTCGGCCCATCAGCATGGCATCCCGCAGCTCGGCCCGGACATCGGCCGCGTGGTAAATTTCGCCATAGATGCGTGCCATGGATTGCACGCGTCCGGTGCGCAGCACGCGCGCCTCCTCATAACCGGCCAGCGCCTGGGGCATGGGCAGGGCGTCCAGCATGTCGGCGAGGCAGAGCGCATCCTCCAGCGCCATGTTCGCCCCCTGCGCCAGGTATTGCAGCATGGGGTGGGCCGCATCGCCCAGCAGCACGGCCGCGCCATCCTGCCAGCCGCGCCTGGGCTCGCGGTCGCAGAGCACCCAGTATTTCCACGTCTCGATCTTATCCAGCATGGCCCGCACCTCGGGCCGGGTGCGGGCGAAGTGTTTCTGCAGAAGCGCGGGGTCTCCCGCCTGGTCCCAGCCCTCGGAGTATTCCGTGCTGTGGAAGACGGCGACGAGGTTCATCAGTTCGCCCCGGCGCAGCGGGTAATGCACCAGGTGCAGGCGGGGCCCCGCATGCAGCACCACCTCGTCGCGCGGGATGCCGTCCGGCACCTCGCCCATCGGCAGCACGGCGCGATAGGCAATGTGCCCGGACACCACGGGCTTCTCCGCCCCCAGCATGGCGGTGCGGATGCGCGACCACAGCCCATCCGCGCCGATCACGAGGTCACCCCGCTCGCTCGACCCATCCTCGAAATGCAGCGCCACCTGCGCGCCGATGCGACTGTAGTCGCGCGCGGCGCGGCCGGTGGTAAGCCGGATGGCGGGGTGTGCGGCGCAGGCGCGCAGCAGCACGCCATGCATGTCGCCGCGGTGGATGACGGCATAGGGCTGGCCGAAGCGGGCCACAAAGCCGTCGCCCAGCGGCACACGGGTGATCTCGTGACCCTTCATGGCGCAGCGCATGACCAGCGCGCGGGGGATGGCGGCGAGGTCCAGCATGGCGTCGCGGACGCCCAGGCGGTCGAACATCTTGAACACGTTGGGGCCGAGCTGGATGCCGGCGCCGATCTCGCGGAACTCGGTGGTGCGCTCGAAGACCTGCACGGTGTGCCCGCGCTGCGCGAGGGCGAGCGCCGCACCCAGCCCGCCAATACCCCCGCCGGCGATCAGGATGTTCACGCTGGTTCGGTCAGCACGGAGGGATGGAACAGCTCCTCCGGCGTCACCTCTCGCGCCGCCAGCCCATCTTCCCGCGCGAAGCGGATCATGGCCGCGATCTCCTCGCGATTCCTGGCAAAGCCATAGGGCCAGACATCGCCGCCCATCGCGCGTTCCTGCTCCTCCATCGCCGCCGCGATCCACGGCAGCGAGACGCGCAGCACATTGACCAGGCGCAGCTCCTCCAGGGAGAGGCGGCGCGCTTCGGCGAAGGCGCGGAACAGCACGAGCGGCAGCCAGGGATTGGCCTCCGCCACATCACGCCGCACGGCCAGGCAATGCATGATCGGGAAAAAGCCGGTCTGTCCGAACCAGGCCTTCTCGGCGGCGGGATAGTCGGGGAAGAGGCGCGTGATCTGCGGATGCGGCGCAGGCGGGCGGGGCCCGATCATCGCGTCCACCCGGCCTTCGCGCAGCGCCTGCTCGGGCGTCTCGCCGAGCGGCGCCACGTCGAAACCCTCCGGCAGCGTGATCGCGATGCGCTCGGCGCCGATGCGCCATTTGATGGCGCGCGTGTCCACGCCATGCGTCTCCCGCAGGATGCCCCGCACCCAGAGGGCGGCGGTCTGCTGGTACTCCGGCAGCGCGATGGTGCGTCCGGCCAGGTCCTCCGGCCGCGTGATGCCGCGATCGGTCCGGATGTAGATGGCCGAATGCCGGAAGGCACGGGAGAGGAAGACCGGCACGCCAATATAGGGGCTGTCGCCACGCGCCGTGGTGGTGATGTGGCTGCCCATGGAAAGCTCGGAGACGTCGAAGGCGCGATCGCGGAGGGCGCGCTTGAAGATGTCCTCCGGCTCACCCGGGAGGGCGATGAACTCCACGCCGGGGATCGGCACGCGCCCGTCCAGGATGGGCCGCGTGCGGTCCGACAAGGTGCAGGCCAGCGTGATGCGCAGCTTGGTCATGAGACGAGATTCTCCGGCGTGAAGGGCAAGCGGTTGGGGCGCACGCCCAGCGCCTGATGGATGCCGCCCGCGATGGCGGCGATGGTGGGCGCCATGCTCGCTTCACCCGCGCCCAGCGGCGGTGCCTCGGGGCGGGCGATGAGATTCACGCTCACGCGCGGTACGTCGCGGAAGCGCAGAACGGGATAGGCCTCCCAGCTGTCGGAGGTGATGCGCCTGCCATCCGTGGTCGCCGCCTCATGCAGCGCGACCGAGACGCCATGGATGGCGCCGCCTTCCAGCTGGTTCATCGCGCCATCGGGGTTCACCACCTCGCCCATGTCGGCGGCGATGTGCAGCGAGAGGCAGCGCACCCGCTCCTCGGCCCGCACATGCGCCGCGACGGCGCACCAGGCGCCCGTGTTCTTGTAGCGGGCGACCGCGATGCCGAGGCCCTCATTCTCAGGCAAGGCACGCCCCCAGCCGGCCATGCGCGCCGCTTCGCGCAGCACATGGGCCGCGCGTTCATCGTCGCAATGGCGAAGGCGGAAGGCGACGGAATCCTCCTCCGCCAGCGCGGCCAATTCCTCCATCACGCTCTCGATGGCCCAGACATGGATCAGCGCGCCCAGTCCCCGCAGGGCGGAGGTGCGGATGGGCATGCCGGTCAGCCGCGTCATCGTGGCCGAGAGCCCCGGCACCCGATACAGCGGCACCATGTTGCGCTGCGCGCCGCCGCCACCCGCCAGCGGCGGATTGATCGAGGGGGGCATGGGCTCGCCGCCTTCCATGAGCGGTGCCGCCAGCAGCACCGGCGTCTTGACCCGTCCCGGACGCCCCGAATGCCCGTTGGAGCGCACATGCACGCGCCAGGAGGCGAGGTTCTTCGCCGCATCCAGCCCGGCCTCGATCTCGACCCCCATGGCGGGCGAGAGCGGCGCCTCACCCAGTTCCTCCGCGCGGGACCAGAGCACGCGGATGGGCGCGCCGGGGCAGAGCCGCGCGCAGATCGCCGCATCCAGCGCCACGTCATCCGCACCGTTGTGGCCGTAGCAGCCCGCACCCTCGACATGCTCGACGATGATGTTCTCCCCGGGCAGCTTGAGCGCCAAGGCAAGATCGGCGCGGAGATTGTAGGGGCCCTGCGTATGGCTCCAAACGCGCATCACGGTGCCGTCGAAAGCCGCAATGGCGCAGCAGGTGCCGACGGAGCCATGGGCGATGAAGGGCCGGAAGAAGCGGCGCGTGATGCTCTGCGCGGCGTGCGCCGGCGCGCCGTGTTCGGCAACGACGCTGTCCTCGCCGGGCGCATTGGCGAGCCAGCCTGACCAATCCACCGGCAGCCCGGCGCCTTCGCTCCAGCGCGCCGCACGCGCGGCGCGTTCGGCCAGGCGCTCGGCCTCGGCCTCGCTGGCCGCAATCACGGCCAGCACATCGCCATCGCGCAGCGCGCCAGGCGGCGCTTCCAGCAGGCGCGCACCGGGGGAAGGCGGGCGGATCATCCGCGCATGGCGCATCCCCGCGAAGCGCAGATCCTGGATGAAGCGCGCCTCGCCAAAGACCTTCGCCGGCAGGTCGAGCCGCGGCGCGGAAAGCCCCGTGACGCGGCGCTCCCGGGCCGGCTTGGGGCGCGCATGGGGCGAGGCCTCGGCATCCAGCAGGTCGCGCTCGGCGAAGCCGGCATAGGAGCCGAGCGGGCCTTCAGGCCCCAGGAATACCCCGTTCTCGACGCGCAATTCCTCGACCGGCACGCCGCTCGCCTGCGCCACGACCGAGAGGCAAAGCGCCCGCGCATCGGCACAGGCATGGCGCAGCGCCATGCCCCCCTCCTGGATGGAGAGGCTGCCCGAGGTCACGGCCTCGTTCGGGCTGATGCCGGTGATGGTGGGGGCGACCAGGATGCGCTCCAGCGCCACATCCAGCTCCTCGGCCGCGATCTGCGCGAGTGCCGTCAGGATCCCCTGGCCCAACTCCACCTTACCCGGATGGATCGAGACGCGCCCATCGGCATGGAAGGTCAGCCAGCTGTCCAGCCGGCGGTTTACATGCAGGCTGCCGGGCAGCTTCGGATTGTCATCCGGAGCAGGCCCGCCGAAGGCGAGGTTCATGCGCGCATCTCCCCGGCCGCCTTGATGATGGCGCGGATGATCCGGTTGTGGCTGCCGCAGCGGCAGAGATGCCCATCCAGCGCCACGCGCAGCGCCTCCTCATCCGGCGCCGGATTGTCGCGCAGGAAGGCGGCGGCCGTGACGATGATGCCCGAGAGGCAGAAGCCGCATTGCCCCGCCTGCTCGTCCAGGAAGGCGCGTTGCAGCGGGTGCGGCGCCGCGCGCGTGCCGAGGCCCTCCAAGGTCGTGACCGCACGCCCCGCCACGGCCTCCACCGGCAGCGTGCAGGCGGGAACGGAGCGCCCATCCAGCAGCACATGGCAGGCGCCACAGGCCTCGGCGCCGCAGCCGAAGCGCGGGCCGTTCAGCAGGAAGTCGCCCCGCAGCGCATGCAGCAGCGAGACACCGCCGGGATGCGCAGCCTCGGCGCCGTTCAGCCGGAAGGTGATCAACCCGCGGTGATCCGCGCCATGCGGATCCATTCGCGCTGCCGCTCGATGTCGCGCGTCAGGAAGGCCGCGAAATCCTCGACCGACATGGGCAGCGGCTGCGCGCCGGCCGCCGCCTGGCGCTCCCGCGTCTCGGGACGTTGGAGCACGCGGTTCACCTCGGCGTTCAGCCGGTCCACGATCGCGCGCGGCGTACCGGTCGGCGCCATCAGGCCGAGCCAGATCGAGGCCTCGTAGCCCGGCAGCGTCTCGGCCACTGCGGGCAGTTCGGGCAGCAGCGGGTTGCGCTGCGGGCCGGAGGTGGCGAGCCCCCGCACGCGCCCGGCCGCGATCTGCTCGCGCATCGTCGGGATCGCATCGAACATGATGGGCACCTGGCCGGAGATCACCGCGGTCCGCGCCTCGTTCGAGCCGCGGAAGGGGATGTGCTGCATCTGCACATCGGCCATGGCGCGGAACACCTCGCCCGCGATGTGATAGGGCGTGCCCGGCCCGCTGCTCGCGTAATCATAGCGGCCGGGATTGGCGCGCAGCAGCGCGATCAGTTCCGGCACCGTCGTCGCCGGAATGGAGGGGTGCACGACCAGCGCGTGATAGGCGATGTTGATGGCGGCGACGGGGGCCAGGTCCCGCATCAGCACATAGGGGCGATTGGGCAGCAACGTCTCATTCGCCGTGTGCGTGTTGCTCATCAACAGCAGCGTCTGGCCGTCGGGCGGGGATTTCGCCACCTGGTCCGTGCCGATGGTCGCACCCGCGCCGGGTCGGTTCTCGATGACGAAGGGCTGGCCGAAGGCGGCGGAAAGCGGCTCTCCCAGGAAGCGCGCCGCGACATCGGCCGAACCGCCCAGGCCGAAGGGCACGATGATGCGGACGGGGCGCTGCGGCCATGCCTGGGCAGCGGCGCCGCCGGCCAACAGCAACGCGGGCGCGGCGAGCAGGAATGGGCGGCGATTCAGCATGGCGTGTTCTCCCTGCCCGCTACATCGCCCGCACGCCCTGGCCCCGCAAGTGGGGCTTGCAGCGCCCCCCCGTCCTCGTCATAGATTTCCCCAAGGCAATCAAACGGCCATCCAGGGAGAATGTCGTGATCGAGCTGACCATCAATGGCGAGGCGCGCCGCCTCGACGCGGCGCCCGACATGCCCCTGCTCTGGGCGCTGCGCGACATCCTGAACCTGACCGGCACGAAATACGGCTGCGGCATCGCGCAATGCGGCGCCTGCACCGTGCATCTGGACGGCCAGCCCATGCGCGCCTGCCAGACCACGCTGGCCGAGGCGCAGGGCAAGCGCATCACCACCATCGAGGGCCTCCACCCCGAGGGGCGCCATCCCGTGCAGCTCGCCTGGATCGCACAGCAGGTGCCGCAATGCGGCTATTGCCAATCCGGCCAGATCATGGCCGCCGCCGCCCTGCTGCGGGAGACGCCCCGCCCGACCGACGCGCAGATCGACGCCGCGCTCGAAGGCCATATCTGCCGCTGCGGCACCTATCAGCGCATCCGTGCGGCCGTGCACGCCGCGGCGCAGGGCTGATGGCCATGCTCGACCGCCGCGCCCTGCTGCAATCCGCCCTTCTCGTCCCCCTCATGGCCGATGCCGCCCTGGCCCAGGCGCCGGCGGCCCCCCCGCCCCCCACCATCGCCGGCACCGGCGGCAACGGCACGCTGAGCGGATTTCTTCGCATCGCGACCGATGGCCGCGTCACGCTCTTCACCACCACGAGCGAGCTCGGCCAGGGCACGCACACCGCGCATGCGCAGATCGTGGCCGATGAGCTGGGCTGCGCGCTCGATGCCGTCGCCGTCACCGTCGGCCAGCCCGAGCCCGCGCTGCGGCTCGCCGGCGTGAACGAGATGTACACCGGCGCCTCCTTCGGCATCCGGCAATGGGCGCCGCGCCTGCGCCGTGGGGCGGCCGCCGCGCGGACCGTACTGGTCCAGGCCGCCGCCGAGCGCCTCGGCGTGCCGGCGGACTCGCTGACTGTCGCGGATGGCCGCGTGGTGCATGCGGCCAGCAACCGCGCGCTGACCTTCGGCGAACTGGCCGAGGCCGCGGCCCGCCTGCCGCTCCCCGAAATGCCCGCGATGAAGCCGGTCGCCGAGCGCCGCATCAGCGGCAGCGACGCGCCGCGCCACGACATCCCGGCCAAGACGCGCGGCGCCGCGACCTATGGCGTGGATGTGCGCCTGCCCGGCATGCTCTTCGCCGTGGCCCGCCTGCCCGAGGTGTTCGGCGCGGAACTCGACAGCTTCGATGCCGCGCCCGCGCTGGCCATCCCGGGCGTAGTGCAGGTGGTGCCCATCCCGCGCGGCCTGGCCGTCGCCGCCACCACCACCTGGGCCGCCATGCGCGGCGCCGAGGCGCTGGTGGTGCGCTGGAAGGCCACGCCGCATGACGGCCTGGATTCCGCCGGCGTTTCCGCCCGACTGCGCGCCGCGCTCGACCAACCCCAGGCCCAGCGCCCCCGCAATGACGGCGACTGGGAAGCGACCCGCGCCGCCGCCGCGCGCGTGGTCAGCGCGACCTACGAGGTCCCCTACCTCGCCCATGCGCCGATGGAGACCGAGAACGCGACGGTTCGGATCACCGGGGACCGCGCGGAAATCTGGGCGCCGACGCAGCACCAGGATTGGTGCGTGCGCGACGTGGCCGCGGCCCTGAACATCCCGCCCGCGAATGTGACGATGCACACCACCTATGCCGGCGGTGGCTTCGGACGGCGCCTGCATGTGGAGGTGGCGGGCCAGGCCGCGCATGCCGCCCGCGCGCTGGGCCGCCCCGTGCAGCTCATCTGGTCGCGCGGCGATGAATTCGCGCAAGGCTATTACCGGCCGGCCTTCGCCGCGAAGATGGAAGCGGCGCTGGACGCCTCGGGGCGCGTCACCGGCTTCAACATCCGCGGCGCCGGCGGCTCGGTCATGTATGATTATCGCCCCTGGCTCTTCCGCAACCCGAATTTCGTGGATCCCTTCGCGCTGCAGAGCGTGACCGACACGCGCTACCGCTTCGGCGCCTTCCGCGCCGAATATGCGCGGGTGGACCTGCCGCCCAAGGTCTGGCTCTGGCGCTCGGTCGGTTCCTCGCAATACGGCTTCTTCGTCGAGAGCTTCCTCGATGAGGTCGCGGCCGCCGCGAACAAGGACCCGCTCACGCTGCGCCGCGAATTGCTGGCGCATGACGCGCGCGCGCTGGCCGTGCTGAACCTGGCGGCCGAGAAGGGTGGCTGGGGCACGCCCCTGCCCGCCGGCCGCCATCGCGGCATCGCCTATATGGAAGCCTATGGCAGCCTCTGCGCCGAGGTGGCCGAGATCTCCATCACGCGTGGCGAGCTCACCGTCCACAAGGTGACCGTCGCCTATGATTGCGGCGACGTGATCAACCCCGACACGGTGGCGGCCCAGATGCAGGGCAGCGTGGTCTGGGCGCTTTCCGCCATGAAGCATGAGGCGGTGACGCTGAAGCAGGGCCGCGCCGAACAGCGCAACTTCGACACCTATCGCATCGCCCGCATCAGCGAGGCGCCGGTGGTGGAGACGCACATCATCCGCAGCGGCCAGCCGCTGGGCGGTGTCGGCGAACCCGGCGTGCCGCCGCTGGCACCCGCCGTCTGCAACGCGATCTTCGCGGCGACCGGCAAGCGCATCCGCCACCTGCCGCTGACCGGCCAGGACCTGACCCGGGCGTGAACCCGGGTCGCGGGCCTCAGGGAATGAAATCCGGCCGCGGCAGGGCGAGATAGGCATCCCGCAGCGCCTGGGACCATCCATTGCGGATGGTCTGGTAATAGGGATCATCCTCCGTGATCCGCCGGCGAGAGGCGATGGCGCATTCGCCCGTCCGCATCACCGCGATATCGAGCGGCATGCCGACCGAGAGGTTGGAGCGCAGCGTGCTGTCCATGCTGATCAGGGTGAGCGCCACGCCCATGACGAGCGAGGTGCGCGGCGTCAGCACCCGGTCCAGGATGGGCTTGCCGTATTTGTGCTCGCCGATCTGGAGGAAGGGCGTGTCCTCCGTCGCCTCGATGAAGTTCCCGGCGGAGTAGATCAGGAAGAGGCGCGGCGGGCCGCCCGCGATCTGCCCGCCCAGGAGGAGGCTGCACTCGAAGCCGAGGCCCTGGGCGCTCAGCGCCGGCCCGTCCTGCTGCGAGACGAGGCGCACCGCGGCCCCCACCAGCTGGGCGGCGCTGACCATATCCGGCATGTCGTTGAGGCGCTGCTGCGCGCCATTGTGCCAGATGCCGGCCTGGAGGTGGTTGCAGACCGCCTGGGTGATGGCGAGGTTCCCCGCCGTCATCATCACCAGCGCGCGATCGCCCGGCTGTTCCACCACGAACATCTTCGAGAAGGTGGAGATGTTGTCGAGGCCCGCATTGGTGCGCGTGTCCGAGAGCATGACGATGCCCTCATCCACACACAGCCCCACGCAATAGGTCATGCCCCACCCTCCGTCATTGGCCGGCGAGGATGCCCGATCAGGCTCGGATGTAGAAGGCCTGGACCGCCTCGCCCAGTTCGGCGGTGTTGATGATCATGGCGGTGAGGTATTCATGCAGCCCCGCCTCCATGATGTCCTCGATGCGGCCATTCCTGAGCTGGGCCTGCAATTCCGCCGCCATCCTGTGCGGCTCGCCCCGCCGCCCATCCTGCTGGACCGCGATCAGCTCCAGCACCTCGCAGACGCGGTTGAAGGAGGCGATGAGGCTGCGCGGCAGCTCAGGCCGCAGGATCAGCAGCTCGGCGATGCGGGCCGGCGCGATCCGGTCGCGGAAGACCCAGTGATAGGCCCGCAGCGCCGAGAAGGATTGCAGCACCGCCTGCCACTGGCCATGGGCCACCGTGGTGTCGGCCTCGCCTTCCAGGACCTCATGCTTCACGTCGAGCAGGCGCGCGGTGTTGTCCGCGCGCTCCAGAGCGGTGCCGAGCTGGACGAAGAGCCAGGCCTCGCCGCGCAGCATGGTGTCCATCGAGGCGCCGTTGAAGAGCAGAACCCGCTCGCGCACCCATTCGAGGAAGCCGGGCAGCTTCTCGCCCTGGAAATCCTCGGGGCCGATGCGGCGCAGGCGGTTCCAGCTGTCCGACATCGCACTCCACATGTCCACCGTCAGCGCGGTGCGCACCGTGCGCGCATTGTGCCGTGCGGCCGCGAAGCAGGAGATGATGCCCGAGGGGTTGTCCGGGTCGCGCACCAGAAAGTCGATCACCGCTTCCTCGGTCGCGGTCTCGTGCTTCTCGAAGAAGCCGGGCTCGCAGCCGGTGGCGACCAGCAGGGCGCGCCACTCGTCGCCATCGGCGTTGAGCGCGGCACTCAGACCCGCCATGCGCGAGGCGACGGAAAGGCCGCGCGCGACATTGGCCGCGCGCTCCGTGTAGCGGCCCAGCCAGAAGAGGCTGTCGGCGGTGCGGCTCAGCATCCGGCGGCACCCCCACCCATGGACTGTGATTGTGATTGCGATGGGCTGGGCACCGGATCCGCCTCCAGCACCCAGGTGTCCTTTGTGCCGCCGCCCTGGCTCGAATTGACCACGAGCGAGCCATCCCGGAGCGCGACCCGCGTCAGCCCGCCGGGGACAATGCGCACGGCATCCTTGGTGCTGAGCACGAAGGGCCGCAGATCGACATGGCGGGGCGCGATGCCCGCCTCCACCAGCGTTGGCACGGTGGAGAGCGCCAGCGTCGGCTGCGCGATATAGTCCTGCGGCCGGGCGCGGATGCGCGCCGCGAATTCATCCCGCTCGGCCTGGGTCGCGTGCGGGCCGATCAGCATGCCATAGCCACCGGAACCCTGAGCCAGCTTCACGACCAGCTTGTCCAGACTGGCCAGCACCTGCTTGCGGTCATCGTCGCGCTCGCAGAGCAGCGTGGGCACATTGGCCAGGCGCGGTTCCTCACCCAGATAGAATCGGATCATCGCTGGCACATAGGGGTAGATCGCCTTGTCATCGGCGATGCCGCAGCCCGGCGCGTTGCACAACGCCACATTGCCCGCGCGATAGGCGGAAATCAGCCCAGGCACGCCCAGCATACTGTCGGGCCGGAAGGCCTTGGGGTCCAGGTAGTCATCGTCAATGCGGCGGTAGATCACGTCCACGCGCTTCGCGCCCGCTGTGGTGCGCATGTAGACGATGTCGTCCTCGACAAAGAGGTCCGGGCCCTCCAGCACTTCGACGCCCATTTCATCGGCCAGGAAGCAGTGCTCATAATAGGCGCTGTTGAAGGAGCCGGGGGTGAGGATCACGACCGTCGGGTCGGGCCCTGCGCGCTCGGGGGCGGCGGCCTTCAGCGTGGCCAGCAAATCCTCGGGGTAGCGGTTCACGGGCGCGATGCGGTGCCGTGCCATCAAGCGCGGAAACAGGCGCAGCATCGCCTCCCGGTTCTCCAGCATGTAGGAGACGCCAGAGGGCGTCCGGGCATTGTCCTCCAGCACGTAGAACTGGTCCGGCCCAGTGCGGACCAGGTCGATACCCGCGATGTGGGTGTAGATGCCGCCAGGTGGAAAGAAGCCCCGCATCTCCGGGCGGAACTGCTCATTGCCCTGGATCAGGTGGGCGGGGATGCGCCCGGCGCGGATGATCTCCTGCTTGCCGTAGATGTCGCCCAGAAAGGCGTTGAGCGCGCGCACCCGCTGGGTGAGGCCGGCCGAGAGCGTCTCCCACTCCGTGCGGGCCAGGATGCGGGGGATGATGTCGAAGGGGATCAGCCGCTCAGGGTCGCCGCCCTCGCCATAGACGGCGAAGGTGATGCCGACGCGGCGGAACAGCACCTCGGCCTCTGCGCGCTTGGCCATCAGGTCGGCGCGCGGGGTATCGCGGAGCCAGGCGGCGATGGCGGCATAGGCCGGGTGAAGGGACTGGCCCGATCCCATTTCGTCAAAGGCTTGGCTCGTCATGCAACCCGATCCTTGCAGATGGCATGAGCATTGCCGCAGCCCGGCGCGGGGCACAAGCCAGCCCAGCGTGGTTTGCGCGGCGTGGCGCGCGGCTTTGCTCAAGTCTCGGGCAGCTTGGCGCGGACGGCCCAACGCCTATGCTGCGAGACACAGGGAGAATCACATGGACGACCAGCCGCAATTGACCACGGGCGCCGAGGCGATGCTGCGCAGCTTCGCGGCGGCCGGGATGCCCGCCATCTTCGGTGTTCCTGGCGGCGGCTCCAGCCTCGACCTCATGGCCGCCGCCAAGGCGCATGGCATCCCCTTCGTGCTGGCGCGGACCGAAAACGGCGCGGGCATCATGGCCTCGGCCCTGGCCGAGCTGACGCACAAGCCGGTCGGTCTGCTGACCACACGCGGCCCGGGCGTTTCCAACGCCGCCAACGGCATGGCCAATGCGTCGCTGGAACGGGCGCCCGTGATCCTGGTGGCGGATGGCTTCGCGGCGCGGGAGAGCCGCTACGTCACGCACCAGCTCTTCGACCAGGCGGCGATGATGGCGCCCGTCACGCGCGCCCGTGGCGTGGGTGCCACCGAGGCGCCGCGCATCCTGGCGGCCGCCCTCACTGCGCCGCGTGGTCCCGGCTACCTGGCGCTGGCCGGCGATGCGGCGCGCGCGCCGGCCGCGCCTGGCGCCCCATTCGCAGCGCCCGCGCTGGCCGCCCCCTCCCTCGGTGCGATCGCGGAGGCGCGGCGGATGCTGGCGGAGGCCCAACGCCCCGCCCTGATCATCGGCCTGGAGGCGACCGAGCCCTCGCGCGCCGCCGCCACGCGCCGTCTGATCGAGGCGCTGGGCTGCCCCGGCCTCGTCACCTACAAGGCCAAGGGCGTGCTGCCCGACAGCCACCCCCTCTTCGGGGGCGTCTTCACCGGCGGCGAGGCGGAGGCGCCGCTGCTGCGCGAGGCGGACCTGATCCTGCTGATCGGCGCCGATCCCGTGGAATTCGTGGGCCAGCCCTGGCGCTACAGCGCCCCCATCCTCGACCTCGCCTGCTGCGCGCGGGAGATGGAATACCGCAAGCCCGAGCTTTGCATCATCGGGGCCTGGGAGATCGCGGCGGCGGCACTCGCCGAGGACGCGGCGCGCCGGCCCTGGCCCGAGGGGCAGGTGGCCGCGCTGCGCGCCGCGTGGCTCGCGGTGCTCGAGAACGCGCCCGGCGGCAATCGCGGCATGGCGCCCTCCGACATCGTGCGCGTCACGCAGGATGCCTGCCGGCGCCTGGGCCAGGACCCGCGCGTGAGCGTGGATGCGGGCGCGCACATGTTTCCCGCCACGACCTTCTGGCAGGCCGAGCGGCCGGGAGACCTGCTGATCTCCAACGGCCTCGCCACCATGGGCTATGCGCTGCCCGCCGCCATCGCGGCCGCCTGGCACGACCCTGTTCGCGGCGCGGTCGCCTTCACCGGCGATGGGGGCCTGCTCATGGCGATCGGCGAACTTGCCACCGCGGCGGCCATGGGGGTGAACATGACGGTGGTGGTGTTCAACGACGCCACGCTATCGCTGATCGACATCAAGAAGGGGGAGCGCGACCTGCCTGATGGCGCGCTGGATTGGCCAATGGTGGATTTCGCGACGGTGATGCGCGGTATGGGCGGCCGCGCCTGGCACGCAGCCGACGCGCGTGGGCTGGACGCGGCGCTGGCCGAGGCGATGGCCTCCCCCGGCCCGCGGCTCATCGACGTGCGGACCGACCCGTCCAGCTACCCGGCGCAGATCAAGGCGTTGCGCGGATAGCGCACGGAGTGCATGCGCGGATAGCGCACGGAGTGCATGCGCGGATAGCGCACGGAATGAATCGCGCGGCTAGCGCCGGCGGTTCAGGAAATGCCCCATCATCGCGCTGGGCTCCGCGGTCTCCCAGGATTTCGCGAAGGCCGGGATGCCGGCCGCGATCGCCTGGCTGAGCGGCAGATCCTCCCAGGCGCGGATCAGCGCCTTCTGGTTGGCGATGGCGACGGGCCCGGCCTCACGCAGCAGCGCGATCCATTCCTCCACCGCCGGGTCGAGGGATTCGGTGGCAACCACCCGCTCGAGAAAACCCCAGGCTTCCATGGTGGCGGCATCCAGCGTCTCGGCCAGCAGCAGCAGGCGGCGGGTGCGGCCCCAGCCGATCAGCCCCGGCAGCAGCGCCGCCTCGACCACCGAGGGAATGCCCACGCGCACTTCCGGCATGCCGAATTTCGCGACATCGGCCGCGATGCGCAGGTCACAGGCGGCAGCGATTTCGAGGCCCGCGCCCAGGCACCAGCCCTGGATGCGCGCGATGACCGGAACGCGGCAGGCGCGGATGGCAGCGCAGGCGCCATGCACGCGCTCGATGAAGGCCTGACCCTGGGCGGGTGTCTCGACAGCGCCCATCTCGCGGATATCGGCGCCGCCGATGAAGGCACGCGGGCCCTCGCCCGTCAGGACCACCGCGCGGATGTCATCCTCCACGTCGAAGGCGGCGCCCAGTTGCAGCAGCAGCTCCGAGTTCAGCGTGTTCAGCTTGCCGTGATTGGCGACGGTGACATGCCGCACATCGCCCGCGCGCGTGACATCGATCCTCATCGCACCATCCCCGCCAGCTTCGCATAGCCGCGGGCAATCGCCGCGAGTTCCTCATGCGCGATCACCGCGTTGAGGTCGGTGAAGCCATCCGGTGCGCGTTCGCTCACCACATCCACAACCCGCTCCGGTCCGCCCTTGCGGTTGGAGAGCGCGATCTCCCGCGTCGCCGGCAGGCGTTCGGCCTCATAGGCCTGGAGCGCTTCCTCCACCGGCCGCTCGGCCAGCAACCGCGCCAGCAGGCGCGCATCAATGATGGCCTGCGAGGCGCCGTTGGAGCCCGTGGGGTACATGGCATGGGCGGCATCGCCCAGCAGCGTCACACGGCCCTGCGTCCAGAAGGGCAGCGGGTCGCGGTCGCACATCGGGTATTCGAAGAATTCGGGCGTGGCGCGGACCATGGACTCCACATCCAGCCCCGGTACGCGGAAGCGCTGAACATGCGGCAGCACCTCTTCCAGCAGCCCGGGCCGCGCCCAATCCTCGCGGCGCGGCGGCGGGCGCGTGGCATCGCCGATCTGCGCGCAGATGACCCAGTTGGTGAGGCGGGTCGCGGGCGTGCTGCCATGCCCGATCGGGTAGAAGACCAGCTTCTCCTTCATGTCGCCGGCGACGAACATGACATCGCCCGTCTCATAGGCCGGCCACTCGATGGCGCCGCGCCACATCTGGATGCCGTTCCAGCGGATGCCGGGGTCATTCGGGTGCAGGGCCGCGCGCAGCATGGAATGGATGCCATCGGCACCGATCAGCGCGGAGCCGCGGATGCTGGAGCCATCGGCGAAATTGGCGGTGACGCTGCTGCCGGATTGCGCGAAGCCCACCAGGCGCATGTTCGTCCGCACCACCTGCGAGCCGAGCCGCTCCATCGCCGCCTGCCACAGCACGCCATGCATGCGGCCGCGATGGATGGAGAGCTGCGGCGAATCATGCCCCGCATGCAGGCCGCGCGCCTCGGTCCAGATGCGGTTGCCGAAGCGGTCGAGGTAGCGCAGCTCCCGCGTGCGGATGGCGATGGCATCGAGCGCCGGCAGCAGGCCCAGCGCGGCCAGCTCGCGGATGGCATTGGTCAACGTATTGATGCCGACGCCGAGCTGCCGCACCTCCTTCGCCGCTTCCAGCACGATGCAGGGAATGCCGCGCTCATGCAGCGAGAGCGCCAGCGTCAGCCCGCCAATGCCGCCGCCGGCGATGAGGATGGGCGCGGGCGGTGCCGGCTTGCGGTGGCGGCGATGATCAACCACGGGGCGCATGGCTCGCGGGCTTCGCTTTGCGGCGCAGTTCCATCAGATCCTCCCGTGCGCGCTTCGCATTGCGATACAGCGCATCCTTGCCCCAGCCATATTGCACCGGCGTGTTCACGCCCCGCGCGCCGTATTCTGCGGCAGCGTGCAGCGTGAAGGAAGGGTCCGTCAGATGCGGCCGGGCCAGCGCCACGAGATCGGCCCGCCCGGCCGCGATGATGGTGTTCACCTGATCGGCCGTGGTGATGGAGCCCACGCACATCACCGCGATGCCCGCCTCATTGCGGAGCATGTCGGCCCAGGGGAGCTGGAACATGCGGCCATACATGGGCTGGGCGTCGGCCACGGTCTGGCCGGTGGAGACGTCGAGCAGGTCACAGCCTGCATCGCGGAAGGCGCCAGCGATGGCCAGCATGTCCTCATCGGTAATGCCGCCCTCGGCCCAGTCGGTCGCCGAGACGCGCACCGACATGGGGCGATCGGCCGGCCAGATGGCCCGCATGGCGGAGAAGACCTCGAGCGGATAGCGCAGGCGATTCCCGACGCTGCCGCCATATTCATCCTCGCGGCGGTTGGTCAGCGGCGAGAGGAAGCTGCCCAGCAGATAGCCATGGGCGCAATGCAGCTCCAGCATGTCGAAGCCGCAGGCGATGGCGCGTTCGGCGGCGGCCAGGAACTCCGCTTTCACGCGGTCCATATCCGCGCGGTCCATCGAGCGCGGCACTTGGCTGTGTGGGTGGTAGGGAATGGCGCTGGCCGAGAGGATGGGCCAGGCGCCGGATTCCAGCGGCTGGTCCATGCCGTCCCACATGAGCTTCGTCGCCCCCTTTCGCCCGGCATGGCCGAGCTGGAGGCACATCTTCGCCCCCGCCGCATGGGCATTGCCGACGATGCGCGTCCAGGCCGCCTGCTGCGATTCGTTCCAAAGGCCGGCGCAGCCCGGCGTGATGCGGGCATCCGGCGCCGGGCAGGTCATCTCCGTGAAGACCAGCCCCGCACCCCCCATGGCGCGCGCGCCGTAATGGATGAGGTGGAAGTCGTTCGGCACGCCATCCTCGGCCGAATAGAGGCACATGGGCGAGACGACGACGCGGTTGGGCAGGCTCATGCCGCGCAGCTGGAAGGGCTGGAACATCGGCGGGTTGCGCGCATCGCCGCCAGGCGCTTCCGCCGCCACCACATCCTGCACCTCGGCCACGAATTCGGGCGCCCGCAGCAGCAGGTTGTCCCAGGTGATGGCCTTGCTGCGCGTCATCACGCCAAAGGCGAAGCGGGCCGGATGGAAGTTCCAGAAGCGCTTCACATGCTCGAACCAGACGAGCGAGACGTCCGCCGCGTGCTGGATCTTCTCCACCTCCTCGCGCCGCCCCGTCTCGAAGCGATGCAGGCAGGCCGCGACGTCGCCGCCGGCCATGAAGGCGGCATGCAGCGCGATCGCGTCCTCCATCGCGAGCTTGGTGCCGGAGCCGATGGAGAAATGCGCGGACGCCTTGGCATCGCCCAGCAGAACCATGTTGTCCTTCACCCAGCGCGTGCAGCGGATCATCGGGAATTGACGCCAGGTGCTGCGGTTGGTGATGAGCTTGTGGCCTTGCAGCGCCTCGGCAAACACGTCCTCCAGATAGGCCGCGCTCTCCGCCTCATTCATCTGGCCGAGGCCGGCGCGGGCGAAGGTCTCGGGGTCGGTCTCCAGCACCCATGTGCTCGCACCCGCCTCATACTGGTAGGCATGGGCGATGAAGATGCCCGCTGGCCGCTCCTGGAAGAAGAAACTGAAGGCATCGAGCGGCCGGGTGCTGCCCATCCAGGCGAAGCGATTGGGGCGAAGATCCACCTCCGGCTGGAAGTGATCGGCGTGACGGGTCCGGATGGCGCTGTTCACCCCATCGGCCGCGATGATGAGATCGGCGTCCGGGAAATCCTCGGGGCTCACCTCGCGGCGGAATTCCAGCACCACGCCCAATTCCCGCGCGCGCGCCTGGAGCAGCGTCAGCAGGGTGCGGCGCGAACAGCCGCAGAAACCGTTCCCCCCCACCCGGTGCTCAGCCCCTCGCGCGATGATCGCGATGTCATCCCAATAGGCGAAGCTTTCCACGATGGCGCGGTAGGAGGGCTCATCCGCATCGCGGAAGGCATCCAGCGTCGCGTCCGAGAACACCACGCCGAAGCCGAAGGTGTCATCCGCCTGGTTGCGCTCGACGACCGTGATCTCGGCCATGGGGCGGTCGCGCTTCATCAGGATGGCGAAGTATAGGCCGGCGGGGCCGCCGCCGATCACCGCGATGCGCATCTGTCACTCCATGAGGCTGCATCGCCAAAATATGCTTGATGGAAGCCATCCCGCAATGCTTTAAGCTTCAAATATGCGGGAGTTGGCAGGACGGTTTGCGCTGGTGAGCGGCGGGGGTACGGGCATCGGCCTCGCCTGTGCCCGCGCGCTGAAGGCGGCGGGTGCCCATGTGACCATCCTGGGCCGCCGCGCCGGGCCGCTGGAGGCCGCCGTCGCGCGGGGCGAGGCCGATGCGGCGCTGGTGGGTGATGCGACAGCGCCGGCGGCGCTGCCACCGGTGACCATCCTGGTGAACGCCGCGGGGGCCGCCGTGAGCGCGCCCTTTCTCAAGACCACCGACGCCGATTTCCGCGCCGCACTGGACGCCAACCTGATGTCCGCCGTCGCGCTGACCCGCGTGGCACTGCCCGGCATGCTGGCCGGCGGCCATGGGCGGATCATCAACATCGCCTCCACCGCGGCGCTCAAGGGCTACGCCTATGTGGTGCCCTATGTGGCCGCCAAGCACGCCTTGCTCGGCTTCACACGCGCATTGGCACTCGAGGTCGCGGCCAGGGGCGTCACCGTGAACGCCATCTGCCCCGGCTTCACCGAGACGCCACTGCTGGCCGAGAGCATCGCCCGCATCGGGGCCAAGACCGGCCTGGATGACGCCGCCGCCCGTGCGGAACTGGCCAAGCACAGCCCGCAGGGGCGCCTGCTGCAGCCCGAGGAAATCGCGGCCCTCACCGTCTTCCTCTGCACCGACGCCGCCCAAGGCATCCATGGCGCCGCACTTCCCGTCAGCGGCGGCGAAATCTGATGGATGCCGAGACGCAACTGGCCGACGCGCCGCCCGGCACCAAGGATTCCCTGCGCCTCTGGCTCCGCCTGCTCACCTGCGCGACGCTGATCGAGACCGAGATCCGCCGCCGCCTGCGTGAGGAATTCAACACCACCCTCCCCCGCTTCGACCTCCTCGCCGCGCTGGACCGTGATGGCGAGGGGCTGACGCTGGGCGATGTCTCGCGCCGGATGATGGTCAGCAACGGCAATGTGACCGGCCTCGCCACGCGGCTGGAGGCCGAGGGCCTGATCGAACGCCGCCTGGATGCCGAGGATCGCCGCGCCTTCCGCCTGCGCCTGACCGCCAAGGGCGCCCGCGAATTCGCCCGGCAATCGCGGGCCCATGAAGCCTGGATCGCCGAACTCCTGGGCCAGCTCACCGAAGCCGAACGCGCCGGGCTGCACAGCCTCCTCGGCCGGGCCAAATCCTCCATCCGCGAGAGCCTCGACACGCCATGACCCCCCTCGCCCGCTATCAGCCGCAGCATCTGCAACTCAGCGAGGCGGCGGGCGTCATCACCCTCACGCTCAACCGCCCCGAGCGGAAGAACCCGCTCACCTTCGAGAGCTATGCCGAGCTCTCCGCCATTTTCCGCGCGGGTGCGCAGGATGACGCGGCGAAGGTCTTCATCGTCACCGGCGCTGGCGGCAATTTCTGCTCAGGCGGGGATGTGCATGAGATCATCGGCCCGCTTCTCGAGCGCGACACCAAGGGGCTGATGCAGTTCACCGCGATGACGGGCGAGTTGGTCAAGGCCATGCGCGCCTGCCCGCAGCCCGTCATCGCCGCCGTGGATGGCGTGGCGGCCGGCGCTGGCGCCATCATCGCGATGGCGAGCGACATCCGCCTCGCCACCCCCCGCGCACGGGTCGCTTTCCTGTTCAACCGCGTGGGCCTGGCCGGCTGCGACATGGGCGCCTGCGCCATCCTGCCGCGCCTCATCGGCCAGGGGCGGGCCAGCGAGTTGCTCTTCACTGGCCGCGCCATGCGCGCGGAGGAAGGCGAACGCTGGGGCTTCTTCAACCGCATCACCGAGACGCTGATGGACGACGCCAACGCGCTGGCCGCCGAAATCGCAGCCGGCCCCGGCTTCGCGCATGGCATGACCAAGCGGATGCTCGCGATGGAATGGGCGATGGGCGTGGAACAGGCGATCGAGGCGGAGGCGGTGGCGCAGGCGCTCTGCATGACCACGCAGGATTTCCGCCGCGCCTATGAGGCGTTTGCGGCGAAGCAGACGCCCGTGTTCCAGGGCGACTGATGGCCGATACGAGCTTCCTCGACTGGCCCTTCTTCGAGCCGCGCCACCGCGACTTCGCGGCCGAGGTCGAAGCCTGGGCAGCGCAGCACGCGGAGCGCCTGACCAACCATCACGACGCCGATGGCAGCACGCGCGCCCTGGCCCGTGCCTTGGGCGAGTCGGGCCTGCTGCGCATGGCCGTTCCCGAATCCGGCGCGCTGGATGTGCGCAGCCTGTGCCTCGCGCGCGAGATCCTGGCGCGGCATTCGGGCCTCGCGGATTTCTCCTTCGCCATGCAAGGGCTCGGCACCGGGCCGATCACGCTCTTCGGCAGTTCCGGATTGCGCGCCCAGGTCCTGCCTGGCGTGCGCGCCGGCACCACCCTCGCAGCCTTCGCCCTCTCGGAGCCCGAGGCCGGCAGCGATGTCGCCGCACTCGCCACGACCGCGACGCGCGACGGCAATGCCCATTGGCGCATCAACGGCGAGAAGACCTGGATCAGCAATGGCGGCATCGCCGGCAGCCATGTCGTCTTCGCCCGCACGGGCGAGGCACCCGGGGCCCGCGGCCTCACCGCCTTCTGGGTGCCGGGTGATGCGCCGGGGCTGGTGACGGCCGAGCGCATCCAGGTCTCGGCGCCCCACCCGCTGGCACGGCTGCGCTTCGAGGATCTGCGCGTGCCCGATGCCCATCGCATCGGCGCGCCGGGCGAAGGCTTCAAGATCGCGATGGCGACGCTGGACGTCTTCCGCGCCACCGTGGGCGCTGCCGCCCTGGGCTTCGCGCGGCGTGGCCTCGACCTGCTGCTGCACCGCGCCACCACGCGCAAGCTGTTCGGCGCGCCCCTCTTCGACCAGCAGATGACCCAGGCCGCCATCGCGAATGCCGCGCTCGATGTGGAATCCGCCGCCCTCCTGGTGTATCGCGCCGCCTGGCTCAAGGATCAGGGCACGCCGCGTGTGTCCCGCGAGGCCAGCATGGCCAAGCTGCACGCGACCGAAGCCGCGGGCCGCATCGCCGATGCCTGCGCGCAGCTGCATGGCGGCCTCGGCGTCGTCACGGATTCCGCGCCGGAATTGCTGACGCGCGAGGTGCGCGCGTTGCGCGTCTATGAGGGCGCGTCCGAAATCCAGCGCGTGATCATCGCGCGTGCCGAGCGGGAGAGGATGTGATGGACCACTTCGCCGCGGAGAACCTCCCACCCCGCGCCGAATGGCCGGAATTCCGCCTGCTGCCTTACCCCGCAAGGTTGAACTGCGCGACGGCACTGTTGGACCGCAACCTCGCCAGCCGCGCCGACGATCCCGCGATCGTCACCCCCGCCGAGACGCTGACCTATGCGGAGCTCGCCGCCCGTGTGAACCGCATCGCCAATGTGCTGGTGGGCGAGCTGGGCCTCGTTCCCGGCAATCGCGTTCTGCTGCGCTCAGCCAACAATGCCTGGATGGTCGCCGCCTATTTCGCCGTGCTGAAGGCGGGCGCGATCGTCGTCGCCACCATGCCCTTGCTGCGCGCGAAGGAGATCGGTGAGATCGCCCGCAAGGCGCGCGTCACGCATGCGCTCTGCGACGCCCGGCTGGTCGAGGAGCTGAAGCGCGCCGAGGCCCCGGACCTCCGCCACATCCTCACCTGGGGCGATGGCGCGCTGGAGGCCCGCTGCGCCGCCGCCAGCCCCGAATTCACCGCCTACGACAGCGCGGCCGACGAGACCTGCCTGATCGGCTTCACCTCCGGCACCACGGGCGAGCCCAAGGGCACCATGCATTTCCACCGGGACATGCTGGCCATCTGTGACGCCTATTCCGCCCAGGTGCTGAAGCCCAACCCCGAAGACCGCTTCATCGGCTCGCCGCCTCTCGCCTTCACCTTCGGCCTGGGTGGCCTCGTGCTCTTCCCCTTCCGCGTGGGGGCGACCGCCATCCTGCTGGAACGCGCAAGCCCCGAGGATCTGCTGCCGGCCATCGCAGCCCACCGCGCCACCATCTGCTTCACCGCCCCCACCGCCTATCGCGCCATGGCGGCGCATGTGGCGCGCCATGACATCACCTCCTTGCGCAAATGCGTCTCGGCCGGCGAGGCGCTGCCCAAACCCATCTTCGACCTCTGGCAGGAGAAGACCGGCCTTAAGCTCATGGACGGCATCGGCGCCACCGAGATGCTGCACATCTTCATCGCCGCCCCCGAGGAGAAGATCCGCCCCGGCAGCACCGGCCTCGTCGTCCCCGGCTATGAGGCGCGCGTGCTGGATGAGGCGGGGCAGGAAGTCCCGCGCGGCACGCCCGGGCGGCTGGCCGTGCGCGGCCCCACCGGCTGCCGCTACCTCGCCGATCCACGCCAGCGCAAATATGTCCAGGATGGCTGGAACATCACCGGCGACACCTACATCCAGGATGAGGACGGCTATTTCTGGTACCAGGCCCGCAGCGACGACATGATCATCTCCTCCGGCTACAACATCGCGGGCCCGGAGGTGGAGGCCGCCCTGCTGGCGCACCCGGCCGTGCGCGAATGTGGCGTGGTGGGCACGCCCGATCCCGAGCGCGGCATGGTGGTCACGGCGCATGTCGTCCTGCATGCGGGCTTCACGCCGGATGACGCCATGGCCAAGGCCCTGCAGGATCATGTGAAGGCCGAGATCGCGCCATATAAGTACCCCCGCCGCGTGATCTTCGCGCAGAGCCTGCCCCGCACCGGCACGGGCAAGCTGCAACGCTTCGCACTCAGGCAGGGTGCTTGAGCCGATGTCAACCGCGATAGCCCTTCGCAAGGCAACTCGCGCGGTGCGGGGAGAGAAGTTTGCGTTGTTGCTGTTGCACACGCATGTCTCGGATGCAGTAACAGAAAAGCTCGCTCGATCGACCTTTTCAATTGGACCACCTAGCGACTTCAAACTGCAAGACGATTGGGCCAAATGGCTTGGGACGATTCGGGTAGAGCAGCTTAGCGAGTGCAACCTAGCCATCGAAGCCGTGCTCCCATCGGAAACACCAAGCGTGCTTGATCACGAGAGCCAGGAGGTAGCGCGGATTGCAAATCATGCGTTCTTCGGTTTGCTACTCGCCAAGTGCTTTGTGGCATTTTCACCTCCCCAGATGCTGATCGGATATCGCACTTCCGACGACTCACAGATCCGCCAAGCGAAAACCTTGATGTGTCCTGTTGACGAGCCCGCTGAACTGGCATCCGGGTTGGAGCCCTGCCACCTGATTCATGCCAGCGATCTGGCTGAGGAGTTGCTAGGGCAAGCGCCTAACCGACTTTGGCGCCTCGACCGCAGTCTCGGCCTGTACCATCAAGCGCGATGTGAGCAAGACGGATTGGAGCGGCTTCACCACTATGTCCGGACGCTTGAAGGCATAACGAAGCCACCACACCAGGGCGGAACTGGGGCGAACTTCGCAAGGCGAATGAAGGAACTTGCCAGCACGGAGGACGACGCACTGTTCAAACGAATCTATGACCGACGCGGGGCCGTGGAGCACCTGCGCGAACATGAAATCCTTTCTGACCGAACGCGAGATTGCCGCATTGGCTTAAGACGAGACGAACATCTGGTTGAATATCTTGCCCGCTCGATTCTGGCGCGGATCGTCAGCCGTGACGATCTCCGTCGGCAATTCGGAACTGCAGACGCCGTAGATGCATTTTGGGGTTTTCCGCCTGAGCAGCGGCGCTCCATTTGGGGGAAGCCAATTGTCGCAGAACGTGGGCTGGACGGCTTTTGTCCCGATATGCTGAGTGACCTAGAGTTGGGCCTGGAAACATGATCCGCCCCACGCCCCTCCCCGCCTCGGCCCTGCCCGCCGCCGCCGCGCGCATCCCCGGCCGCATCCGCTTCTCCGATTGCGACCCCGCCGGCATCGCCTTCTTCGGCGCCTGGTTCACGCTCGCCAACGCCGCCATCGAGGATTTCTTCGAACTCACCCTCCAGCTCGATTTCCACCACATCCATGGCGAGCGCCGCACCGGCACCGGCTTCGTCCATGCCGAGGCCGATTGGTTCGCGCCCGGTCGCATGGGGGATCACGTGGTCTTCACGCCGCTGATCACCCGCATCGGCGGCGCCTCCTATGCCACCACGCTGCACGCCCACAAGGGCGAGACGGAGCTGGTCCGCTTCCGCTTCGTGAACGCGACGACGGACCTCGACACCGCCCGCCCCAAGCCGATCCCCGACGATCTGCGCGCCGCCCTTGCGCGCTACGCCGCCGCCTGCGAAAGCCTTGCGCCATGAGCCTCACGAACCTGCAACCCAAGGGCTGGCCCGCCCCCCGCGGCTACGCGAACGGCCTGATGGGCGAAGGGCGCCTCGTCATCATCGGCGGCCAGATCGGCTGGGATGCGGCCGGCCGCTTCGCCGAGGGCTTCGTGCCCCAGGTGCGCCAGGCGCTGTCCAATATCGCAGCCGTGCTGGCCGAAGCCGGCGGCAAGCCCGAGCACATCGCCCGCCTCACCTGGTTCGTGACCGATATCGGCGAATACCGCGCGAGCCTGGCCGAACTCGGCCCCGCCTATCGCGCCGTGATGGGCCGCCACTTCCCGGCGATGACGCTGGTGCAGGTGGTCGCCCTGGTGGAGGAGGAGGCCAAGGTCGAGATCGAGGCCACGGCCATCCTGCCCAAGGGGTGAGCCCCAAGGCGTCCATCCAGGCCGAAGCGCTCGCGCTCGGCTTCGACGCCATCCGATTCACCGAAGCCGTCCTGCCCGAAGCCACCCGCACGCGGCTCGACGCCTTTCTCGAATCCGGGGCCCATGGCGGCATGGGTTGGATGGAGACGCGGCGCGAGCAGCGCGCCCAGCCCCGCGCCCTCTGGCCTGAGGCCGTCAGCGTCATCGCCCTCGGCCTGAACTACGGCCCGGATTACGACCCTCTGGCGAGCCTGGAGCAGCGCGATCGCGCGACCATCAGCGCCTATGCCCAGGGGCGCGATTATCACGACGTGGTGAAGAAGCGGCTCAAGGCGCTCGGCCAATGGATGGCGCGCCATTTCAAGGGCAGCGCGCTCAAGGTCTTCGTGGACACGGCCCCCGTGATGGAAAAGCCGCTTGCCGCTCAGGCGGGCCTCGGCTGGCAGGGCAAGCACACCAATCTGGTCAGCCGCAGCCATGGCTCCTGGCTCTTCCTGGGCGAGATCTACACGACCCTGGCTTTGGAACCGGACGCCCCCGAATCCGATCATTGCGGCAGCTGCCGCGCCTGCCTCGATGCCTGCCCCACCGCCGCCTTCCCCGCCCCCTATCGGCTGGATGCGCGGCGCTGCATCTCCTACCTGACGATCGAGCATCACGGCCCCATCCCGCACGAGTTCCGCCGCGCCATGGGCAATCGCATCTATGGCTGCGATGACTGCCTGGCCGTCTGCCCGTGGAACAAATTCGCCCAGGCCTCGGCCGAAATGCAGTTCGCGCCCCGCGGCGAAGTGGCGCCGAAACTGGCGGAGCTTGCGCTCCTGGACGACGCCGCCTTCCGCGCCCGCTTCGCCGGCTCGCCGATCAAGCGGATCGGCCGCAACCGCTTCATCCGCAACGTCCTCATCGCCATCGGCAACAGCGGCGATACTGCCCTGCTGCCCGCGGCCCGCGCGCTGTGCGAGGATGCCGACCCCGCGGTGGCCGATGCCGCCGCCTGGGCCATGGAGCAACTCACCGCATGAGCGACGGCGCGCTTGTCCTGTTTTCCGGCGGCCAGGATTCGGCCACCTGCCTCGCCTGGGCGCTGGACCGCTTTGAGCACGTGGAAACCCTCGGCTTCGACTACCGCCAGCGCCACGCCGTCGAACTCACCTGCCGCGCCGCCCTGCGCGCGGGCATGGCAGCGCCCCGCCTCGGCCCGGACCATACGCTGGATCTGGGCGTGCTGGGCGCCCTCAGCGAGACGGCCCTTACCCGCGATGCCGAGATCGCGCTCCGGGAGGATGGCTTGCCCAACACCTTCGTCCCCGGCCGCAACCTGATCTTCCTGACCTTCGCCGCAGCACTCGCCTATCGCCGCGGCCTCAGGCACATCGTCGCCGGCATGTGCGAGACGGATTACTCCGGCTACCCCGATTGCCGGGACGACACGATCAAGGCGCTGCAAGCGGCCATCAACCTCGGCATGAACACCCGCCTCGTGCTGCACACGCCGCTGATGTGGCGCGACAAGGCCGCGACCTGGCGCCTTGCGGAACGGCTGGGCGGGCCAGCCCTGGTGGAGATCATCCGCGTCGAAAGCCATTCCTGCTACAAGGGCGAGCGCGCAACCCTGCACCCTTGGGGCCATGGCTGCGGCGAATGCCCCGCTTGCGACTTGCGCGCCAAGGGCTGGGCAGCCTATGCGAGCGCGCATGATGACCCGCACCCGAATTGAAGGCCTGGCCTTCCTCCTCGCCTTCGCGCTCTGCATCCCCGCGGCCAATTGGCTGATCGGCAATGCCGGCACCTTCTGCGTGCCCAACGGCCCCTGCCTGATCCCGGTGGCGCCAGGCATCATGGCGCCCTCGGGCGTGCTGATGATCGGCCTGGCCCTGGTGCTGCGGGACCTGGTGCAGCGGCGGCTGGGCGTGAACTGGGCGCTGGGGGCGATTGCCCTGGGGGCGGTGCTCTCGGCCTGGATCGCGCCGCCGGCGCTCGTCATCGCCTCCACCGTCGCCTTCCTGCTCTCGGAGCTGGTGGACCTCGGCATCTATACGCCGCTGCAGAAGCGCGGGCTGGTGCTGGCCGTCGCCGCCTCCTCCGTGGTGGGGCTGCTGGTGGACAGCGTGATCTTCCTCTGGCTCGCCTTTGGCAGCCTGGACTACCTGGCGGGCCAGGTGATCGGAAAGGCCTGGATGGTCCTGCTGGCCCTGCCCATCGTGGCGCTGCTGCGCCGGCGGGATGCGCGGCTCGGGATCGCCTAACGCGCCACGGAGAGCCCGCGCACCTGATGCTTCGCGATGAGCGAAGCGACCAGGCCGCTGGCCTTGGCTTCCTCGACGAAATCACGCAGCCAGGCGGCTGCCGCGACATTCCCCCGCGCCGTGCCGATGGCCTGCTGCACCGTGGTGAAATGGCCTTCCAGGATGCGCGCGCCGGGCAGCGCCTCGGCATCGCTCAGCAGGCGGGGCTTCAGGCCGGCCAGCACCTCCAGCCCCTCGCGCTG
>JAIYCD010000070.1 GCA_027488195.1 Acetobacteraceae bacterium | reverse complement strand
CCGCCGTTCTGGACGGCATCTCGGCCGAGATGCAGGCGTCGGGCGTCGATGTCGGCGCGGCCGAGGAGCTGGCGCCGGAAGCGCTGCCCGAGGCCCTGCCGGACGCGCCGGTCGAGGTGCAGGCCCAGGCCTGAGACCCCCCGGGGCCGCGCGGCCCCGGTTCCCTTTTCAACTGGCAACCACGGAGCACTCCGATGGCCGAGATCACTGCGGCGATGGTCCGCGACCTGCGCGAGAAGACCGGCGCGGGCATGATGGATTGCAAGAAGGCGCTGGTGGAGGCGGCCGGCGACATGGAGGCCGCGATCGACTGGCTGCGCAAGAAGGGCCTCTCCGCCGCGGCGAAGAAGTCCGGCCGCGTGGCCGCCGAGGGCCTGGTGGGCGTCGCCTCCGGCCCGCACGTCGCCGCGATGGTGGAAGTGAATGCCGAGACGGATTTCGTCGCGCGCAATGAGAGCTTCCAGAACTTCGTCGCCGAGGTGGCGGGCCTCGCCCTCTCCGTCGGCGAGGATATCGAGGCGCTGAAGGCGGCCACCTATCCGGGCACGCAGCACAGCACCCAGGAAGAGCTCACGAAGCTCATCGCCACCATCGGCGAGAACATGACCATCCGCCGCGCCAGCGTGCTGCGCGTCAGCAAGGGTGCGGTCGCCACCTACATGCACAACGCCGTCAAGCCGGGCCTCGGCAAGATCGGCGTGCTCGTTGCCCTGGAAGGGGAGAACGAGATGCAGGTGATGGAGACCCTGGGTCGCCAGATCGGCATGCATGTCGCGGCGACGCGGCCGGCTGCGCTGGACATCACGGCGGTCGAACCCTCCGCGCTCGAGCGCGAGAAGGCGGTGCTGACCGAGCAGGCGATGGCCTCGGGCAAGCCGCCCGCGGTGATCGAGAAGATGGTCGAGGGCCGCATCCGCAAGTTCTATGAGGAAGTCGTCCTCCTGGAGCAGGTCTGGGTGCATGACGGCGAGAGCCGCGTGAAGGCCGTGGTGGACAAGCTCGGCCTCAAGCTGACCGGCTTCACCCGCTTTGCCCTCGGCGAGGGCATCGAGAAGCAGGTCTCCGACTTCGCGGCAGAAGTGGCCGCGACCGCCGGCGTTTCCTGACGGCAACCGGACCGGCCGGGCCGCAAGTCCCGGCCGGTCCCCATTTTCAGGCGGGGCCGCCTCCCCGGTGGCGGCGAGCGCTTGCGGCGACCCGCCCCCCTGCTATCGTCGCACCAACCGCCAAGGAACCGGCCCCCAAAATGAGCGAACCGCCACGCTACAAGCGCGTCCTGCTGAAGGTCTCGGGCGAGGCCCTGATGGGCGATCGCGCCTATGGCCTCGATGTCACGACCGTGAAGGCCATCGCGCAGGACATCAAGGGCGTGGTGGATATCGGCGTCGAAGTCGCGCTGGTGATCGGTGGCGGCAACATCTTCCGGGGCATCGCGGGTGCGGCGACCGGCATGGACCGCGCCCAGGCCGACTACATGGGCATGCTGGCCACCGTGATGAACGCGCTCGGCATGCAATCCGCGCTTGAGAAGATCGGCGTGCAGACGCGCGTGCAATCGGCCATCGAGATGAGCTCCATCTGCGAGCCCTATATCCGTAGGCGGGCGATGCGCCACATGGAGAAGGGGCGCGTCGTGATCTTCGCGGCCGGCACGGGCAATCCCTTCTTCACGACCGACACGGCGGCGGCGCTGCGCGCGGCCGAGATGGGCTGCCAGGCGCTGTTCAAGGGCACGCAGGTGGATGGCGTCTATGACAGCGACCCCCGCAAGAACCCGGATGCGCTGCGCTACACCACCCTTACCTATCTCGAGATGCTCTCGCGCGATCTGGCGGTGATGGACGCGGCGGCGATCTCCGTCGCGCGTGAAAACCACCTGCCGATCGTCGTCTTCAACATCCACGAACCCGGCGCCTTCACCGCCGTGATCCGCGGCGAAGGCCGCTTCACCACCGTCACCGACACGCCCTGAAAGTCTGACATCATGGCCGCTCCCCCACCCGACCGACAGGTTCTGAAGACCGATCTGGTGCGCCGCATGGATGGCGCGATCGAGACGCTGAAGAAGGAATTCACCGGGCTTCGCACCGGCCGCGCCAGCCCTTCCCTGCTGGAGCCGATCCGCGTCGAGGCCTATGGCAACAACCAGCCGCTGAGCCAGGTGGGCAACGTGTCCGTCGCCGGGCCGTCGATGCTGCAGGTGCAGGTCTGGGATCGTTCGGTCGTGAAGGCGGTCGAGATCGCGATCCGCGATTCGGGCCTGGGCCTGAACCCGCAATCCGAAGGACAGACCATCCGCGTCATGCTGCCCCCGCTGACCGAGCAGCGCCGCAACGAACTGGCGAAGACGGCGGCCAAGTATTCCGAAGGCTGCAAGGTCTCCATCCGCGGCGTGCGCCGCGATGGCATGGAGCAGATCCAGGCCTGGAAGAAGAAGTCCGAAATCGGCGAGGATGACGCCAAGCGCTGGTCCGACGAGGTCCAGAAGCTGACCGACGAATACGTGAAGAAGATTGATGTCCTGCTCGCCGAGAAGGAAAAGGACATCAAGACCGTTTGATGAGCGCGCACCCGGCTCCAGTGGCGGGTGCGGGGGCGGAAACGCCCCGGCATGTCGCCATCATCATGGATGGCAACCGCCGCTGGGCCCAGGCGCGCGGGCTCCCTGTGGCGCTGGGCCATCGCGCCGGCGCCGATGCGGCACGCCGGGCCATCGAGGCCGCGATCCGCGGCGGCGTCTCCTGGCTGACCCTCTTCGCCTTCTCCTCCGAGAACTGGTCCCGCCCCGCCGATGAGGTGCAGGAACTGACCATGCTGCTGCGCCACTACCTGCGCGCCGAGGTCACGCAACTCACCAAGGAAGGCGTGCGCCTGCGCGTGATCGGCGACCGGGCGCGCTTCGGGGAGGAAACCCAGAAGGCCATGTCGGCCGCCGAGGAGGTGACGGCCAACGGTACGCGCCTCAACCTCAACATGGCCATCTCCTACGGTGCCCGGACCGAGATCCTGGCCGCCGCCCGCGCCGTGGCCGAGGCCGCCCGGCGCGGCGAGCTGGACCCCGCCCAGCTGGACGAGGCGACCTTCGAGAAACACCTGTTCACCGCCGGCATGCCCGATCCGGACCTGATCATCCGCACCTCCGGCGAGCAGCGAATCTCCAACTTCCTGCTCTGGCAGGCCGCCTATGCGGAGCTGATCTTCCAGCCTGTCCTCTGGCCGGATTTCGGCGCCGAGGATTTCAACGCGGCACTCGCGGCCTATGCCGCGCGGGAGCGGCGCTTCGGCGCGCGCACCGGCTGATGCGTCGGCGCTGATGGCCCAACTCGCGGATTTGCGCGCACGGGTGCTGACGGCCTCCATCATCGGGCCGGTGGCGCTGTTCTGTATCTGGCAGGGGGGCGTCTGGTGGTCGGCACTGATGCTGCTCTGCGTGCTGGGCCTGGGCTGGGAATGGGTGCGGCTCTGCGGCGGGCGGGGGCGCGGCCGGGCGGGGGCGCTGGTGCTCGTCCCCGTCCTCGCGGGCGCGCTCTGCGCCGTGCTGAACTTCCCGCTGCCGGGACTGCTCCTCGTGGCCATCGGCGCGGGGCTGGCCTGGTGGCTTGCGGGGGAATTATCCGGCTGGTGGCTGGGCTTCGGCGTGCTCTATATCGGCATCGCCGGCATCGCCCTGCTGGAATTGCGGCATGACGGCGCGGCGGGAAAGGGCAATGTGGTCTTCCTTTTCCTGGTGGTCTGGGCGTCCGACATCGCGGCCTATTTCACAGGGCGCTTCCTCGGCGGGCCGAAGCTGGCGCCGGCCATCTCGCCCAACAAGACCTGGTCGGGGGCGCTGGGCGGGCTCTTGGGCGCCATGCTGGTCGGGCTCGGCACGGCCCTGGCGCTGGGGGGCGGGGCGCCGCTGGGCGCCATCGCCGCCGTGGCCCTGCTGCTGGGCCTTGCCACCCAGTCGGGGGACATGTTTGAGAGCTGGATCAAGCGGCGCTTCGGCGTGAAGGATTCGTCCGGGCTGCTGCCCGGGCATGGCGGGCTGCTCGACCGTCTGGATGGTGTTCTCGCCGCCGCCCCGGTCGCGGCCCTGATCGGCCTGGCCTCCGGGCCCGGGGTTCATGTGTGGAGATGGGTGTGACGGATTCCTCGGCGCGCAGCGTCAGCGTGCTCGGCAGCACGGGTTCGATCGGGCGCAGCACCATGGCGCTGCTGGATGCCGCGCGCCCGGGGCAGTTCCGCGTGCGCGTCCTGGTCGCGGGCCGCGACGTGGCGACGCTCGCGGCCCAGGCCCGCGCCCACCGGGCCGAGCTGGCCGTCGTCGCCGATGAAACCTGCCTCCCCGCCCTGAAGGAGGCGCTGGCCGGCTCGGGCGTGGAGGTCGCGGCCGGGGCCGAGGCGGTGATCGAGGCGGCACGCCGCCCGGCCGACTGGACCATGGCGGCGATCGTGGGCGCCGTCGGCCTCAAGAGCACCATGGCGGCGCTGACCCGCGGCGGCACGCTGGCGCTGGCCAACAAGGAAAGCCTGGTCTGCGCCGGGCAGCTCGTCCTCGACATGGCCACCCGGCATGGTGCGACCCTGCTGCCGGTGGATTCCGAACACAACGCCATCTTCCAGGCGCTGGACCCCCGCGACCCGCGCGTGATCGAGAAGATCATCCTCACCGCCTCGGGCGGGCCCTTCCGCGACTGGAGCCTGGCCCAGATGCGGGCCGCGACGCCGGAGCAGGCGGTGCGCCACCCGGTCTGGAGCATGGGCGCCAAGATCAGCGTGGACAGCGCCAGCATGTTCAACAAGGGGCTGGAGCTGATCGAGGCCGCACGCCTGTTTCCCGTGCCCTCCGAGCGGATCGAGGTGCTGGTGCACCGGCAATCCACGGTGCACGGCATGGTGCAGTACAGCGACGGCTCCCTGCTCGCGCAGCTGGGCTCGCCCGACATGCGCACGCCCATCGCCCACTGCCTCGCCTGGCCCGGCCGCATGGAAGTGGATGTGCCGCGGCTCGACCTCGCGGCGCTGGGCCGCCTCGACTTCGAGGCGCCGGACCCGGCCCGATTCCCCGCCCTGCGCCTGGCGCGCGAGGCGCTGCAGGCGGAGGGCGGCGCACCCTGCGTGCTGAATGCCGCCAATGAGGTGGCTGTCGGCCTTTTCCTGGAGAAGCGGCTGGGCTTCCTGGACATCGCGGCCGTGGTGGAGGACACACTCTCGGCCCTGGCCGGGCGCGGCGTGCCCGATCTCGAGGCGGTGCTGGAATTGGACCAGGCGGCACGCCACATCGCAACCGGCCTGGCGGCCCATCGCGCCGCCGCTTGACGGAGCCTGACCTTGCTGGATTTCCTGCCCGATGCCGTGCGGACCATCTTCGCCTTCCTGGTGGTGCTGGGCGTGCTGATCTTCTTCCATGAGCTCGGCCACTACGCGGCCGCGCGGTGGCGGCGGGTGCATGTGGATGCGTTCAGCATCGGCTTTGGCCGCGCGCTGCTGCGCTGGACCGACAAGCGGGACACCGAATGGCGGCTCGCCTGGATTCCGCTGGGCGGCTACGTGAAGCTGCACGGCCAGTCACCGCTGGACGATACGCCCGAGGCCGAGCGCGTGCCCGAGCGCGCGGGCCAGACGTTCCATGACAAGCCAGTGAAGGACCGCGCCATCATCGTGGCGGCCGGCCCCATCGCCAATTTCGTGCTCGCGATCCTGCTCTTCGCCGGGCTTTTCGCGATGCATGGCATCCCCCGCGGGCTGACTACCATTTCCGCCGTCGTTCCCGCCTCGGCGGCCGAGCGCGCGGGGCTGCAGCCGGGCGATGTCGTGCTCTCCCTCGATGGCCAGCGCATCACGCGATTCGACCAGGTGCAGCGTCACATCCAGCCGCGTGCCGGCCAGGAAGTGCAGGTCCGGGTAGACCGTGACGGGCGGGAGCTGACGCTGACCGTCGTGCCGGCCGCGCAGGCACGGGGCGATTCGGCCCCGGTCGGCGTGCTGGGCATCCAGGGCGGGCGGGCGCAGTTCGAGCGGCTGGGCCCGATCGATTCGCTCTGGGCCGGCACGGTTCAGACCGCCGAAGTCAGCTGGCAGACGCTGGTGGGCATCGGCGAGATGTTCGCCGGCACCCGCAGCCCGAAGGAACTGGGCGGGCCGATCCGGATCGCCGAGGTCTCGGGCGAGGCGGCGACGCTCGGCATCGTGCCGCTAGTGAACCTGATGGCGCTGCTCTCGGTCAGCCTGGCGCTGCTGAATCTGTTCCCGATTCCCCTGCTGGATGGCGGCCACCTGATGTTCTATGCCGCCGAGGCGATCCGCGGGCGTCCCTTGCCGCCCCGGGCACTGGAATACGGTTTCCGGGCCGGATTCGCGGTCCTGATCGGGCTTTTTCTGTTTGCAACCTGGAACGATATCGCGCATGGCGGCATTGGCCGCTGGGTCGCGGGGTGGATCGGATGAACTTCGACAAACTCTCGGGGTGGCGGCCCCCGGCGGCTGAGGCTATGGTCCGGCCGCTTTCCCGAGGCCGAAACAGGGTGGGTTCCCGCTTGAAGATGAAACTGCATCCGATCCTGTTCGTGGCGGCCGGCCTCACGGTCCTGGCCCCTGTCCCGTCCGAGGCGCAGAACCGGCCACGGCCGGCACCGGCGCGGGCCGAGCAGCCGGGCGGCGTGATCAGCGCAATTGAGATTCGCGGCAATCAGCGCATCGAGATCGACACCATCCGCAGCTACATGTTGCTCGCCCCCGGCGACCAGTATGACAGCGACCGCGCCGACCGCTCTCTGCGCAGCCTGTTCGCCACGGGCCTGTTCCGGGACGTGAACATTGCACGGGACGGCTCGCGCCTGATCGTGACGGTGGCCGAGAACCCGCTGGTCAATCGCGTCGCCTTCGAGGGCAACCGCCGCGTCTCGGACGACAATCTGCGGCCGGAAGTGCAGCTGCGCCCGCGCTCGGTCTTCACGACGCAGCTTATCCAGGCCGACCGCCAGCGCATCCTGGACCTCTACGCCCGGCGCGGTCGCTTCGCCGCCCGCGTCGAGCCAAAGGTGATCGAACTCGACCAGAATCGCGTGGACGTGGTCTTCGAAATCACGGAGGGCGACGCGGCACTGGTGGCCCGAGTGAACTTCGTGGGCAACCGCGCCTATTCGGATGCGCGCCTCGCTGACGTCATCTCGACCAAGCAATCAGCCTGGTACCGCTTCCTCTCATCTTCCGACACTTTCGATCCCGACCGCCTGAACTTCGACCGGGAGCTGCTGCGCCGCTATTACCTCCGCACCGGTTTCGCCGACGTGCAGATTGGCACGGCAACGGCCGAACTGGCGCCGGATCGCAGCGGCTTCTTCCTGACCTACAACGTGACCGAAGGGCCCCGTTACACTTTCGGGACGGTCGAGATCACCTCGGCCTTCCCGAACCTGAACCCGGCCGATTTGCGCCGCTTTCTCGAGATCAGCTCGGGCGGCGTCTATAATGGGGACGCGGTGGAGCGCAGCGCGCAGGCCGTGGCCGATGGCGCGAACCTGCGCGGCTTCCCCTTCGTGGACGTGCAGCCGCAAATCACGCGTGACACCGAGAACAATACGATCAACATCACCTTCGCGGTGAACGAGGCGCCACGCGTCTTCGTCGAGCGTATCGACATCAACGGCAACACCCGCACGCAGGACCGCGTGATCCGGCGCGAGTTCCGCCTCGCGGAGGGCGATGCGTTCAACGCGGCGCAGGTTCGCCGCTCCCGCGAGCGGCTGCGCAACCTCGGTTACTTCTCGGACGTGCAGATCACCAACTCGCCCGGTTCCGCGCCGGACCGGACGGTGCTCAACACCCAGGTGGTGGAGCGCGCGACGGGCGAGGTCAGCATCGGCGGCGGCTATTCGACGGATGCCGGCTTCCTGGCGGATGTGGGCCTGCGGGAGCGTAACCTCTCCGGCACCGGCATCGATGCGCGGATCAATGCGACTCTTGCGCAGCGGCGCAGCCAGTTGGACCTCTCGGCCACGAACCCGCAATTCCTCGACCGCAACCTCGCCGTCGGCGCGGACCTGTTCTACATCCAGCGGAACCTGCAGACGATCTCGCAGTTCAGCGAGCGGCGCGCGGGCTTCGCGGTGCGCGCGGGCTACGAGTTCAACGAGCGCCTGCGTCAGTCGTGGTCGTACAGCCTGATCAATCGCGAGGTTTACAACATCCAGCCCGGCGCCTCGATCTACATCCGGGAGCAGGCGGGCACCACGCTGTTGAGCCAGGTCAGCCAGACGCTGGCCTATGACACGCGCGACAACCTGATCGAGCCGCGGCGTGGCTACCTGCTGCGCCTGGGCACGGATTTCGCGGGGCTCGGCGGCGACGTCGCCTTCTTCCGTGGGCGTCTCGACGGCGCACTCTTCCTGCCCTTCGAGCAGGTATTTGGCCACCCCGATTATGTTCTCAGCATCTCGGGCAGCCTTGGTTACATCGAGCCCTGGAATTCCAATGGGAACCAGGAGCGCATTGTCGACCGCTTCTTCCTGGGCGGCGAGAACCTGCGTGGCTTCGCACTGGCCGGCGCCGGCCCGCGCGACTTGCAGACGAACGACGCGCTGGGTGGCCGCCGCCTCTGGACGCAGAGCACGGAAATGCGCTTCCCGCTGCCGGGCATCCCCTCGGAGATCGGCCTTCTGGGCCGGGCCTTCGTGGATGTGGGCGCGCTGTGGGATACGGTGTCGGGGCCCAATATCGGCACCTCCTCCTCGCCCCGCGTGGGCACGGGTGTCGGCATCTCCTGGCGGAGCCCCTTCGGCCTGATCAACATCGATCTGGCGCAGGCGGTGGTGAAGCAATCCTACGACCAGACACAGATCTTCCGTTTCGGCTTCGGGACGCGCTTCTAGGCGCGCAGACAGGTACACGACATGACATCCATTCGATACGCGCTGGCCTTGTTGCTCGTGGCCGGGTCCGGTCCGGCATTGGCCCAGCAGAACCAGGAATGGTTCGTGCCAGGCCAGGGCGGCCAGCGCCCGCAGGGCCAGCCGCAACAGCAACGCCCGCCGCAACAGCCCCAGGGCCAGCCGGCCCAGCGGCCGCCCCAGGGTCAGCCAGCCCAGCGCCCGGCCGCCCTGCCCCCTGGCTCGCCGCCGCCGACGGCCGTCATTGGCATCGTGGACATTCCTGAGATCCAGCGCCTCTCCACCGCCTTCAACCAGGTGCGCGAGGAAATCGAGCGCCGCCGCACTCGCCTGAACGAAGACCTCCAGCGCGAGCAGAATGGCTGGCGTGAGGCGCAGCAGGCGCTCTCGGTGCAGCGCACTCAGATGACGCCGGACCAGATCCGCAACCGCGAGCGCGAGTTGCAGGACCGCATCACCGACAGCCAGCGCATCTTCCGCAACCGCAGCCAGGCGATCGAGCAGGCGGCGCAGCAGTCCCTGATGCAGATCGAGGAAGCCCTGGCCGGCGTGGTGCGCCAGGTGGCGGCCAGCCGCTCGGTGAACATCGTGGTGCCGCGCCCGCTCGTCATCATGAACGACCCCGGCTTCGACCTGACGGAGGAAGTGGCCCAGCAGTTCAACCGCGCGCTGCGCCAGGTGAACATCGCGCCCGATTCCGACGGAGCGAACCCGCCCGCCGCGCCGGCGACGCCTGCTCGCCCGGCCGCGCCCGCGCCGGCGCAGCAGCCCCGCCGCAACTGATCTCGAGCAGGACGGGCGCGGGACCGGCATGGCGGACGAAAGACGATTCCTCGGGCCGCCGCGGCTGACCTCGCTGGCAGCGGTCCTTGGAGCTTCCGGCGGCGATGGTGTCACCGGCGACCCCGATCGCCTTTTCGAGGGCGTCGCGCCCCTTGATGCCGCGACGCCCTCGCAGGTGAGCTTCTGCGAGGGCCGTGCCTACCAGGCGGCGCTCTCGAATACCCAGGCAGGGCTGATCCTTGTGAGTGCGAACCTGGCCAGCGCCGTGCCTGCCGGCAGCCTTGCCGTGGTCTGCCGTGACCCGGCGCTGGCTTTCGGCCGCGTCGCATCCCTGTTTCATCCGGTGCCGCCACCCAGCGGCCAGATCCACCCCTCCGCCGTGATCCACCCCGACGCCACGATCGGCGAAGGGACCGAGATTGGCGCCTGCGCCGTGATCGAGGCCGGCGCCGAGATCGGCCGCAATTGCCGCATCGCGCCCTTCGCCCTGATCGGGGCGAAGGTGGTGCTGGGCGATGACTGCATCATTCACAGCCATTGCAGCGTTTCCCATGCCATCCTCGGGCGGGGTGTGGTGCTGCACCCCGGTGCGCGGATCGGACAGGAAGGATTCGGCTTCAACACGACGGCCGATGGACGCTTCATCACCGCCCCGCAGTTGGGTTTGGTCCGGCTCGGTGATGCGGTGGAGATTGGGGCGAACAGCTGCGTGGATCGTGGAGCGCTGGGCGAGACGGTGCTGGGCTCCGGCACGCGCATCGATAACCTCGTGCAGGTCGGCCATAATGTCCGCACCGGTCGCGGCTGCGTGCTCGTCTCGCAGGTCGGTATCTCCGGCTCGACCACGCTTGGCGATTATGTGCAGGCGGGCGGCCAGTCTGGCATCACGGGCCACCTGAACATCGGCAGCAAGGTGCGCATCGGTGCTCAGGCTGGCGTGATGAATGACGTGCCGCCGGGGATCGAGGTGCTGGGCTCCCCGGCCGCACCGAAAAAGGAGGCGATGCGCGCGATGTTGATCCTGAAGCGCCTCGGCAGCGAATCCCGCCCCGCGGCCAAGCCAAAATCGGAGTGATGGAGATGGATGAGGCCGCCCCGCCCAGTGCCGTGATCGGCAGCTACAACATTGCGCAGATCATGCGGGCGATTCCGCATCGCTACCCCTTCCTGCTGATCGACCGCGTCGTGGATCTCGTGATCGGCGAATCCGCCACGGGCGTGAAGAACGTTTCGATCAACGAGAACTTCTTCCAGGGGCACTTTCCTTCCGAACCGGTGATGCCAGGCGTATTGCTGATCGAGAGCATGGCGCAGACCGCGGCCGTCCTCGTCGTCGCGACGCTCGGGCCGGAGGCGGAAGGCAAGCTGGTCTATTTCATGTCCATCGAAGGGGCGAAGTTTCGCCGCCCCGTGGTGCCGGGCGACCAGGTGATGGTCCATGTGACGAAGGTGCAGCGCCGGATGAATGTGTGGAAATTCTCGGGCCAGGCCAAGGTGGACGGCCAGGTCGTGGCCGAGGCGACCTTCGCCGCCATGATCCGGGACCGGTGAGCCCCGTGGATCGCATCTCCGGCACGGCGCATATCCATCCCACCGCGATCATCGAACCCGGCGCCCGCATCGGCGCCGGTTGCCGCATCGGGCCCTACAGCATCGTGGGCGCCTCGGTCGTGCTGGAGGAGGGTGTCGAGCTGTCCTCCCATGTCGTGATCGAGGGCATGACCACGATCGGCGCCGAGGCGAAGCTCTCGCCCTTCGCCTCGGTCGGCCTCCCGCCGCAGGACCTGAAATACAAGGGCGAGCCGACCGGCGTGGTGATCGGCGCGCGCAGCCAGCTGCGCGAGCATGTGACCGTGCATCGCGGCAGCGTGGGCGGCCAGGGGATGACGCGCATCGGCGCCGATTGCCTGCTGATGGCCTGCAGCCATGTCGGCCATGACAGCCGGCTGGGCGACCGGGTGATCCTGGCCAACAATGTGATGCTGGGCGGCCATGTGCAGCTGGGCGAGCAATGCTTCCTGGGCGGCGGGGCGGCCATCCACCAGATGGTGCGCGTCGGCCGCCACGCGATGGTGGGCGGCTTGGCCGGCGTCACCAACGACATCCCGCCCTTCGGCAATGTCTTTGGCCTGCCGGCACGCCTTGTCGGCCTGAACGTTGTGGGCCTGCGGCGCCGCGGCTTCTCGCGCGAGAACCTGCACGCGCTGCGCTCGGCCTTCCGGCTGCTGTTCCGCGAGCCCGGCACCTTCGCCGCGCGGATGGACCTGGCCGAGCAGCGCTTCGCCGGCGACGTGCTGGTGGAGGAGGTTCTGGCCTTCCTCCGCTCCGAGGACCGCAAGCGGGAACTCATCCGCCCCGGCCGCATGGCCGCCGAGCTGGGCGGTGACGAGGAAGAGGCTTGAAGCTCGGCCTGGTCGCCGGCGGCGGCCCCTTCCCCGCGCGCGTGGCCGCGGCCGCGACGGCCAGCGGGCATGAGGTCTTCATCGTGCTGCTGCGCGACTTCCATGACGATCCCGGCCTTCGCGCCTACCCTCACATGGAGGAGCGCGTGGGGGCGGGCGGCGCCATCATCCAGCGGCTGCGCGCCGAGGGGATCACGCATCTCGTCCTCTGTGGCCGGGCCAAGCGCCTCTCGCCGCTCACGCTCTGGCCCGATGCCTGGATGGCGAAGGTCATCGCGCGGCTGGGCAAGGCGGTGTTTGCCGGCGACGATACTCTGCTGCGCAATTTCATCGGCATCCTGGGCGAGGAAGGCTTCGAGGTCCTGGCGCCGCAATCGCTGCTGCCTGCCAGCTCCGCCGCCCCCGGCCTGCTGGCGGGCGAGGCGCCCGACGAGATGGCGCGGGCCGACATCATCCGCGGCATCGGCGTGCTGCGGGCCTTGGCCGACCATGATGTGGGCCAGTCCATCGTGGTCCAGCAGGGGCTGATCCTCGGCATCGAGGCGGTGGAGGGCACGGATGCGCTGCTTGCGCGGGCCGCGAGCCTCAGGCGTGACGGGCCGGGCGGCGTGCTGGTGAAGCTCGCCAAGCCCCAGCAGGAGCTGCGGGTGGATGCGCCGGTCGTCGGCTCCGTCACCGTTCGGCATGCGGCCGAGGCGGGGCTGCGCGGCATCGCCATCGAGGCGGGGCGCACCATATTGGCCGATGGCGACGGCCTGCTGGCGGAAGCCCGCAAGCGCGGGCTCTTCGTTGTTGCGATCGAACCCGAGGCTTATGCGCGCTCAGCCTGAGCGCGCCCCTTATCCAGGAGAGAAACGATGGACCATCCCTTCCGCTACCTGCACACCATGCTCCGCGTGGGCGACCTCGATCGCAGCATCGCCTTCTACACGACGCATCTCGGCATGCGGGAATTGCGCCGCAATGACGTTCCGGACGGCAAGTACACGCTGGTCTTCCTCGGCTATGGCGATGAGAAGACCGAGACGGTGCTGGAGCTGACCTATAATTACGGCGTTACCAGCTACGAGATGGGCGGCGCCTTCGGCCACCTCGCCGTCGGCGTGCCGGATATCTATGGCGTCTGCGAGCAGATGCGCGCGGCCGGCGTGAAGATCACGCGCGAGCCGGGCCCGGTGAAGTTCGGCACCACGCTGATCGCCTTCATCGAGGATCCGGACGGCTACAAGATCGAGCTGATCCAGCGGAAGTAGCCCAAGGACCGGGGTCTGAGGCCAATGGCCCCAGACCCCGGAGGCCTCTTTTCTTAGAGATACTTGACCAAAAACTCCGCCGTCCGCCCATTGGCGATGGTCGCCGCCCGCGCATCCCAGGCATGGCCACCCATCCGGGCGAAGGCGTGGTCCACGCCGGGATAAACGTGGCAGGTCACCTTCGGGTGGCCGGCCAGGCCTTCCGTGATCGCCTTCTGCGCGGCGGGCGGCACGAATTTGTCGAGTTCGGCGATGTGCATCAGCAGCGGGCCGCGCATGCCCGGAGCATCGGCCAAGAGCCCTTCGATGCCGACGCCGTAGTAGCTGACATTGCAATCCGCATCGGTGTGCGCCGCCGTCTTGAAGGCCATGCGGCCCCCCAGGCAGAAGCCCATGGTCCCCACCTTGCCGTTGCTGCCCGGCAGCTTGCGGGCGACGGCGATGGTCGCCTTCAGATCCTCCAGCCCCTTCTCTTGGTCGAAGCCGTTGAACAGCGCGAAGGCGCGGTCCCATTGCGCCTGGCCGGCATCGGGATCGAGCTGCACGCCCGGCTCCTGGCGCCAGAACAGGTCGGGGGCGATGGCGATGAAGCCCATATCCGCCACCCAGGCCGAGAGCGCCTGCATCGCGGCGTTGATGCCGAATATCTCCTGGATCATCACGACGACCCCGGTCGGCTGCTGTGTCTTCGGGGTCACAACGAGGCAATCAAATGAACCGCTGCCGTCGGTTGCGGCGATCTTGATGGTGGACATGGCGTCATCTCCCTTGGCGCGAACCTCGATGGCCGCCATGTAACCGAGGATGGATCGCCGCGCCATGCTGACCTCCGTGACATTGGGCCTCGCGGCGCCTTCGCTGGCGCGTGCGGCGACGGAGCCCGCGCTTGCTGCCGCGGGCTGGACGCATGGGGAATATGACGGCCTCCGCCCGGCGAGCTTCCGCAGCCTGCCTGACGGCGTGGCGCTGGAGGGTCAGGGGGCGGGCAGCTTCGTCTGGCGGCGCGTCGAGGGCGCGGCCGCCTGCCTCACCTGGCGCTGGCGTGTGGATGCCGCCCCCCCGCCCACCGACCTCACGCGGCGCGGCGGGGATGACCGGGCGGTCGCCATCGCGGTGGGCTTCCAGGGCTGGCCCAGCCGTTCCACCGTCTGGCAGCGCATGCAGCATGGCGTGGCGCAGGCGCGTGCGGGCAGCCATTCATTGCCGCGCAGCGTGCTGATCTACGCCTGGGGCGGCACGGGCCAGGAGCCGCAGAGCTTCTATAGCCCGTGGCTCTCCGGCCTCGGCAAGGTGCGCATCCTGCGCCCGGCGCAGACGCCGACCGGACGCTGGTTCGAGGAGCGGGTGGACCTGGCCCGGGATTGGCGCGAAGCCTTCATCGGCGAGCCGCCGCCGCTGCAGGAAATTGCCATCGGCACCGATGCCGACGATACACAAGCCCGGATTTCGGCCATGGTCGAGCGAATCCGCTTCACCCGCTGCGCCTAGGAGAGACGATGCCGATCGAACGCAAGGAATTCCGGGACGCCATGGCCCGCCTGCCGGCCGCGGTGAACATCGTGACAACCGATGGCCCGGCGGGACTGGGCGGCTTCACGGCCAGCGCCGTGTGCAGCGTGACTGACAGCCCGGCCACATTGTTGGTCTGCATGAACCGCACCGTTTCCTCCTGCGAGGCCTTCCGCACCAATGGCGTCCTCGCCGTGAACACGCTGTGCGGCACGCAGCAGGATCTCTCGACCATCTTCGCCGGCTTCACCGGCGTGGACGGGCCGGGGCGTTTCGAATTCGGCACCTGGCGCAAGCTGCACACCGGTGCACCGGTGCTGGAGGGCGCGCAGGTGGCCTTTGACGGGCGCATCACCGACGTGATCGAGAAGGGCACCCATCTGGTGATGTTCGTCGAGATCGAGGCGATCCGCACGGCGGAGGGCGTGGAGGCGGCGCTGCTCTATTTCGCGCGGGATTATCACCTGGTCGGCAAGGCGGCCTGAGGCCCTACCACTCCCCGTAGAATACCCCGGCCGCCTTGTGGCGGTCGGTGCGGAACTCAGCCTCCGCCCAGGTCAACGTCGTGCGGCATTTGAGCTGCGTGGCCCAGTCCAGCAGCTTCTCCCGCATTGCGACCCGCACCGGCTCCAGCGCCGGCTCCTCGCCCAGGTCGAAGAATTCCTCCGGATCGGCGCCGAGATCATAGAGCTGCGGGCGCAGGCCGCTGGTCCAGTGGATGTATTTCCAGCGCGCATCGCGGATCATGAAGGCGCGGTGCTGGCCGGTCGGCAGGCCGAGGCGGCGGCGGGCGCCGCGGAAGGTCCAGTCCAGCTCGCTGATCACGCAATCGCGCCACTCCGTTGCCGTGCCGCGCGTGAGGCCGAGCAGCGAGCGGCCCTCCAGGACATGCGGCTGCGGCTCCAGCCCCAGCGCGTCGAGGATGGTGGGGGCGACGTCGATCGCCTCGACAAAGCGCTCCTCCACCGTGCCGCGCGTGGAATCCGCCTCGGGTGACGGGTCGTAGAGCAGGAAGGGCACGCGCTGGATGCAGTCGTGGAACAGCTCCTTCTCGCCCAGCCAATGGTCGCCGAGATAATCGCCGTGGTCGCTGGTGAAGATCACGAGCGTGTCCTTCCAGCGGCCGGTTTCCTCCAGCAGCGCCCAGAGCCGGCCGAGATGCGCATCCACCTGGCTGATCAAGCCCTGATAGGCGGGGCGGACGGTCGCGATGCACTCATCCAGCTGGAAGCTTTGCGCCACCTCCTCGTTTTGGAATTCGCGCAGCATGGGATGCACCGCGTTTCCGCGCTCGGCCGGGTGGCGCTGCACCGGCAGGCATTGCGGGGGCGTGTACATGGCGTGGTAGGGCGCGGGCGCGATGTAGGGCCAGTGCGGCTTCACATAGGAGAGGTGGAGCACCCAGGGCGCCTCGCCCTGCTCCCGGATGAAGCGCAGCGCCTGGTCGGTGGTGTAGGCGGTTTCGCTGTGTTCCTCACGCACGCGCGCCGGGTGGCGGGCATGGCGCATCTTCCAGCCGTTCAGCACCTCGCCCGCTTCGTTCTCGACGGCGATGACGTGATCGGACCAGGGGTCGGGGCTGTCATAGCCCTGGGCGCGAAGCCAGTGGGCGTAGGCGTTCCCGGTCTCGGCGTGGTGGCCGTCATGGCGGTCCACCAGGGTGAACCAGCCCTCGCGCAGCAGGACCGCGAGCTCATCCTGGCCGTCCAGCAGAAGGCGCTTCATGCCGCGCGCATCGGGCAGCATGTGCGTCTTGCCGGCGAGTGCCAGCGTGCGGCCCGCTTCGCGCAGATGCCAGCCGAGCGTCACCTCGCCTACACCCAGCGGCACGCGGTTATGCGTCGCGCCGTGGCTCGCGACATAGCGGCCCGTGTAGAAGCTCATCCGCGAGGGGCCGCAGATGCCGGACTGCACATAGGCCTGGTTGAAGCGCACCCCGCGCGTGGCCAGCGCATCGAGGTTGGGCGTCTTCAGGAAGGGATGGCCGGCGCAGCCGAGGTGGTCCCAGCGCAGCTGGTCGCACATGATGAAGAGGACGTTCCTGGCGGGCATTGGCGTTTCCCTGAGCTGGCTTCATCCTAGCGAGAACAACACCAGAGGAAATGCCATGCCCCGCTTTACCACCCTCACCCCCGAAGCCATGACGCCGCGCCAGCGCGAAGTGGCGGAGAGCATCGGCGCTGGCGCGCGGGGAGGCCTGCGCGGCCCCTTCCCCGCCTGGCTGCACAGCCCCGAGATGGCCGACGCCCTGCAGCGCGCCGGCCGCTTCATGCGCTGGGGCAGCAGCTTCCCCGCCCGCCTCTCGGAACTCGCCATCCTCATCACCGCCAAGCGCTATCGCGCGCGCTATGAGTGGTTCGCCCACCACCCGCTGGCGCTGGAGGGCGGCCTGAAGCCCGAGATCGCCGAGGCCGTGCGCCTGGGCCAGCAACCGCAGGGCATGGCGGCGGATGAGGCGGCGGTGCACCGCTTCTGCACCGAACTGCACGCCGATGGCGATGTGAGCGACGCCGCCTTCGAAACGGCAAAGGCCATGTTCGGCGAGACGGGCGTGGCCGAGCTCTTGGGCATCTGCGGCTACTACACGGCCGTCGGCCTCACGCTGAACGTGGCCCGCGTGCCCCTGCCCGAAGGCACGCCCGACCCCTTCGCGGCGTGAGGCTTCCAACGCGCGCTGCCTTCGGCTAGGAAGGCAGCGGCGTGGACCCGTAGCTCAGCTGGATAGAGCGCTGCCCTCCGAAGGCAGAGGTCGATGGTTCGAATCCATTCGGGTCCGCCACCCCCCCCTTACCACCCGCCCGCAACCTTCCGGCCCCTCCTTTGTTGCTCGTCAGCGCAGAGCCCGCGCCGCAAGAGCGAGGACGGACCCCCATGGCAAGCAGACCCACCTGGCAAGGCCATTCGCGTCTCTCCCTCGTCGCCTGCCCGGTCTTGCTCTTTCCGGCAACGACGACAGCGAATGACGTCAGCCTCCACCTGATCAACCCCAAGACCGGCAACCGCATCCGCCAGCAGGTGATAGACCCCGAGACGGGCGAGGTGGAGCGCCGGGACCTCGTCCGCGGCTACGAGTATGAAAAGGGCCGCTACGTCCTGCTCACCGATGAGGAGTTGCGCTCCGTCCGGCTGGAAAGCACGCGCAACATCGACATCGAGCGCTTCGTGGATGCCGCCGACATCGACCGCATCTGGTGGAACGATCCCTACTACCTCGCGCCCGACGGCAAGGCGGGGCTCGACGCCTTCCAGGTCATCCGGACCGCGCTCGAGCAGACCGAGAAGGTCGCGCTGGGCCGGATCGTGCTCAGCACGCGGGAGCGCATCTTCGCCATCGAGCCGCGCGGCCAGGGCATGCTCGTTACTACCCTGCGCAGCCATGACGAGGTGCGCAACACCGAGGAGGTCTTCGCGGACATCCCCAAGGCGAAGCCCGACCCCGCGATGGTCGAGATCGCCCAGCGGATCATCGCCCAGCAGGAAGGACCCTGGGACCCCAGCCAGTTCAAGGACCGCTATGAGGATGCACTTCGCGAACTCATCAAGGCCAAGCAGGAGGGCCTTGAGGACATCGCCGCCCCCGCGCCGCGCCATGACAACGTCATCGACCTGATGGAGGCGCTGCGGCGCAGCCTGGAACAGGGCGGCAAGCCCGCTGACAAACCCAAGCCCGCTGCCAGGAAGCGCCGGAAGGCCGGCTGATGAAGGCGCCGATCGCCGTCGTGCGCGCCGCGGCATCGGCCGCTCGCCGCGCCGTCTCCTCCGCACGCTGAAGGGAAGCCTGCAGCACCGCTTCCGTGTCACTGACGCGCGTCGCGGCCTCGAGCTGCGGCACGCCGGAGATGACGGAGACAAGCACCTCGAGACGCTGCCGATCCTGCGGCGTCCATTGCCCGTCACGGATCCGACGCAGAAAGATCTGGCTTGCTTCGCCGATGGCTTCCTCACGCGGCGTCGCGCTCCGGTTGCTCTGGCCGAACAAGCGGCCTTGCAGCCGCTCCAGCGCCGTCTCCGGCGTCAAGGCCGGCGCTGCCGCGCCTACGGCATTCGTCGCGCCACCCGCTGCTGCCCCCACACCCCGGACACTCGCCGCGACGCCGCCACTCAAGGCCGAGCCCAGCAACGCCGCGGCCAGCAGCGTCGAGACGCCCCAAACCGCCAGACCATGCAGGGCGGAATCCGTCATATCCCAGCTGTGCGCGAGCCGGGCCGCCGCCAGGGCGCCAAGGAACAGCGCAACGGCCGTGGTCACCGCCAGCCAGATGCCCGAGGGCGAACCCTACTACCCCGTCCCGAATGTGGCGAACCAGGCGCTCTACAAGCGCTACGAAGCGCTGGCGGACAATGAGCCGAATGTCACCTTCCTGGGCCGGCTCGGCACCTATCGCTACATGAACATGGACCAGGTGGTGGGGCAGGCATTGGCAGCGGCACGGCGCCTCACCCAAGGCAGCCTCGTTCGCGTGTGGGCGGCGGAGTAGGGCTCGATCCGTGGGCGCGGATTTCGTCTGGGGTGGCTTCGACGGTGCCAGCCATCGTTGCCACGATGGGCGGCGCGTGGATTCGGTTGCGAGGACCCAGCATGACCGATGGGCCATGCTGGACCATGCGATTCTCCGCTCGCTCGGCATTCGCTGCGCGCGGGAATCACTGCGCCGGCACCTGATCGAGCGGAAGCGCGGAGAGCATGACTTCACCTCCGCGCTCGCGCAGGTCCGCGGCGCGCGTGCGGCCGGCGTGCGCGTCGCCTGGGGCTTGTGCCATTGGGGCGTGCCGGATCACCTCGATGTGATGTCGCCCGAGTTTCCTCGGGCCTTGGCGGATTTCACGCGCGCCTGCGTGCGAATGCTGCGCGCGGAAGGTGCGGAGGTCGCGGCCTGGGTGCCGGTGAACGAGATGGCCTTCTGGGCCTGGGCGGGCAGCGAGACCGGGGGCTTCAACTAATACGCGCATAATCAGTGGACGCTGCTGCGCCGCACGGTGCGTCGCGGCACGAGGGCGTATCGCCCGCTGCGCGAATTGCTACGCGACGCCGCCCGCCGCTTCGGCCGCCCGATCGTGATCAGTGAGACGGGTGCGGAAGATCCGATGGGCGATGAATGGCTCGGCTACGTCGCGGAAGAATCGCAGGCCGCGCTCGACATGGGCGTCGAGCTTCAAGCCGTCTGCGTCTACCCGATCCTGGATTATCCAGGCTGGGATAATGGCCGGCACTGCCCCTGCGGACCGATCGGCACCGATGCGGGCCGGCGCTTCGTCCGGCCCGGCCAGCGTGCGGCCTTGCAGAAATTGGGCGCTCTGCGCGCGCCCTCTCCGGTCAGATGAGCAGGAGCAGCAACGCGCCGCCACGGCACGAACAGCCTTTGAAGGCGGATGCCCCATCGGTGAGCTGACCCAGCGGCCATCCCATGGCGGCTCCTCAGCTTGCGGGGCGGTTCCGCGCACCGCATCATCATCGCCCCGCGTGCAAACCGGAGTGGATGACTTGCCTGATCGTCATGCGTCGCGACGCCACCCCATCGCATGAGCGGCCTGCCCCCCAGTCTCTACGCCGAGACCGCCATCCCGGCCGCGCCCACGCCCCCGCTCGAGGGCACGGCGAAGACCGATATCTGCATGATTGGCGCTGGCTTCACAGGGCTCTCAGCCGCGCTGCGCTTGGCCAAGGCGGGCACGCGCGTCATCGTGATCGAGGCGCGGGAGCCAGGCTGGGGCGCCTCCGGCCGCAATGGCGGCCAGGTGAATCCCGGCCTGAAATCCGACCCTGATGAGGTAGAGCGGGATTTCGGGCCCGAGCTGGGCGGGCGCATGGTCGCCCTCTCGCACGGCGCGCCGGATGCGCTGTTCGAGCTGATCCGGCGCCACCAGATCTCCTGCGAGGCGCGGCAGGAGGGCACGCTGCGCGCTGCCCTCGGCCCGAAGGGGGCCGCCGAGGCCGAGCGGACCGCCGAGCAGGGGCTGCGGCGCGGCTGGCCCGTCAGCTTCACCGATGCGGGCGAGACGGCGGCCCTGACCGGCACGCGGCGCTACAGTGCTGGCATGCTCGACGCCCGCGGGGGCGATCTGCATCCGCTCTCCTACGCGCGCGGCCTCGCCCGCGCGGCGATGGACCAGGGCGCGCGGATCCATGGCGAGACGCCCGCCGTGAGGCTCAGCCGCCGCGAGGGCGGCTGGATCGTGCAGACACCCCGGGGCGAGATACGCGCCGCGCAGGTTGTGCTGGCGACGAATGGTTATACCGACGACCTGTGGCCAGGGTTGCGACGCAGCGTCGTGCCGGTCTTCAGCTCCATCGCCGCCTCGGCGCCGCTGCCAGAAGGGGTGGCGCGCGCCATCCTGCCGCGCCGTGCCTCGGTCTATGAGCTCGGCCGCATCACGGTCTACTACCGGATGGACGGCGCGAACCGCCTCATCATCGGCGGGCGCGGGCCGCAGCGCCCGATCACGGACACAGCCCCCATCCGCTGGATCACCGAGCATGCCACACGCCTCTGGCCGCAGTTGCGGGACGTGGGCTGGACGCATGGCTGGAACGGACAGCTCGCCATCACGCCCGACCACTATCCGCATCTGCACGAGCCGGCCCCAGGCCTGCTGGCCGCCCTGGGCTATAATGGCCGGGGGGTTGCGATGGCGACCGCCATGGGCGGTGAGCTGGCGCGCCGGCTGCTTGGCACCCCGCCCGAGCGGCTTGACATGCCCGTGACCTCGATCAAGCCCCTGCCCTTCCATGGCTTCTGGAAGCTCGGCGTCATGGCCAAGGTCTGGGAAGGCCGCGTGCTGGACCGGTTGGGCCTGTAGCGCGCCGCAGTTGCGAAGCCGGCCCGCGCGCGAGAGAGTGTGCGCCATGGCCACAAACCTCCGACCCGACATCGCCCTGGCGCAACGCCTCTTCGACGCGCTGCGCGAGAGGACCTTCGACGGCGTGGGCGTCACGCGTGAGGCCTATGGCCGGGGCGAGGAGATCGCCCATGCGCTGGTCCGGGCCGAGGCCGAGGCGCTCGGCCTCGAGATCAGCGTGGATTTCGCGGGCAACATGTACATGACGCTCCCGGGCGCGGACCGCAGCCTGCCGCGCATCATTCTTGGCAGCCACCTGGATTCCGTGCCGCAGGGCGGCAATTACGACGGTGCTGCGGGCGTGCTTTGCGGCATGGCGGTCGTGGCCGGGTTGCGCCAGGCAGGCTTCACGCCGGCGCGGGACGTGACGGTCATGGCAATACGCGCCGAAGAGGGCGGCGCCTGGTTCAACGGCTTCCCCGGCAGCCGGGGCGCGCTGGGCAGCTTCCCGCCCGAGAACCTGGCCATCCCGCGCCCCGACACCGGCCTCTCGCTGGAGCACCACATGCGCGAGTTGGGCTTCGACCCGGAGGCGCTGCGGCACGGGCGCAAGCATATCCTGCCCGAGAGCGTGGCGGCCTATGTCGAGCTGCACATCGAGCAGGGGCCAGTGCTGGATGCGGAGGAGATCCCGATGGGCCTCGTCACCGCGCTGCCCGGCAATCGCCGCATCCGGCGCGGGATCGTGCGGGGCGAGTGGAACCATTCGGGCGCCACGCCGCGCGGCTGGCGCCGTGACGCGGCGCTGGCGCTGGCGGAATTCGCGCATCGGCTGGACCTGTTCTGGGGTGGGCTGGAGGCGGAGGGCGTGCCGCTCGTCGTCACCTTCTGCACCATCGAGACGCCGGCCCAGGCGGGCTTCGGCACGGTGCCGGGCGAGATCGGCTTCAGCCTCGACGTGCGCGCGCCGGAAATCGCGACGCTGGATCGCGCCTATGCCGAGATCGACCGCCTGATCGCGGAGATCAGCGCCGCGCGCGGCGTCAGCTTCGAGCTGGAAGGGCGCCAAGCGAGCGTGCCGACGCCCATGGATGCGGACCTGCGCGAGGCGCTCCGCCAATCGGCCGAGGCGATGGGGATCGCCCACAAGATCATGCCATCCGGCGGGGGCCACGATGCGGCGGCCTTCGCCCAGGCGGGCATTCCCGCCGCCATGGTCTTCGTGCGCAACCAGAATGGCAGCCATACGCCGCTGGAGGAGATGCGAATGGAGGATTTCGCCACCGCCACCACCGCCATCACGCATTGGTGCGCGAAGGCGGCTGCTGCGTGATCAAGCACGCTTGATCACGCAGCAGCAATCTCTGCGAGGCTGATTCACGCCTTTGGTGATGCCACCAAAGGCGATCAGGCTCGAGCGCCTGACTACACGTTGAAGCGGAACAGCATCACATCGCCATCGCGGACGATGTAGGTCTTGCCCTCGACATTCATCTTGCCGGCTTCCTTGGCACCCTTTTCGCCGCCCAGCGCGATGTAGTCGTCATAGCCGATGGTCTCGGCCGCGATGAAGCCGCGCTCGAAATCGCCATGGATCACGCCGGCCGCCTGCGGTGCCGTCATGCCGCGCGTGATGGTCCAGGCGCGCGTCTCCTTCGGCCCCACGGTGAAGTAGGTGATCAGACCCAGCAGGTCATGGCCCGCGCGGATCACGCGATCCAACCCGCTGTCGGAGAGGCCCAGCGTCTCCAGGAATTCGCCGCGATCGGTCTCGGCCATCTGGGCGATCTCGGCCTCGATGGCCGCCGAGACGACGACGGCGCTGGCCTTCTCGCGCGCGGCGAAATCCAGCACGCGCTGGCTGTGGGCGTTGCCCGTCGCGGCGGCACCTTCCTCCACGTTGCAGACGTAGCGCACGGGCTTGGTGGTCATGAGGCCGAGGCGCTTGGCGGCTTCCTCCTCGCCCTTGGGGACGGCGGTGCGGGCGGCGCGGCCGGCCTGGAGCGCGGGCAGCAGGGCCTCGACCAAAGCGAGCTGCGCGGCCGCTTCCTTGTCATTGCCGCGCGCCTTCTTCTGCAGCGTGGGGACGCGCTTCTCGAGGCTGTCGAGGTCGGCCAGCATGAGCTCGGTCTCGATGGTCTCCATGTCGCGCAGCGGGTCCACGCTGCCATCCACATGGGTCACGTCGCCATCCTCGAAGCAGCGCAGGACGTGCACGATGGCATCCACCTCGCGGAT
>JAIYCD010000208.1 GCA_027488195.1 Acetobacteraceae bacterium | reverse complement strand
CGAGTTCATGCCGGTGATGGAGCATCCCTTCGATGGCTCCTGGGGCTACCAGCCCATCGGCCTGCATGCGGTGACGGCGCGGCTCGGCCACCCCTCCGGCCTCGCGCGCTTCATCAATGCGGCGCACATGGCGGGCATCGGCGTCATCCTCGACTGGGTGCCGGCGCATTTCCCGGATGACGCGCATGGCCTCGCGCGCTTCGACGGCACCGCGCTCTACGAGCACCCGGACCCGCGGCGCGGCTGGCATCCGGACTGGCAGACCGCGATCTATGACTATGGCCGCAAGGAGGTGCAGGCCTTCCTGGCGTCGAACGCGCTCTTCTGGCTCGAGCGCTACCACGCTGATGGGCTGCGCGTGGATGCCGTCTCTTCCATGATCCATCTCGATTACTCGCGCGGCCCCGGCGAATGGGCGCCGAACGAGGATGGCGGCAATGACAACCGGGACGCGGTGGGCTTCCTGAGCCGCTCCAACACCATGCTGGCCGAGCAGGCGCCCGGCGCCCTGATCATCGCGGAGGAGGCGACGAACTGGACCGGCATCTCGGCGCCCGTCTCCGAGGGCGGGCTTGGCTTCGCCTTCAAGTGGAACATGGGCTGGATGAACGACACGCTGCGCTACGTGGCGAAGGATCCGCTCCTCCGCCGGCATCACCATCAGCTGATGAATTTCGGCCTGATCTACGCCTTCAAGGAGCGCTTCATCCTGCCGCTCAGCCATGACGAGGTGGTGCATGGCAAGGGCACGCTGGTGGGCCGCATGCCGGGCGACACCTGGCAGAAGCTGGCGGGCCTGCGCGCCTATTACGGCTTCATGTGGGGCCATCCGGGCAAGAAGCTGCTCTTCATGGGTCAGGAATTGGCACCCTGGGCCGAATGGACCGAGACGCGCGAGCTGGATTGGTGGCTGCTGCAACATGCGCCGCACCAGGGCGTGCAGGCCTTTGTGCGCGCGCTGAACCTTCTCCATCGTGAGCTGCCCGCGCTGCACGCGGCCGATGCGGAGCCTGGCGGCTTCTGCTGGATCGACGCGAATGACGCCGACCACTCGGTCTTCACCTGGCTGCGCTTCGATGGCAGGGGCGGGCCGCCGGTCGCGGTGCTCTGCAACTTCACGCCCATCCCGCGCGAGGCGGTGCTGATCGGCCTGCCCCAGCCCGGCGCCTGGCGCGAGGTGCTGAACAGCGACGCTGTCGAATTCGGGGGATCGGGGCGCGGCAATCTTGGCCAGGTGAAGGCGATCCCCTCACCCGCCTTCGGCCAGCCGGCCTCGGCGCGCGTCTTCCTGCCGCCGCTTTGCACAATCCATCTGGCGCCCGAGGCGTGGGAAATGCCAAAACCGATCATCGCCGAAACGAAGTCCGGGAAACCCCATGCCTGATCGCGCGCAAAACGCCGCAGCCCCCAGCAGCGCCCCCTTGGCGCGCACCGCCATGGCCTTCGTTCTCGCCGGGGGCCGCGGCTCGCGCCTGATGGAGCTGACGGATCGCCGCGCCAAGCCCGCGGTCTTCTTCGGGGGGAAGTCGCGCATCGTGGATTTCGCGCTCTCCAACGCCATCAATTCGGGCATCCGCCGTGTTGCCGTCGCGACCCAATACAAGGCGCACAGCCTGATCCGGCATCTGCAGCGCGGCTGGAACTTCCTGCGGCACGAGCGCAATGAGAGCTTCGACATTCTGCCCGCCTCGCAGCGCGTGTCGGAGAACAATTGGTACATGGGCACCGCCGATGCGGTGTTCCAGAACATCGACATCATCGAGGATCTGGCGCCGCGCCACATCGTGCTGCTGGCGGGCGACCACATCTACAAGATGGATTACGAGCGCATGCTTCAGCAGCATGTGGACCAGGGCGCCGATGTCACCGTCTCCTGCATGGCCGTCCCGCGCGAGGAGGCGAAGGGCTTCGGCGTGATGGCGGTGGACGCCGATGCCTGGATCACGGACTTCGTGGAAAAGCCCGCCGACCCGCCCGGCATCCCAGACCGGCCGGAGCTTTCGCTGGCCTCGATGGGCATCTACGTCTTCGACACCCGCTTCCTGATCGAACAGTTGAAGCGCGACGCGGCAGACCCGAATTCCACGCATGATTTCGGCAAGGACATCATCCCCTATATCGTGAAGCACGGCCGCGCGGCCGCGCATCGCTTCGAGCGTTCCTGCGTGCGCTCCTCCCAGGAATTCACGCCGTACTGGCGCGATGTCGGAACGGTGGATGCCTATTGGGAAGCCAATATCGACCTGACGGATATCGTCCCGCCGCTCGATCTCTTCGACCAGGAATGGCCCATCTGGACCTATGGCGAGGTCGTTCCGCCGGCCAAGTTCGTGCACGACGTCGAAGGAAGGCGTGGCGAGGCGATCTCCTCCCTGGTTTCGGGCGGATGCATCATTTCGGGTGCCTCCGCGCGGCGCTCGCTGCTGTTCACGGGCGTGCACCTGCATTCCTTCGCCCGTCTTGAGGGGGCGGTCCTGCTGCCGCGCGTCGATGTCGGCCAGGGTGCGCGGCTCTCCAAGGTCGTGGTGGACCGCAATGTGCGCATCCCGCCCGGCCTGATCGTGGGTGAGGACCCCATCGAGGATGCCCGCCGTTTCCGCCGCACCGAGAAGGGCGTCTGCCTGATCACCCAGGCGATGCTCGACAAGCTCGCATGAAGCTCCTCGCCGTCGCCTCCGAGGGGTTTCCCTTCATCAAGACCGGTGGGCTCGCCGATGTGGTGGGCGCACTGCCCGCGGCCCTGGCGCCCGAGGGCGTGGCCGTCACCACCTTGCTGCCGGGCTATCCGGCGGTGATGGCGGCCTTGGGCCCGGTGCAACATGTCGAGCCGCTGGCCGATCTGTTCGGCGCGCCGGCGCGCCTCGTCCGCGCCCAGGCTTCGGGGCGGGACATCCTGGCGCTGGATGCGCCGCATTTCTTCGCCCGCGCCGGCTCGCCCTACCTCGCACCCGGCGGAATGGACTGGCCGGACAATGCCATCCGCTTCGCGGCCCTTGGCCGCGGCGCGGCGCATGCGGCGGATGCGATGGGGTTCGACGCGCTGCACGCGCATGACTGGCAGGCGGGCCTCGCACCCGCCTATCTCCGCTTCGCAGAGAGCCGGGTGCCCACGCTCTTCACCGTCCACAACCTGGCTTTCCAGGGGCAGTTCCGCGCGGACCTGTTCGGCCTGCTGGGCCTGCCCTCCGCCGCCTTCGCCACTGCCGGCCTCGAGTATTTCGGGCAGGTCGGCTACCTTAAATCAGGCGTCTGGTTCAGCGACCGGATCACCACCGTCTCGCCCGGCTACGCGGCCGAGATCCGCACGCCCGCCTGGGGCATGGGCCTCGATGGCCTGCTGCGCGGGCGCGGGCGCGATGTCAGCGGCATCCTGAACGGCCTCGACACCGCCGAGTGGAACCCGGCGACGGACCCGCATTTGCCGGCACATTACGATGCAGCCTCGATCGGCAAGCGCGCCGTGAACAAGGCGGAACTCCAGGCGCGCATGGGCCTCGCCATCGAGCCCGAGACGCCGCTCTTCTGCTTCGTGGGTCGCCTCGCCTGGCAGAAGGGCATGGATCTGATCCTGGAGGCGCTGCCCGCCATACTCGACAATGGCGCGCAGCTGGCCATCCTCGGCAGTGGCGAGGCCGCGCTGGAGGAACGCGTGCATGGCGCGACGGCCGCGCAGCCGGGGCGCGTCGGCAGCTTCATCGGTTTCGACGAGGGGCTGGCGCGGCTTTGCTACGGGGGGGCAGATGCCATCCTGATGCCCTCGCGCTTCGAGCCTTGCGGCCTCGGGCAGCTTTGCGCGCTGCGCTACGGCGCGCCGCCCATCGTGGCGCGCGTGGGGGGGCTGGCCGATACCGTGATCGATGCGAATGAGATGGCGGTGGCCGCCGGCACCGGCACCGGGCTGAACTTCGCGCCCGTCAGCGAGGAGATGTTGGCGGCCGGCATAGAGCGCGCCATCGGCCTGTATCGTGACGGCGAGAGCTGGGCCCGCATCCAGGCCAATGCGATGGCGAGCGACGTCTCCTGGACGCGTTCCGCCCGGCGCTATGCCGCGCTCTTCCAGGACATGATCGCTGACCGCGCCCGCTGAGCTGGGCGTCCATCTCAGCGCCGCGGGCGTGGAGGTGGCGATCCCCGCGCCGGGCGCCGAGCGGCTGTTCTTCTGCACCTTCGAGGGCACGGACGAGACGGCGCGGATCATGCTGCCGCACCGCCAGGGCGATGTCTTCCACGGGACGCTCTCCGGCATCAGGCCCGGCATCGCCTATGGCCTACGGGCCGAGGGCGCGGGCTTCGATCCCGGCAAGCTCCTGCTCGACCCGTGGGCGCGGGCGCTGGAGGGGCCGCTCCGGCTGCATCCCGCCGCCTTCGGCGCCGGCGATTCAGGCCCGCATGTGACGCGCGCGGTGGTCGTGCCCCCCCTGCCCGCCCGGCCCTGGGCGCCGCTGCCCACCCGGCCCGAGGTGATCTACGAGCTGCATGTGAAGGGCTTCACCGCGCTGCACCCGCAGATCCCGGACGGGCTGCGCGGCACCTTCGCGGGCCTCGCCCACCCCGCCGCCATCGCGCATCTGCAACGCCTCGGCGTCACCCATGTCGAGTTGCTGCCCGTCGCCGCCTGGGTGGATGAGCGGCATTTGCCGCCGCTCGGCCTGACCAATTACTGGGGCTACAATCCGGTGGCTTTCCTGGCCCCCGATCCCCGCCTGGCGCCGGGCGGCATGGCGGAGGTGCGCGACGCGGTCGCCGCACTTCGGGCAGCCGGCATCGGCGTCATCCTCGATGTCGTGTTCAACCACACGGGCGAGGGCGATGCGCTGGGACCGACGCTCAGCCTGCGCGGCCTCGGCGAGCCGCACTGGTATCGCCTCGGCCATAATGAGAGCGGCTGCGGCAATGTCCTGGCGCTGGACCGGCCCTGGCCGCTGCGCCTGGTCATGGATGGGATGCGGCACTGGGCGGAGCAGGCGGGTGTGGACGGCTTCCGCCTCGACCTCGCCACCACGCTGGGGCGGCGTGATTCGGGCTTCGATCCTGATGCGCCGCTGCTCGCCGCCATCCGCCAGGACCCCGTGCTGCGCAGCCGCCGCATCATCGCCGAGCCCTGGGATATCGGCGCCGATGGCTACCAGCTCGGCCGCTTCCCCGCCGGCTGGGGCGAATGGAATGACCGCTTTCGCGATGATGTGCGCCGCTTCTGGCGCGGTGATGCGGGCATGCTGGGGCCGCTCGCGACCCGCCTCGCAGGCTCGGCCGATGCCTTCCCCAACCGCGTGGCCGACAGCTTCAACTTCATCACCGCGCATGACGGCTTCACGCTCGCTGACCTCGTCAGCCATGAGCGCCGCCACAACCTCGCCAATGGCGAGGAGGGTCGGGATGGCTCGGGCGAGAACCACTCCTGGAACCATGGCACCGAGGGGCCGGACGCGGCCCTGCACGAACGCCGCCAAGGCGACATCCGGGCGCTACTGGCGACCCTGCTCACCGCCCGGGGCACGCCCATGCTCGCCATGGGCGATGAGGGCGGGCGCAGCCAGGGCGGCAACAACAACGCCTATGCGCAGGACAATGCGATCTCCTGGCTCGACTGGACGAAGCTCGACCAGGGGCTGGTGGATTTCACCGCGGCCCTGATCGCGGCGCGGCAAGCCCATCCCGCGCTGCACGCCTTGGCGCCGCTGACGGGCGTCACATGCGACGATACAGGCTTGCCCGACGTGGAATGGCGGCATCCGGAGGGGCACGCGCTGGCCCCAGGGGACTGGGCCACTTCGCGCGCTTTGGTCGCGGTGCTGGCATCGGGCCGGGATCGGGTACTGCTGGCCATCAATGGCAGCGCGGACACGCGCGCGCTCCGCCCGCCCCGCCCTCGCTGGGGTCATCGCTGGCATTTGCTGGCGGCGAGCATGCCCGCTGGCAGCACCGAATTGCCACCCCGTGCCGTGCTGCTGATCGCCGAGACGCCCGCCCCGCCCCGCCGCGCCGAGGCTGCGGATTCGGCGCTGCTCGGGCAGCTCGCCACCGCGGCCGGCATCGCGCCGCACTGGCGTGACCTGACGGGCCGTGAGCATGAGGTGCCGGAGGCCACGCTGCGCGCCGTGCTGGCCGCGCTGCGCCTGCCGGCGGAGACCGCCGCCCAGGCGCGGGACAGTCTGGCCCGACGGCGCCAACGCCCACCCTTGCCGCCGCATCTCGCCGCCCGCGCGGGCGAGGCCGCACGGCTTCCCCTGGGTGTTGGAATGCCCGCGCGGCCGGAACTGCTGCTCACGCTGGAGGATGGCAGGGCGCAGGAGTTGATGGGCAGGGTCCAGCGCGGCGAACTCCGCCTGCCGCCGCTGCCCGAGGGACGGCACGAATTGCGGTGGCGGGACACCCTCTGCCGCATCACCGCAGCCCCTGCCGCATGCTTCATGCCCCTGGACGCCCGCCGCTTCGGCATCACGGCACAAAGCTACGCGCTGCGCCACGCGCGGGACCAGGGCATGGGCGACTTCACCGCCATCGCCGATCTGGCACGCGGGGCGGCGCGGGCGGGCGCGCTGTGGCTCGGCATCAGCCCGCCCCATGCGCTGATGCCCGTGGAGCGCGAGCGCGCCAGCCCTTACCAGCCCTCCGACCGGCGCTATCTGGAGCCGATGCTGATCGATGTCTCCCGCCTGCCCGAGGCTGGGGCCTCGGCGGCACTCTTCGCCGCGCTGCGCCGGGGTGCCGATGTGGACTATCCCGCCGTCTGGGCCGCGAAGCGCCGCGTGCTGGCCGAGGCCTGGGCGCGCTTCGACCGCGACGACCCGGCCTTCCAGGCCTTCCGCGCAGAGGGTGGCATGGCGCTGACCCGCTTCGCCGCGTTCAACGCCCTCTCCGAGCGGCATGGCCACAGCGATGCGCGGCGCTGGCCGGCGGGGCTCCGGCATGGACGCGACTCGGGCCTGGCCGCCTTCCTCCAGGCCGAGACCGAGGCGGTCGGCTTTCACGCCTGGCTGCAATTCCTGGCCGACCGGCAAATGGCCGAGGCGGCCGCGGCCGGCGCCGGGCTCTATCGCGACCTTGCCGTCGGCATGGCCGGGGATGGCGCGGAGTTCTGGTCGGGCGACACCGAGTTCCTCGCCGGGCTGTCCATCGGCGCGCCGCCGGATCCGCTCGGTCCGCTCGGGCAGGTCTGGGGCGTGCCGCCGCCCGATCCGCTGGCCGCGGAAGCCTCAGGCCATGCGGGTTTCGCGGCGCTGATCCGGGCCAATATGCGCCATGCGTCGGCGCTGCGCATCGACCATGTGCTGGGGCTGAAGCGCCTCTTCCTGGTGCCGGATGGCGCCACGGCCGGCGAGGGCTGCTACCTCGCCCAGCCCTTCGAGGCGGCGCTGTGCGAGATCGCCCTCGAAAGCCAGCGCGCCCGCTGCGCGGTGGTGGGCGAGGATCTGGGCACCGTGCCCGAGGGCCTGCGCGAGGCGCTGCACGCGGCGCGCATCCTCTCCTACCGGGTGCTCTGGTTCGAGCGGGATGGGCCGGGCTTCCGCCCGCCCGCTGCGTATCCGGAAATGGCCGCCGCCTGCGTCGCCACGCATGACATCCCCACGCTCGCCGGCTGGTGGGAGGGGGCGGACATCACGGAGCGGGAAGCGCTCGGCCTCCTCGATGCCGCCGCCGCCGCCAGCGTGCGGGCGGAACGCGCGGCCGAGCGTGGGACGCTCCTGGCGGCGCTGGGCCTGGAGAGCCATGGCGAGGTGCGCCTGCCGGCCAAGGTCGCGGCCGCAATCCATGCCCATGTCGCGGCCGCGCCCTCGCTGATGTTGCTGTTGCAGGCGGAAGATCTGGCCGGGGAGCGGATCGGCCTGAATCTGCCAGGGACGGACCGCGAGCGACCGAACTGGCGGCACCGCATGGCGCCCGACGCGGACGCGGTCCTGGACCTGCCGCTGGCGGGGGCAATTCTCGCCGCCGTGGCCGCGCGCGTTGAGATCAGAACATTCTGAAACGAAAAAGGCCGCTTGCCTCCGCGAGGGGGCAAGCAGCCTGAAGCCTCGGCGCGGCCCCGTGGGGCCGCGCCTCGGATCACTTACCGGCCGATGGTGGTGCCGGGGGTGTTCTGGTTCACGACCGGAGCGACGCCGGGCTGCAGCGTGCCGGGGGCCACGGCCGGCCCACGGCGGTTGCCGCGCGGACCAGCAACAGTGCCGGTGGGCGCCTGCTGGCCGGGCTGCACGAAGGTCACGATCGGGCGGCCCTGGCCGTCCGTGCCGGTGATGACCGGCGTGCCCTCGGGAGCGAAGCTGCCGCTCGCCGGGCCGACATGCTCAACGATCGGACGGCCCGTGCCGTCGGTGCCGACGATCACGGCGTTGCCGGCGGACACGCCCGCGGAGACGCGTGGCCCGAGGGTCACCAGCTGGTCCATGCCGTTGATGTTGGCGCGGACGGCAGTGCCGGGCGGGGTGTTACGAACCACCGAGGCGCGCACCATGGCGACCGTCGCGCCCGTGGAATCGACCAGCGGGAACATGTCCTCGGGCGGGCCGCTCTGCGCGCAGGCAGCAAGGCCGGCAACCGCGATCAGCGCAAGGAACTTGTTGGCTTTCTTCATTTCTCTCATCATCCCAACCCCTGGCAATGGATACGCGGGAAAAAGGCCAGCTGCAGGGTTTTCCAGCCTACCATCCCAAACGTAGGTCGACCCTAGCACCAACTTCCTCAACAGCAATAGCGTCGAATCAACGTTAAACCCGGTCAAACGGCGCAGCCGTGACAATATGGCCGCAACCGCGACTTTCCAGCCACACTCTTCTCACATGACAGAGCGCGACACCGACGCCGGTGGCGGACCGCGGCGCCGGGCGGTCGGATTCCCTCCCGCCTCCACCGCTCGCGCGCCCCGATTCGTGGTGCGGCTTTCCTCGGCCAGTGGCGGATCGAGCGGCACGCTGGTGATGACGGGTCCAGGGGTATCAAGAAGCGCGCCCGTGATCACGGGCAGCGGCGGAGCCGCCGCGACCTCGACCGGCGCAGGCCGGGTCCGCTGCGACAGGACCGGGCCCAGCCCCACCCGCTCGCCCACCATCACATTCTGCTCCACGCCGCCGATTTCGGCTCGCAGCGGGGTACCCGGCGCGGCATCGCCCAATTGGGAGCGACCGGCCATGGCCACGGCACGGCCCAGCGAATCGCGCAGGACGTAAAGCGGCTCCTCGGCTGGATTCAGGCCGCAGGCGCCGGTGCCCAGGAGCAACAGCAAGGTGAGCAGGGTCTTCCATCGGGGCCGGGCTTGGTGCATCGGCATTCTCACTTTCGGCATGCAAGCCGCAGGCTAGGCTCTCATCGCCCCTCTCGCAAACGCCGCCTATTCGCGCCGCAACACCGAATCGGTGAACCAGGCAGCGATCGGCTGCGGCTTGAAGCCCACGCGAAGGGCGGCCTCGTCATATTCCGTAGCAAGCCAGGTCTCGAAATCGAGGCCCCTTGCCTCGGCCTCGGCGAATTCGGCGAAGAAGGCGTCCAGGATGCCGGTGCGCGCCGCCGCGATGTGGCCGTAGCGCAGGGATAGTTCCGACATCGCGGCCGCCGCCCCGCGCCCTTCCAACAGGTGCCACACCCCCGCCGCGAGACCGGTGCGGTCTGCCCCCGACTTGCAATGGATCAGGATGGGCTGCGGCAGGCTGCGATAGAGCGCGATCAGCTTCAGCAGCCGGTCCTTGTGCGGCGCGCCCCGGCTCTCGAAGGGCTGGTCGGCATGGACGAGGCCGGCCTCCGCCGCCGCCGCCCGCCCCAGCGCGTCCGAGCCGCAGGTGGTGCGGTGGCCGCGCAGGTTGATCATGCTGCGGATGCCATGCCGCTTGACCGCCTCGCGGATCTGCCAGGGCAACGGGTGGTTCGATCGGTAGAGCCGCCCGCTATCCACCACCCCCCAGTTGCGCCAGGAGATGCGCAGGAAGGCGTGATCCACGAAAAGCGAGTTGAGCCAGGCCATGGAGCCGCTCAATACACCACGACGCTGCGGATGCTCTCGCCCTTGTGCATCAGGTCGAAGCCTTCGTTGATCTTCTCGAGCGGCATGACATGGGTGATGAGGGGGTCGATCTCGATCTTCCCTTCCATGTACCAGTCCACGATCTTCGGCACGTCCGTCCGCCCCCGCGCGCCGCCGAAGGCCGTCCCCCGCCAGTTGCGCCCGGTGACAAGCTGGAACGGGCGCGTGGAAATCTCCTGGCCCGAGGCCGCCACGCCGATGATGATGGAGGTGCCCCAGCCGCGATGGGTGCATTCCAGCGCCTGGCGCATCAGTGTCGTGTTGCCCACGCATTCGAAGCTGAAATCGGCGCCGCCATCGGTCAGGTCCTGGATGGCCTGGACCACCTTGTCGCGGCCCACCTCGTCCGGGTTCACGAAATGCGTCATGCCGAAGCGGCGCGCCATCTCCTGCCGGGCGGGGTTGATGTCCACGCCGATGATCTTGTCGGCGCCGACCAGACGCGCGCCCTGGATCACGTTCAGCCCGATGCCGCCCAGGCCGAACACCGCGACTGTGGCGCCGGGCCAGACCTTGGCCGTGTTGATGACGGCGCCGATGCCGGTGGTGACGCCGCAGCCGATGTAGCAGATCTTCTCGAAGGGCGCGTCCTTGCGCACCTTGGCCAGCGCGATCTCGGGCAGCACGGTGAAGTTCGCGAAGGTGCTGCACCCCATATAGTGCATCACCGGACCGCCCTCGCAGCTGAAGCGGCTGGTGCCGTCCGGCATGACGCCCTTGCCCTGCGTGCCGCGAATGGCGGTGCAGAGGTTGCTGCGCTGGGAGAGGCAGGTTTTGCACTGCCGGCATTCGGGCGTGTAGAGCGGGATCACGTGGTCCCCCACCTGGAGCGAGGTCACCCCCGCGCCGATCTCGCGCACGATGCCCGCACCCTCATGGCCGAGGATGGCGGGGAACAGCCCCTCCGGATCGGCGCCGGACAGCGTGTAGGCATCGGTGTGGCAGATACCGGTCGCCATGACCTCGACGAGCACTTCGCCGGGCTTGGGCCCGCCGATCTCGACCTCGCCGATGCTGAGCGGCTGGCCTGCGGCCCAGGCGATGGCGGCACGTGACTTCATGGCGGCGAACTCCGGTTCTGTCGCTGCCGGTTTCGCACAGCGGCGTTGAGGGTCAAGCCTCGATGAACTCCCGCATCACCTGCTCCGCGCGCTCGGGCGCATCGAACTGCACGCCATGGCCACAATCGGGAAAGACCTCGAGGCGGACAAGTTCCGGCGAAAGGCAGGCGGCCATGGTCTCGCTGAAGGGCAAGGGACAGATCGGGTCCTTCGCCCCGGCCAGGATGAGCACGGGGCATTGCACGCAGGCCAGGGCCGCGCGGAAATCCATGCGACCATGCTCGTTGCCTTGTCCATTGAACCAGAGCGCGACGTCGTCACGGATCATGGCACGCCGCGCCGCGTCAGGATCGCCGCTGGGGCGTTGCCGGTACAGGGGCAGGCAGGCCTCGAAGTAGCGTCGGCGGCTTTCACTGCTGGGTGTGGTCCAATGTTCGCGAGCCACCTCGCGCGCGACGGGTCCGCCCATCGCTTCAAAGCTGGCGAATATCGCCTCGTAGTCGATCCGTGCGGCCGTACTGGACAGGATGAGCTTGCCCGGATGCGCCGGGTGCCGCGTCGCATAGGATTGTGCGACGAAGCCACCGAAGGAGCCGCCGAACACGATGGGGCGCTCGATGCCCAGGGCATCGCACAGCGCCTTCACGTCATCGCCCCATTGGGCGAGATTCCATGTCTCGGGGCTCGCATCCGCGCTGCGGCCATTGCCGCGCTGGTCGAGATAGATGACCTGCGCGACATCCGCGAGACGGGAGAAGAACGGCTTGAACATGCTGTGGTCAAAGCCCGGGCCGCCATGCAGCAGGATGAGCGTGGGCTTGGCGCGCATCCTGGGGCCATCGGGCACGAGGGCGGCGCCCTCCACATCGAAGAACAACCGCGTGCCGTTGACCTCGATGAACACGGCCGGGCGCTAATCCAGCCGCGCGCCCGAGATCCGCACCATCTCCTGCCAAAGCGGGCGCTCGCGGCGGGCGCGCTCCCAGACGACCTCGGGCGAGGAGCCGCGGGCATGCGCGCCGGTCCGCAGGAAGCGCTCCTGCATGGCGGGCTCGGCCGCGATCTGCTGCATGAGCTGGCTGGCGCGCGCCACGATCGGCGCCGGCACGCCCGCCGCCATGCCGAAGGCGCACCACGAGGTGACGACGAAATTGGGGATCCCGGCCTCGGCCATGGTGGGCACGTCGGGCAGCGCCGGGTGCCGCTCGGCGCTGGTCACCGCCAGCGCGCGCATCCGGCCTTCCTGGACGATGGGGACATAGCTCGCGAGGTTGTCGATCGCGAAGGTCAGGTCGCCCGAGAGCATGGCGGGCGCGATCTGCGCGGCACCCCGGAAGGGCACGTGCACGCCGTCGATTCCCTGGCGCTCGCAGAAGAGGGCCCCGCAAAGCTGCGCCGTGGTGCCGACGCCGGGCGAGCCGTAGGAGACGCCCTGCCGCCGCGCCTTCGCGAAGGCGATGAACTCGGCCATCGTGCGCGCCGGCGTGTGCTGCGAGGAGACGACCATGACATTGGGCAATTCCCAGTGCATCGAGATCGGCTGCAGTTCGCGGTCCACGTCGAAGGGCATGCGGGTGAACAGGAACTGGCTGATGGCCCAGACACCCAGCGTCAGCGGGCCCATCGTGTAGCCATCGGGCGTGGATTTCGCGATCGCGTCGGCGCCGATATTGCCACCTGCGCCGGGGCGGTTCTCGATGGCGAAGGGCTGACCGGTGATCTGCTGCAGCCGCTCGCAGACGATGCGGCAGAGCACATCCGTGCTGCCGCCCGGCGGCCAGGGCACGATGACGCGCACGGGGCGCTCGGGCCAGGCGGATTGCGCGTGGCTGCCAGTGGGCAGCAAGGCGGGGGCAGCGAGGCCGGCGGCCAGCAGGGTGCGGCGGGTGGTCATGATGGGGTTCCTCGGACGGTTGCTCTTATTCCCGCAAGATGGAGCAGCCACGCCGCCGCGACGAGGGGGGCAAGGGTTTCTTTACGCGCCCGTGCCACAATATCGCCCAAGAGCGGACGAAGAGCCGCCGTATCCCCTGGCCAGAACGGCGATGCCAAACCGGAACTCCCGCCATGTTCGCCCTTCTGATCGAGAAATTCCGCCGCTGGATCGGCTACCGCCCCGAGCGCCGTTACATGCGCGGGGGCTCCCGCTAGGCCTTACCCCCCCACATGGGGGTCGGTCAGCCGCTTGTATTCCTCGAGCGCGAAGCGGTCGGTCATGCCGGCGATGTAGTCGCAGACCACCTCGGCCGCCCGCGGCGTGGCCGACTCGCCAGCGCGAAGGCGCCACTCATCAGGCAGCATCTGGGCGCCGCCATGCAGGAGCTGGAACAGCATCTGCAGCGCGCGCTTCGATTTCTGCGTGGCGCGGTTCACCCGGAAATGCCGGTACATCCGCTCGAAGAGGAAGGCGCGAACATCGGCGTTGGCCTCGGCCATCCCCGCGCTGAAGGCCACGACCGGGGCAGATGCGGCGCGGATGTCGGCGGGCGATGCCGGGGCCAGGAGCGTGATGCGCCGCGTGGTCTCCGCCACCACGTCGCCGATCATGGCGGCGATCACCCGGCGCACCATCTCGGGCGCGACGCGGCCCTCGGGCAGGTCCGGATGCGCGGCCCGCGCGGCAGCCAGCGCGGCGCCAGGCAGGGCGAGCGTCGCCACCTCCTCGATCGCGAAAAGGCCGGCCCGAATGCCATCCTCCAGGTCATGGTTGTTGTAGGCGATGTCATCGGCGAGCGCAGCCACCTGCGCCTCGGCGCTGGCATGGCTCGTCAGCTCCAGGTCATGCAGGGCGTTGTACTCGCGCAGATAGGTGGCCGGGCGGCGCACCGGGCCATTATGCTTGGCCAGCCCCTCCAGCGTCTCCCAGGTCAGGTTCAGGCCGTCGAAGCCGGCATAGCGGCGCTCCAGCAGCGTGACATGCTTGAGGCTCTGGGCATTGTGGTCGAAACCGCCATAGGGGCGCATCGCCGTGTCCAGCGCCTCCTCCCCCGCATGGCCGAAGGGGGGGTGGCCCAGGTCATGAGCGAGCGCCAGCGCCTCGGCCAGATCCTCGTCGAGGTCGAGGCGCCTCGCCAGGCTGCGGGCGATCTGTGCCACCTCGATGCTATGGGTCAGCCGGGTGCGGAAATGGTCGCCCTCGTGGAAGACGAAGACCTGGGTCTTGTATTGCAACCGCCGGAAGGCCCGCGAATGGATGATGCGGTCCCGATCACGCTGCCAGGGGCTGCGATGGGGGTCCTCAGGCTCTGCATGGAGGCGCCCGCGCGAGGAGGTCACCGCCCAAGGGGCAAGCACAGGTTGCATGGGAAAGGGGTATCAGGCCCGGACGAAGGTGGAAATCCTGAACCTGCCACTCTACATTCGGTTTCCAGGAGATTCCCCATGCCCGATGGCCAGCCCGCCCGCATCTTCCACGTCACCCCCCGCGCCGCCGAGGAGATTTCGGCCATCGCGGCGCGCGAGAACCGCGCCGGCTCGGGGTTGCGCGTGACCGTCTCGGCCGGCGGGTGCTCGGGCCTGCAATATGGCTTCGCGCTCGAGGAGGCGGCGGGCGAGGATGACCTGGTCGTGACGATCGGCGGCGCGCGGGTCTTCGTGGACGCCGTCTCGCTCGATTTCCTCGATGGCTCCCAGCTCGACTGGCACGAGGCGCTGATCGGCGCGCATTTCGTGGTCCGCAACCCGCAGGCCGTGAGCGGCTGCGGCTGCGGCGTCAGCTTCGCGGTGGCCTGAGCCTCGCGGCGAGCCAGGGCCGCTTGCCGCGCGCCCCGCTGCCCGCCACAAGGACGCCATGCGCCTCGCCACCTTCAATGTGAACTCGATCCGTCGCCGCGTGCCCCATCTGGCGCGCTTCCTGGCGCGGCACGAGCCGGACCTCGTTTTCCTCCAGGAATTGAAATGCAAGACGGAGGAGTTTCCGACCCTGGAGCTGGCCGGGACGGGCTATCGGCTCCATGCGGTGGGCCAGCCCGGTGGGCGCAATGGCGTGGCGGTGCTGGGCCGCGTGGAATTCGAGGTCATCGCCGAAGCCCTGCCCGGCGAGGATGAGGACGCGCAGGCCCGCTTCATCGCGGTTCGCGCAGGCGGCATGACGGCGGCCGGCATCTACCTCCCCAATGGCAATTCCGGCGGCGCCGAGGGCATGGCCTATAAATGGCGCTGGATGGACCGGCTGCGGCAATGGGCCGCCACGCAACTCGACAGCTTCACCCCGCTTGCCATCCTCGGCGACTACAATGTCTGCCCGACCGGGCGGGACCTCGCCCTTGGTGCCCTGCCGCCGCTCGATGCGCTGGTGCACCCCGAAAGCCGCGCCCGGTGGCGCGCGCTTGAGCATCTGGGCCTGACGGATGCGCTGCGCGCGCTGCACCCCATGGATGCCCCCTACACCTACTGGGATTATGGCGCCGCCTTCGAGACGAATCGTGGCCTCAGGATCGACCACGCCCTGCTCTCGGCCGATCTGGCCGAGCGCCTGACAGGCTGCGGCGTGGATGTGGCCGCGCGCGCCGAGGACCAGCCCTCGGACCACGCGCCCGTCTGGGTGGAATGGGCGGACTGACGGCTCAGGGGGTCTGCCGCGTCAGCGAGAGGTCGTGCCAGGCGAGCCGCGCCTGGAGCACCAGGGACGCTGCGTAATAATCCTGTGCCGCGTCGACCCGGGGCATGCGGCGCAGTTCGCCCTCGCCTGCCTGGGCCGCCTCGCTCAGCCGCGCGATGGCGGTGATCCCGGGCGAGGCCGGGTAGCTGGGCGTGACATTGGTCATCAGCTCCACCCAGGCCGGCATGCCGCGCTGGGTGGGGGTGGCCCAGAAGCGGATCGCGGCGCTGACGGCGGGTTCACGGGCAAGGCCCGCCCAGACGAGGTTCAGCGGCACGCGGACCGCATCGAAGGAGAACCGCTTGGGCCATCCCTCCGCCATCACCGAGCGTCCGCCATCGCTCGGCAGTTCCAGCCAGTCGGGCGGCAATTGGTACATGCCGAAGCGGCTGTCGCGGATCAGCGCCAGCCCGTCGCGCTCGAGCCGTTCCCATGCGGGATCAGGCAGGTGCTGCGCAATCACGCGCAGCGCCGCAAAGGCATAGTAGGACGGGTTGATCACGACCCGCGCGCGGCTCTGGAAGCCGTAGGCGCCCGGCAGCAGCACCCAGCGCGGCCCAACCTGCACCACGCAGCGGCGCAGCAGGTCGCGCCCGATGGCCTGGCCCATCCGGCGATAAAGCGGGTTGGACCAGATGCGGCTCGCCTCCAGCAGCGCCCAGGCGATGAAGATGTCGCCGTCGCTCGCATTGTTGAGGTCGGTGACATTGGGGCTCGTATCGGGCTGCCAGCGCCAGGCGCAGAGCGCATCCGTCGGCCGCTTCAGGTTGTTCATGGTCCAGGTGAGGATGCGGTCGAAGGTCGGCTGGTCGCCGGCGCGAAGCGCGCCCAGCAAGCCGTAGCCCTGCCCCTCGGAGTGGGAGACGTTGCGATTTCCGTTATCCACCACCCGCCCCTCGGGCAGCACGAAGCGGCGCTCGAAGGCGATCCAGTCGGCCTGCGCCCGGCTATGCCCTGCCCCCCCCAGCGCGACGCCAGCGAGCACGGCGGGGATCATCCTGCGGCGCGGCAAATGCAACACCTTGCAATCACGCTCCAAAAATCATGCTTTTTTTTCATGATTGTGATACGTCAAGAAAACTGTTCATCCCCTATGCTGAACATGGCAGTCGGCCGGAGTTCGGATACCGTGCCTCGCCGCGACTGGAGGCCTTCATGCGCCATTCTGCGATTGCCCTGATCGGCCTTGCCTGGCTCGGTTCGGCGCCACTTGCGCCCGCCCGGGCGCAATCCGCCCCACATGACCTGCTGAGCATCGCGCGCCAGATCGACCTGGATGATTCCGAGGAGGAAGTGCTGCGCGAACTCGGCAGCGTGGATTGGCTGACCATCGAGTCGCCGCGCGCGCTGCCCAACGGCGTGAGCCGGCTGATCCTCGCCGTGCCCATCGATGATGCCTGCATGCCGAGCGGCGCGCCCCTGGTCTGCCCGGCGATCCGCGTGGTGCTGGTGATGGATCCGAGCCGCGGCGCCCGGGTGAGCCGAATCGAGGCCTTTACCCCCCTGCCCGGGGACCAGAACGTGATCGAGGTCTTCCGCAACGCATCCGATGGGCTTGGCCCGCCGCTGCAGACCGAGAGTTGGGCCGAGCAGATTCGCGGCATGCCGCGGCACGTCTGGCGCCAGCGCTGGCGGCCGGATGCCAGCGCGGGAAGCTTTATGGAAGTGGTCGTCACCGCGGAACCGGAACCCGGCAACAGCTTCGGCCTCGCCAACCCCGCGGTGCCGGCACTTGGCATCGGCTTTGTCCTGACGGACCCGGCGATCGAGGATTCGACCATGGCCGCGCGTCGCCGTGTGATCTGCCGCCCAGGTGCCGTGGATTGCGGCTGAGGCGAGCCGTCTCACAGCCTTGCGATCACCGGGCGCGGACCGCCGAGGAAGCCCTCATGCAGCGAGGCCAGGGTACCGTCCTCTTCGCGCAGCAGGACCCAGGTGTCGAGGAAGCGCCGCAGGTCCGGCTCGCCGCGCCGTAAGGCGACGGCGTAGCGAAACTCTCCCAGGGGGGCGAGGATTCGAAGCTCCTCCTCCGGGTGGGCCAGGGCCAGCCGGCGAAAGGTGGTCAGGCCCAGGACCATCGCCGCGGCCTCTCCCGCCCGGAGCATGGCCACGGCCTGCTCGTCGTTGGGGATCAGCTGTGTCTCGGCACCTGGTGGCAGCCCAGGGTCGTTGCCCAGCATCTCGTTCGAGAGCATGACGATCCGCCGGCCGGACAATTCGTGCAGGCCAGTCATCGGGTGTTGGCGCGTGGTCGCGAGGATGGTGGTGAACTCGCCATGAGGCGCCGCGAAATCCACCTCGCGCAGCCTCTGTGGCGTGACGAGCATCAAGGCGCAGGCGATATCGACGCCGCCGCCGGCGACCATGGGGAAGCGCTGGCTGAAGGCCAGGGGAACGAGTTCGGCCTCGACGCCAAGGCTGCGGGCGATGTCGCGCCCCACCTCGACCTCGAACCCCGCAGGGCTCCCATCGGCCTGGCGGAAGCCATAGGGGCCGCCGTCGAGCCAGACACCGATCCGGATGCGCCCTGAGGCGAGGATGCGCCCGAGCGCGCCGCCCGGCAAAGCCGCGGTCGCCAGACCGGGCATGCCCGCGACGGCGCATGACAGGAGGGGCAATGCGCGGCGACCGAACAGCATCTTGTTAACCTTAGGCAAAATCGTACCGCTCGCCAAACGGAAACCGGGGCGCCCTTAAAAACTCGGCAAATCGGGCTGCGGCGTTGCCAGGATCACCTCGGAGAGTGCGGCAAGGCGGCCACTGGTGCGGGCGAGGAAGATGAGGCTGTTGAGGGTGCGCAGCAAATCATGCTCGCCGAAGCGCAGGCCCACGGACATCAGCCGGCGCGTCAGGATGAAGCGTTGGGTGAGACCGAGCCGCGGGAAATCCGCAAGGAAGCGCCACATCACCGGGCGGCGCAGGATGACAGCCTCGATCGCCCCCTGCTCGACCGCGGCGGCGAGATCGCGGCGCGTATCATAGACCAGCATTTGCGTGTCACGAGGCAAGGTCTCGCCCACTGCGCCCTCCAGGCCGGCACCGCCCAGCACGCCCACGGTATGGCCCTGGAGATCGATCGGCCGGCGGAGGGTGTGGCGGACCAGGGAGGCCAGGACGATGTCGGCGCGGGTCACCGGCGAGGTCAGCAACACCTGGCGTGCATCCTCGGCGGTGACGGTGATGTTGGCGGTAACGTCGCCCTGACCCGCACGCAGCCGCGCGAGGCGCTGGCTTGGCAGGACATCATGGAAGACGGGCCGCACACCGAGCCCCTCGGCCAGGATCTGGCCGGTTGCGACATCGAAGCCCGCCGGCTCGCCCATCGCATCCAGGTCGCCGAAAGGGGGCACCCCGAGGCTGACCAGGACATGCAATTCCCGGCGCTGCAGGATCCGGCGCAACCCGTCATCCACGCCCCCATCGGCCCGCGCACTGCCCAGCAGGGCGGTCATCAGCGGCGCGGCCAAGAGGGCACGGCGCTTATGCAGGCCTATCGGCCGCAACATACCCAAGCATCCAAATTATCTCCGGCAACAATGCCCAGCAGCGATCTTCGCATTTTGAGATCCCTCGGACACCGCCGCAGCCGAATCAAGTGTAAATCCTACTCCACATCCAAGATTTAAGCTGGCGCCCATCAAGCCCTGGGCCCGACCCAGGGGAGATAACGAGGCAGTTGCGCCGGCGCCGGATAGACTGCCGGATCAGGCGCCACAAGGATCTCAGGCTCCCCACGCAGATAGGCGCAGCCCGGGAAAAGCAGCAGGGAGAACAGGAGCAACGCGTACCGCATGCCGGCCAGTCCAGCATGGCCCGCGGCGCCGGTCCATCAACCGATGATCAGATGACTGAGCAGCCAAGCGAGACCGAAGGCCGAGAGGGCCGAAAGCGCCAATTGCAGGGGCAGGGCCGCAGCCGGTTGGGCCCGAGCCATGCGCGGTTTCGGCGGGATGCGAAGGTTGTCAGCGTCGGGATATGTCGTGCTCATGGATTGAGGAAAACACGAACAAACCAGAAACGCAAGATTGATTTTCAGGTTTTGTTCTTTTCCACCCCCCTCCCCAGGGGCAACCCTCACCCCTCCGGCTTGCGCGCCTCCGCCCCGCCCGGCTCACCCGGCAGGGCGAAACCTGCGATGGCCTGCCACACGCGGAGCACAAAGGCGTCATCCCGTCCGCCTTGGCCGATCGCCCGCTGCGCCACAAACAGCTGCAGCGCCTGGGCGGCGAGCGGCACGGGCAGCGCCGACTCACGCGCCATCGCCTCCACCAGGCCCAGATCCTTCACGAAGATATCGCCGGCCGAGAGCGGCGTGTCGTCGCCCGCCAGCACATGGGCCATGCGGTTCTTGAACATCCAGGACGCGCCGGCCGCGCCGTTCACGACGCCATAGACCGTGTGCGGGTCGAGCCCCGCGCGCAAGGCGAGCGCCATCGCCTCAGCGGCGGCCGCGATGTGGACCCCGGCGAGGAGCTGGTGCACCACCTTCATGGCCGCCCCCTGCCCCGGCTCGGCGCCCAGATTCCAGACCTGCCCCGCGATGGCATCCAGCATGGGCTGGGCCGCGGCGAAGGCCGCCTCGCTGCCGCTGGCCATCACCGTCATGCGCCCTTCCCGCGCCGCGCCGGCGCCGCCGGAGACGGGGGCATCGAGGTAGAGCAGGCCGCGTGCCGCGGCCTCGGCCGCCAGGCGCTTCGCATCGGCCGGCGCCATGGTGGCCGAGCAGATGACGACGCCGCCCGGTGCCAGGCGCTGCGCAGCACCTTCCTCGCTGTAGAGCGCGCGCTCGGCCTGGGCGGCATTCACCGTCAGCACCAGCACGGCGTCCTGGCCGGCATCCAGATCGGCCCCACGCGCCACGGCGCGGTTGCCGAAGGCGTTGCGGGCCTTCTCGCTCGGGTCCACGCCCGTGACGTCGAGCCCCGCGCGCAGCGCACTCGCGGCCGCGCCGCCGCCCATGCTGCCCAGACCGATGACCGCTACCTTCATGCCCGCTTTCCCCTGGCCGTGCCCCCGCAAGGTCGGCCGGCCAGGGTGGCAGCGTCAACCGGCGGCCCGCGCCCAGACGGCGGCGGCGGCAGAGGCCCCCTCGCGCATCACCTCCGCCATGTCGCAGCGCGTGGGGCGGCCGTCCTCGACCAGGATTTCTCCCGCCACGATGACATGGCTTACATCCCGCCCCTGACCTGTATGGACCAGCGTGCCCAGGGGATCATTGTGCGGCACCAGGTGCGGGCGGCCGAGGTTGATGATGGTCAGGTCCGCCAGCCATCCGGGCGCCACCCGGCCCAACTCGGCGCCCAGGCCCATCGCGGCAGCGCCGGCCTCGGTGGCGGCATGCAGCATGTGTTCGGGCTGCCAGGATTCCTCCACGGATCCGCTCTGGATGCGGCCCATGCAGAGGCCCCAACGCATCGCTTCCACGATGTCGCCATGGCGGTTGTCGGTGGCGAGCGTGATCTTCGCGCCGGCCGCGGCCAGGGCGCGCGTTGGCGCATAGCGGCCGCTCGCCGCGTTGTTCTTCGGGATATGGGCCACATGCACGCCCGCCGCTCCCAGGGCCGCGATGTCGCCCTCCGTCACATGGATGCAGTGGGCCGCGACCAGCCGGTCATGGAGCATGCCGAGGCGGCCCAGAAGTTCGACCGGCGTGCAGCCCTCCCGCTCCGCCACGCGCTTGAGTTCCGCCGGACTCTGGCAGAGATGGGTCTGCAGCCGCAGATCGTGCCGCGCGGCCAGATCGCGCAGCTGCGCAAGATAGGGCGTGGAGCAGGTGTCGGGCGCGTGCGGAGCGAGCTGGATGCCCATGCGCGGCTGCCCGTGAAAGCGGGCGATCATCTCCTCCGCCTCCTCGACCATGGCATCGCCAATGGCCTGGTCGTGCGCCCAGCGGCCCTCCAGCACCGCGTCGAAATCCACATCGTGAAGGCGATTGCAGCCCCAGACGCGCAGCCCGAGATCGGCGATGGCGGGCATGCTGTGACGCGCGTGGACATAGACGTCGTTGATCAGGGTACACCCGCCCAGCAGAGCCTCCAGCGCACCCAGCCGCGCCAGCGCCACTGCCTCCAGCGGCGTCAGCATCTGCGCCTGCGGCACACCCTTCGTGTAGGAGGGTGCGAAGCCCATATCCTCGGCCGTCCCGCGCACCATCACCAGCGCGCTGTGCAGATGCGTGTTGATCAGGCCGGGCACCGCCAGATGGCCCGTCAGATCCAGGCGGCGCGTGGCCGTCATGCCGGGCTCGGCCGCCACGAAGCGGCCCCCGGTGATGGCGATGCGCGCCCCCATCACCGGCGTCTCGAAGGCCGAGGGAATGAGGGTCACGCCCTCGATCAGCAGGTCACAATGCGGCATGCGCCCCCTCCCCCAGCGCGGCGGAGGCAGCGGCGCCGGCGCGGATCACCTCCTCCGGGTCGCAGCGCGTGGGGCGGTAATCCTCGACGACCACCTCGCCCTCGACGACGACGTGACTGACATCGCGGCCCATGCCCGTATGCACCAGCGTGCCGGGCGGGTCGTTGTGCGGCATCAAATGCGGGCGGCGCAGGTCGATCGCCACGCCATCGGCCCGGAAGCCCAGCGCGACCTGGCCCAGCTCCGCCTCCATGCCCATGGCGGCCGCCCCGCCCTCGGTGGGCGCATGCAGCATGTGCTCGGGCTGCCAGGAGGCTTCGACGCGGCCGGTCTGCACACGACCCATGCCGAGGCCCCAGCGCAGGATTCCCATCATGTCGGCGTGCATGTTGTCGGTGGCGAGCGTGAGGCGGCCACCCGCCTCCACCAGCCTGCGCGCGGGCGCGATGAAGGGTGCGGCCAGGGCCGCGCCGCGGGTGAGGCTCATGGCGGTTTTCCTCCGAGGATGGGGCAAGGCTGCAGGACATGGGCGGCGGGCTCAACCGGATCGCACACGTCGGAATGCGCCCGCCGCGCCGGTTCTGCCGTATTGCGCGCCAGCCCGCCCAAAGGGAAGCCCTTGCCCGCGGCGCGCATCGGCGCGAGCATGCCACGAGCAACCTGAGGAACCGCGCCCATGCCACGATCGCCTGCCCCTCTCTGGCGGTGCCTCGCCGGTGGCGCGCTTGCCCTGCTCGCCGCCTGTGCCGACCCTGCCGGCAGCACCGCGCCGGTCACCACGCCGCCCGCCGCCGTGCTGGAGGAGGATGTGAGCGCGGCGCTGCGCCGCATGGCGACGACGCTGACCAGCGCCCCCGCCTTCACGCTGACCTTCACCACCCTGCGCGAGGCGCCGGCCGGGCCTGGGCAATCCATCCTGCTGAGCGGCAACGGCGCCGTCGTGGCCGCCCGGCCGGACCGGCTCTATGCGGCCGTGGGCAGTGACCTTGGCAGCTACAGCCTTTGGTATGACGGGCGCGAATTCACCACGCTCAACACGCATCAGAACGTCTATGCCGTCACACCGGTGACGGGCGGGATCGAGGCGGCGCTGAAGGGGATGGAGGCGCGGCTCGGGGTCACCCTGCCCATCCTGCCGCTGCTGGCGGACGACCCCTACGCCATGCTGACGCCCAGCGGGACCACCGGGCGCTTCCTCGGCCGCTCCATCATCCGCGACGTGGTCGTTGATCATTTCGCGCTGAACGGCCCGACCGGCCATTGGGAAATCTGGCTGGAGTCGGCGCCGAGCGCGCTGCCGCTGCGCGTCTCCTTCGTCGAAGCCGGGCCGGATCGGCTGCGCACCATCCTGGAGTTCCAGAGCTGGAACCTGCGCCCGCGCCTGCCCGCCGGCACCTTCACCTTCACGCCCCCGCGCGATGCCGCGCGCGCCACCTTCCTCCCGCGCGGGGAAGCCCTGACCCGGAGCAACACGCCATGAACCGCCCCCTTCTTGCCCTCGCCCTGCTGGGCCTCGGCATCGCCACCGAAGCGGGCGCCTGGACCAGCGGCAGCGGGCCGCGTGGCGGCGGCTACGCGGCCGGCCCGCGCGGCGCCGTGGCCGAGGGGCCGCGCGGCGGCGTGGCGACGACCGGCCCGCGCGGGAATGCGGCGGTGCGCGGGCCGCAGGGCAATGCGGCGGCCGTGAACCGCTACGGCGACACGGCGGTGCGCGGCCCGGCCGGTAATGTCACGGTGAACAACAACAATGTGAATGTGGTGCGGCCCGGCTATCCGGCGCGGCCGGTCTACCCCGTTGCGCGCGCGCCCGTCGCGGTGGTGGCGCCCGTGCCGGTCTATCCCGGCTATTCGGCCGGCGCCGTCGCGGCCGGTGTCGCGGTGGGCGCGGTGGCGGGGGCTGCCCTCGCCTCCGCCGCGGCCCGCCCGCCCGCCCCGCTGCCAGGGCCGGGGCCGACGCCGCTGCCCGTCGGCATGGAATACAGTACCCTGCCCTCGGGCTGCGTCTCGCAGGCAAGCTCGCGCGGCGGCTCCGTGTTCCGCTGCGGCAATGCCTGGCTGCAGCCCTATATGGACGGCCCGAACGTGGTCTACGTGGTCGTGCCCGGCCCCTGAATCAGGCCCGGACCGCGCTCCAGCTCTCGCGCTCGTTCAGCAAGGCCGGGTCGAAGCCCGCGAGCCGCTTGTAGTTCGTCGCCGTGTCGACGAGTTCCTGTTGGCTGATTACCGCGTGCAGGTCGGTAAATCCGTCCGGCGCGCGGCGATGGACCTCCTCCAGAATGAGGTCGGGGCCGAGCGCGCGGTTGGCCAGCGTCAGCTTCGCTGTGGGCGGAAGCCGCGCCGCCTCGTAGCGCTTGAGGCCCTCCGCCACGTCCCCCGCCTGGGCCAGATGCAGCGCCAATTGCCGCGCATCGAGGATGGCCTGGGAGGCGCCGTTGGAGCCGATCGGGTACATCGGGTGCGCTGCATCGCCGAGCAGTGTCACGCGGCCTTCCGACCAGCGCGTGAGCGGGTCGCGGTCCACCATCGGATATTCCAGCACCTGCTCCGCGCCACGGATCAGGCCGGGCACGTCGAGCCAGCCCCAGTTCCAGCTCTCGTAATGCGGCAGGAAGAGGTTGCGGTCGGCGCCGCGATTCCAGTCTTCGCGGCTGAAGCCCTTCGCGGGGTCCACGCGCATTTCCGCGATCCAGTTGGTCAGCACCCGGCCGT
>JAIYCD010000305.1 GCA_027488195.1 Acetobacteraceae bacterium | reverse complement strand
TGCTGCTGGCGCAGGTCATCATCTTCATCCTGGGCTGGCCGCTGGAATGGACGGAGATCATCGTGATCTTCGTGCCGATCTTCCTGCCGCTGCTGGATGATTTCGGCGTCAGCCCGCTGTTCTTCGGCATCCTCGTCGCGCTGAACCTGCAGACCAGCTTCCTCAGCCCGCCCGTCGCCATGGCGGCCTTCTACCTGAAGGGCGTGGCGCCGCCGCACGTGAAGCTGGAGGACATCTTCAAGGGCTGCATGCCCTTCATCTACATCGTCATCTTCTGCATGCTCATGGTCTACATCTTCCCCGGCCTGGTGACCTGGCTGCCGGAGACGCTGTATTCCGGCGGGCCGACCGATGGCTCGGTGCCCACGGTGCTGGATGCGCCCCCCGCGGGCGGCTTCCAGGAGGAAGAGGAAATCCGCCTTCCCTCGATGAACTGATGGGCACGGATATCGAGGGCGCCGCGCGCTGGCTGGCGGAGGCGGTCGAGACCGGCAATCCGCTGGCGGCGTTGCCGGAGGGGCTGGCGCCGACCAGCCTGGCGGAGGCCGAGGAGATCGCCGCCGGCGTGCTGGCCGCACTCGGCATCACGCCCTGCGGCTTGCGCGTGCTGCGCGCCCCGGGGCTGGCGGGGCCGATGGTGGAGGGGCGGCTGGTGCCGTCCGGATCGCCCATCGCGCCGGGGATGCTGCGGCATGGGCTGGCGAGCGCGGCGGTGATCGGCGTGCTGGCGGAGGCGCTGGGTGACGGCCCGCCGGTGCTGGCGCGGGTGCATCCGGCGATCGACCTGTCGTCCACCCGCTTCACCCAGGCGCCCACCGACACCCTGGCGATGACGGCCGATCTGGCGCGGCTTGGCCTGGTGGTGGCCGGGCGCGGGAAGCCGATGCCGGAAGCGCCGGTGCGGATCGCGATCGGTCCCGCGGGCCATCGCCGGCGTGGCGAATCCTTCGACCTGGCGGCGTTGTTCGCCGATGCCGCCGCGGTCGCGCGCGATTGGGGCGGCTTGCCCGCGGGCGCGCTGCTGGTGGTGGCGGGCCTTGGCGAGGTGGTGCCGGCCGAGGGCGCCCTTCGCGTCACCATCACCGGCCTCGGCGCTGCCGAGGCAAGCATCGGCTGAAGCCTCGCGGTCCAGGGGGAGCGGCGCTCCCCCCTGCTACGCCTTCCTGAACCGCGCGCTGGTCAGCGCATCCTCCCGCAACGCCGTTTCGACCTCCGCCCGCGCTTCCGCGGTCTCCACCACCGCCACCACGCGGTCGAACCAGCCGCATTGGCCGCGCACGCGCGCCTGGAACAGGCGGTCCAGGGCGGCGGCGGCGGCGCTGCGCCCGGCGCAGCAGGTGCAGGCCGCGGCGTGGGACGGCCCGGTGGGGTCGAAGCTGACCTGGGCGACGGCGCCTGGCGGCAGGGGGTCGGGTGGTGCTTCCGCCAGCAGGGCGGCGGGCTTGCCAGTGGCGAGCAGCGCCGCCAGGTCCCCCCCGGCGGGGAGGAGGCTCAGGGGGATTCGAGCGTCGAGGGACCATGCCATGCACTGGACATAAGGATATGTTTATGTCATTTGCAAGCCATGGATGACCTTCTGACGCAACTCCGCGCGGCGGCGGAGCCGACCCGGCTGCGGTTGCTGGCGCTTTGCGCCCGCAGCGCGCTGTGCGTCAGCGACCTCTGCGACGTGCTCGGCCAGAGCCAGCCGCGCTTGTCCCGCCATCTGAAGCTGCTGGTGGAGGCCGGGCTGCTGGAGCGGGTGCCGGAGGGGGCCAATGCCTATTTCCAGCTGCCCGCCGATGCCGGCGTGGCGCGCATGATCCTGGCCCGGCTGCCGGAGGATGACCCCCGCCTGGCCGCGGACCGCCGTGCCGCCGCGCGGATCGCGGCGGAACGCGCGCGCGCGGCCTCCGCCGCCTTCCGGGAGGGCGGCATGGATTGGGACGAGATGCGCGCGCTCGGCCTGCCGGCCGGGGATATCGAACAGGCGCTGATCAGCCTGCTGCCGGCCAGCGCGGCCGCGCTGCTGGATATCGGCACGGGCACCGGGCGGCTGCTGGAACTGGTGGCGGACCGGGTTGAACGGGCGCTCGGCGTCGATGCCAGCCGGGACATGCTGGCGCTGGCCCGTGCGCGGATCGCGGAGCGCGGCATCGCCCATCGCGCCGCGGTGCGCCAGGCGGACATGTACCGGCTGCCCTTCGCCGATGGCGCCTTCGATGCCGTGGCGCTGCAGATGGTGCTGCACTATGCGGAAGATCCCGCGGCCGCGGTGGCGGAAGCCGCCCGCGTGCTGCATCCCGACGGCACGCTGATCATCGCGGACCTGGCGCCGCATGGCCGCAGCGACCTGTTGCAGCGCCATGCCCATCGCTGGCCCGGCTTCGACGATGCCGCCATCGCCGGCTGGCTGGGTGCCGCCGGCTGCACGATCTCCTCCCCCATCGAGGTTCCGGGGCCGCTGGCCGTCCGGCTCTGGCCTGCCCGGCGCGTCGCCGGCTTCGCCCAGCCGACCCACGCCATCGCCCTCTGACCCGCTACCTTCGCTGCCCGACCTTTCGCTGAGAGAACCACGCATGACCTCGCGCCCCCATCTCCTCGACGCGCTTCGCGACCAGGTGCTGCTCTGCGACGGCGGCTTCGGCGCGCGCATCCAGTCCATGACGCTGGATGTCGAGAAGGATTTCTGGGGCAAGGAGAATTGCACGGAGGTGCTGAACCTCTCGCGCCCCGACATCGTGCGCGACATCCATCGCAGCTACTACGAAGCCGGGTCGGACATGGTGCTGACCAACAGCTTCGGCGGCAGCCCCATCACGCTCGGCGAGTTCGAGCTGGAGGAGAAGGCCTTCGAGATCAACAGGCTCAGCGTGGAGCTGGCGCGGGAGGCGGCGGAGAGCTTCGCCGATGGGCGCCACCGCTGGGTGATCGGCGATATCGGGCCGGGGACGAAGCTGCCGAGCCTTGGCAACATCGACTATGACACGCTGGAGGCCGCGCTGGTCGCGCAGTGCCGCGGGCTGATCGCGGGCGGCGCGGATGCGCTGCTGACGGAGACGAACCAGGACACGCTGTTCATCAAGGCCGCCGTCAACGCCTGCAAGATCGCGAAGGCGGAGACCAAGTCGGACATCCCGATCTTCGTCCAGGTGACGGTGGAGACGACGGGCACGCTGCTCGTCGGGCCCGACATCGCGGCCGCGACGACGGTGGTGCATTCGCTCGACGTGCCGCTGATCGGCCTGAACTGCGCCTCCGGCCCGCAGGAGATGGCGGAGCATCTGCGCTGGCTGTCGCAGAACTGGCCCGGCCTGCTGAGCGTGCAGCCCAATGCCGGCCTGCCGGAACTGGTGGATGGCAAGACGCATTACCCGCTGGGCGCCGAGGAGATGGCTGTCTGGATGGAGCGCTTCGTGGTCGAGGATGGCTTCAACCTGATCGGCGGCTGCTGCGGCACCTCCACGCCGCATATCGCGGCGCAGGACGCGATGCTGCGGCGCCTCGGCGGTGACAAGCACCGGCCCACGCCCGTGCGCCGCAAGTTCCATTGGGTGCCGAGCGTCGCCTCGCTCTATTCGGCCACGTCGCTGCGGCAGGAGAACTCCTATTTCTCCATCGGCGAACGCTGCAACGCGAACGGCTCCAAGGCCTGGCGCGCCGTGCAGGAAGCCAATGACTGGGATGGCTGCCTCGCCATCGGCCGCGAGCAGGTGGCCGAGGGCTCGAACAGCCTCGACATCTGCACCGCCTTCGTCGGCCGCGATGAAATGCGCGAGATGAGCGAGGTGATCACGCGCTTCACCTCCAGCGTGAACTCGCCACTGGTCATCGACAGCACCGAGACCAACGTCATCGAGGCCTCGCTCAAGCTGCATGGCGGCAAGCCCATCATCAACTCGATCAATTTCGAGGAGGGCGAGGGTGCGGCGCATGACCGCATGAAGCTCGCCAAGAAGTTCGGCGCCGCGGTCATCGCGCTGACCATCGACGAAGTGGGCATGGCGAAGACCGCCGAGGACAAGCTGCGCATCGCCGAGCGCCTGGTGGAATTCGCCTGCGACCAATATGGCCTGCCGCAATCGGATCTGATGATCGACCCGCTGACCTTCACCATCGCGACCGGCAATGAGGATGACCGCAAGCTCGGCGTGTGGACGCTGGATGGCATCCGCATGATCCGGGAGAAGTTCCCGGACATCCAGATCATGCTGGGCCTCTCCAACATCTCCTTTGGCCTGAACCCGGCCGCGCGGCATGTGCTTAACAGCGTTTTCCTGGATCACGCGGTCAAGGCGGGGATGACGGGCGCCATCGTGCACGTTTCCAAGATCAAGCCGCTGCACAAGATTCCGGCCGAGGAGGTGAAGGTCATGGAAGACCTCATCTATGACCGGCGTGAGGAAGGCTACGACCCGCTGCAGAAGGTGTTGGAGATGTTCTCCGGCCGGAAGGCCGCGGATAACGTCGCCAAGGTCAAGGCGGCGACCGTCCAGGGCCGCCTGAAGGACCGCATCGTGGATGGCGACCGCAAGGGCCTCGACGATGAACTCGCCGCCGCGATGGCGGAAGGCATGGAGCCGCTCGCCATCATCAATGACGTGCTGCTGGACGGCATGAAGGTGGTGGGCGAGCTGTTCGGCGCTGGCAAGATGCAGCTGCCCTTCGTGCTCCAGTCTGCTGAGACGATGAAGGCGGCCGTCGCCTATCTCGAGCCGCACATGGTTCGCGTCGAAGGGCAGGAGAAGGGCACGATCGTGCTCGGTACCGTGCGCGGCGACGTGCATGACATCGGCAAGAACCTCGTGGACATCATCCTGACGAACAACGGCTACAAGGTCGTCAACCTCGGCATCAAGGTGCCGCTGAACGAGATCGTCGCCGCTGCCAAGGAGCATAAGGCCAACGCCATCGGCATGTCCGGCCTGCTGGTGAAATCCACCGTGGTGATGCGCGAGAACCTGGAGGAAATGAGCCGCCAGGGCATCGAGATTCCCGTGCTGCTCGGCGGTGCCGCACTGACGCGCAACTATGTCGAGGATGACTGCGTCCAGGCCTATGCCTGCGGCAAGGTGGTCTATGCGCGCGACGCCTTCGACGGCCTGCACCTGATGGACAAGGTGATGGGCAATGACTTCGAGGGCTATCTCGGCGCCATCCAGGCCAAGCGCGTCGGCAAGTCGCGCAACGAGAAGCGCGTGCTGGGCCAGGCCGATCCGCGCGGCTTCGCGCCGGTGGAGGTGGCCTACGCCCAGAAGCGCCGCCGGCGCGAGACGTCGGGCCTCACGACGCCCGTCCCGCCCTTCTGGGGTGCCAAGGTGATCGAGACCGATCCCAAGGCGCTGGTCCCCTTCATCAATGAGCGCAGCCTTTACCAGTTCCAGTGGGGCTTCCGGAAAGCCGGCCGCAGCCTCGAGGATTTCCTGGGCTGGGCAAAGCAGGAGCTGCGCCCCGTGCTGAAGCGCATGCTGGCGCTGACGCAGGAGCAGAACATCCTCAAGCCGCAGGCGATCTATGGCTATTGGAAATGCGCCGGCCAGCGCAATGACCTGATCCTCTTCGCCGAG
>JAIYCD010000212.1 GCA_027488195.1 Acetobacteraceae bacterium | reverse complement strand
GCCATGGCCCAGCTCATGGGCCAGCGTCATCACGTCCCGCGCCTTGCCGTGATAATTCAGCAGCAGATAGGGATGCGCGGAGGGCACCGTCGGGTGCGCGAAGGCGCCGCCCGACTTGCCGGGGCGGAGTGCGGCATCGATCCAGGGCTTGTCGAAGAAGGGGGCGGCCAGCTTCTCCATCTCCGGGCTGAAACCGGCATAGGCGGCGCGCACCTGCCGCACGGCCTGCGGCCAGGGGATGGTGCTGTCCGCATCGCGCGGCAGCGGCGCGTTGCGATCCCAATGCATGAGCTTGTCCAGGCCCAGCCACTTCGCCTTCATCGTGTAGTAGCGATGCGACAGGCGGGGGAAGCTGTCGCGCACGGCGGTGACCAGCGCGTCCACCACCTCGTCTTCCACCATGTTGGCGCGGTTGCGGGAGGAGCCGGGGCGCGGGTGGTTGCGCCACTTGTCCATCACCTCCTTGTCCTTCACCAGCGTGTTGGTGATCAGGCTGAACAGCCGGATGCGGCTGCCGAAGGCCTCGGAAACCCCCTTCGCCGCCGCCTCGCGCACCGCGCGGTCGGCGTCGGAGAGCTTGTTCAGCGCGGCGCTGACGGAGAGTTCCTCATCCCCCTTTGGGCCGCTCACCGTCACCGTCATATTCGCCATGGTCTCGTCGAAGAGGCGGTTCCAGGCGGCGCGGCCGGTCACCTCCTTCTCGTGCAGCAGGCGCTCCATCTCGTCCGAGAGCTGGTGCGGCAGCCAGACGCGCAGGTCGCGCAGCCAGGGGCGGAAGCGGGCCAGCGCCGGGCTCGTGCGCAGCTTCTCCTCCAGCACGGCCTCGGGGACGTGATTCAGCTCCAGCGTGAAGAACACGAGGTGCGAAGAAATCCCCGTCACCCGTTCCTGCATGGTCTGGTAGAAGCGGCCATTCTCGCTGTCCTGGGCGTCGCCGGCGAAGAGCAGCTGGGCGAAGCTCATCACGCGGCCCAGCACTTCCTCGATCGCCTCGTATTCGCCGAGCGCCTCGGCCAGGGCATCGCCGGAGAGGCCGGCGAGCTGGCCCGAGAGCCGCTCCTGGAAGGCGCGGGCCTGTTCCTCGGCACGGGCCAGGTCGGCCGTCAGGGCCGCATCCTCCGGAGCCTTGTAGAGGTCCGAGAGGTCCCAGGAGGGCAAGGAGCTGTCGCCGGCGGCGGCAGAGCCACCAGAAGCATCGGGGGGGGAGCGCAACATTTCAGGGGCGCGGCCTGGGATCATTCGCATAGTTCTCATATATGCGCGTTAGCGCCGCGTCCAAGCGGCCACCCGTCCAAGACCCGGAATCCATTGCATGCCCAAAACTGTGGAAGCGGCCACCAGCCTGCCCGGCCTGATCTTCACCCTGGCCATCCAGGCCCCGGACCGGCCCATGCTGGGCTTCTGGCGGGATGGCGCCTGGCACAGCATGAGCCGCGGCGAATTCTGCCAGAAGGTGGCCGACCTGGCCGCCGGGCTGCGCGCCCAGGGCATCATGCCCGGCGACCGCGTGCTGCTGGTCAGCGAGAACCGGCCCGAATTCATGATCGCGGACAACGCCATCATGGCCATCGGCGCCGTCACCGTGCCCACCTATGTCACCAACACCACGGCCGACCACGCCCATGTGCTGCGGGACAGCGGCGCGCGCGCCGCCATCGTCTCGACCCGCACGCTCGCCGAGCGCGTGCTCGCCGCCGCCCCGCTCGAATTGCTGGTGGGCATGGAGGAACTCCCCCCCACCCCCGCCGAGACCCAGGCGCTGAGCTGGGCCGATATGACGGCGACGCCCGGTGACCTCGCCATGCTGATCGCCGAGGTGGAGGAGATCCCGGCCGGCCGCCTCGCCTGCCTGATCTACACCTCCGGCACCGGCGGCAATCCGAAGGGGGTCATGCTGCCGCACCGCGCCATGCTGACCAATTGCGCCGGCGCCAAGGGCCTGATCGACCGGATCGGCGTGCGGAACGGGCGCTACCTCTCCTTCCTGCCGCTCTCGCACAGCTATGAGCACACGGTGGGCGGCTTCCTCATGCCGGCCTGCGGCTACCAGGTGATCTTCTCGCGCGGGGCGGACAAGCTCCTGGCCGATTTTGCCGAGCACCGCCCCCACCTCATCACCACCGTGCCCCGCCTGTTCGAGGTGATTCGCGAGCGGATCATGTCCGCGCTGGAAAAGGAGGGCGGGCTCAGGCTCAAGCTGTTCCAGCGCGCCATCGCACTCGGCCTGCGCAAGCTGGATGGCCCGCCGCCGGGATTGTTCGAGCGCCTGCAGGATGCGGTGCTGGACCGGCTGGTGCGGCAGAAGGTGCGCGCCCGCTTCGGGGGCGAGCTGGAGGCGCTGGTCTCCGGCGGCGCGCGGCTCGATCCGGAGCTGTCCGGCTTCTTCATGGCGCTGGGCGTGACCATCATCCAGGGCTACGGCCAGAGCGAGGCCGGCCCCGTGATCAGCGTGAACCTCCCCTGGGACAATGACCGCAGGAGCGTGGGCAAGCCCCTGCCGGGCGTCGCCATCCGCCTCGCCGAGGATGGCGAGTTGCTGGTGAAGGGCGGCCTCGTCATGGATGGCTACTGGAACAACCCCGAGGCCACCGCCCAGGCGCTGCGCATCCCCGAGGGCGAGAGCGAGGCCTGGCTGCACACGGGCGATGTGGCGGAGCTGCGCGACGGCCGCATCCACATCACCGACCGCAAGCGCGACTTCATCAAGCTGAAGGGCGGCGACATGGTCGCCCCGTCCAAGATCGAGGCGATGCTGGCGGGCGAGCCGGAAGTGGCCCAGGCGGTCGCGGCCGGGGAGGGCATGGCGGGCGTCGTCGCCCTCATCGTCCCGGCCGAGGGCCAGGCTGAGCGCGTGGGTGAGGCGGTGAAGCGCGTGAATGCGCGGCTTTCCAACATCGAGCGCATCCGCCGCTTCGAGACGCTGCCCGAGGGCTTCACGGTGGAGAACGGGCTGCTGACGCCCACCATGAAGATCAAGCGGCGGCAGGTGCTGGAGCGCTACGGCACGGAGGTGGCGGCGCTCGGCTGAGCCCTTGCCCCAGCGCGAGGCGCACCGCTAGCGTGGCCTTGGCCATGGCGCCGGGGGGCTGGGATGAACCGATCGGGATGGCTGCTGCTGGTGGCCCTGCTCCTGCCCATGGCGGCCTTTGCGCAGGGGGGTTCGACGCTCCGCATCCTCCTGCCGCCAGACGGCACGGGCGGGCTTGAGCCCGGCGCCGATGTGCAGGTGCTGGGCCTCAAGGCCGGCACCGTCCAGCGCATTTCCTTCGCCTCCGGCCGCCGCCTCGTCGCCGAGATCCTGCTGACCGAGCCCGCCGCGCGCGACTTCATCCGCCAGGATTCGCCCATCACCATCCGCAGCCGCATGGGCGGCGTGGGCGCTGGCTTCCTCTTCATCGGCCGGGGCGAGGGCGCGGCACTCGACTGGAGCGCCGCCACGCTGGAAGCCAGCACCGAGCCCTCGCAGCTCCAGGTGCTGGAACAGCTGCGCGACCGCGCGCTCCCGGTGCTGGAGGATCTGGGCCGCGTCTCCCGCTTCGCCGTGCGCTTCGTGGACGGGGTGGAGCGCGGCGAGGGCTCCATCGGCCGGCTGATGACCGATGACCAATTCGCCCGCAGCGCGGAGGAGACGGCGCGCGAACTGACCGCCCTGCTGCGCGGCGGCGCGCAGCTCGTCCAGCGCTTCGACGGCCTCGCCGCCCAGGCCGAGCGGCTGATGGCCGAAAGCGGCCCCAATGCCACCCTGCCCGCCCTGATGCGCCGCGTGGACCAGGCGCTGGCCAACCTCCAGCAGACGACGCGTGACGTCTCCCGCGCCACGCAGCGCCTGCCGCAGACGGTCCGCAACGTGGAGGAAAGCACGGGCAACGTCCCGGGCCTCCTGCTCCAGACGCAGCAGACGACGCGCGAGCTGGAACTGCTCCTGACGCAGCTGCGCGGCATGTGGCTCTTGGGCGGCAGCGGCCCGCCCCCGCCCGAACCGCGCCGCCCGGCCGCCGAGAGGCTGCGCCCGTGAAGCGCGCCTTCTGGCTGGCGCTGCCGCTGCTCGCGGCCTGCGGCAGCACGCCGCCCCCCGCACCCCCGCCGCCCGATGAGACGCTGGGCCGCGCCGCCCGCGCCGGCCGCCTTGCCCTCGAACTCGACCGCCCGGCCGAGGCCGCGCGGCTCTATGGCATGGCGCTGAACCGCGCGCGGGAGCGCGACGACGCGGCCGCCATCGGCGATGCGGGCATCGGCCTCGCCGCCGCCCAGCTCGCCCGCACCAGCCCCGCCGCGGCGCTGGCCACGGCGCGGGAGGTGCAGGCCGAGCTGCTGCGCCGCGATGCCGCCATCCCCGACGCGCTGCGCCTGGTGGAGGCGCTGGCGCTGTATCGCAGCGGCGACCTGGCTGGCGCGGAACGGGTCGCTTCCGGCATCGGCACGGAGGATGCCGATGTGGCGCTGCGCGCCTGGTTCCTGCGCGGGCTGATCGCGGCGGCGCGGAATGACCCGGCCGGGCTGGCCGCGGCACGCGCCGCGCTGGGCACGCCGGAGCGCCGCGCCTTCCGCGCCGATGCGCAGGAGCTCGCCGCCGCCGCCGCGCTGGCCGAAGGCGACCTCGCCGAAGCCCGCCGGCTCGCCACCGAAGCGGCCACGCTGCGGCGCGAGGGGCTCGACTATCGCGGCCTCGCCCGCGCGCTGGCGCTGGAGGCCGAGGCCGCGCGCCGCCAGGGCGAGACCCATGTGGCGGCCGACCTGCTGCTGCGCGCCGGCCGGAGTGCCGCCGCCCGCAACGAGTTCGGCGAGGCGCGGCGCTGGCTGCGGCAATCCGAGGTGCTGGCCCAACAGGCCCGCACGCCCGAGATCGCCAATGCCGCGCGCCGCGCCCTGCGCGAGCTGGCGGAACGGGAGCGCGACGCGGGGAGCCAGAGCATGATCCGCTGAGGTGGAATCACCGAAGCGGTGAATCATCCTCTCGACAAGGCTGGATCGTGATCCAGCGATAGCGGATCACGCTCTAGCGGAAGGGCTGCGTCAGCAGGGGCAGCACATGCTGCTCACGGGGCGCGCGATAGCCCCGGATGCCCAGCACCAGCTCGCCCACCCAGGCGCCGCGCCAGCTCCCGAAAATCCGGTCCCAGACGGAGAGGCAGAAGCCATAATGGCTGTTCGTCTCCTCCTCGCGCTCGGAGTGGTGGATGCGGTGCAGGCTGGGCGTCACGATCACCCAGCCGAGTGCGCGATCCAGCCGGGGCGGGATGCGGATCGCCGCATGCTCGAACAGGCTCGCCGCGTTCAGGATGATCTCGAAGGCCACGATACCCTCGGGCGGCGCGCCCAGCGCCACCGCGGCCGCGATCTTCACCCACATGGAGAGCCAGATCTCGATGGGGTGAAAGCGCAGCCCCGTGCTGGCATCCATCTCGGGGTCCGCGTGATGGACGCGGTGCAGCCGCCAGAGCCAGGGCACGGCGTGGAAGATGCGGTGCTGCCAGTAGATCAGCAGGTCCAGCAGCACGACCGTCAGCGGGACGGCGAGCCAGCCCGGAGCGCCGAGCCAGTTGAACAGGCCGATATCGCGCGACTGCGCCCAGAGCGCGGCCCCCACCGCCACCAGCGGCATCAGGAACCGCACCGTGACCGCCCCCAGCGCCACCAGCCCGAAATTGGGCCACCAGCGCCGCCAGCCCAGCGGGCGCGGCACCTGCCAGGGGATCAGCCGCTCGGCCGCCAGCAGCAGGGCCAGCACGCCGAGGAAGGCGCCGAGGCGGATCGTGGCTTCGCTCATGCCCCGGGATATGGGGCGTCAGGCGGCCTCCGCCACCCGCGTCCAATTCGGGTTCACGAGCGGCGAGGCGCCGCCCAGCTTGCGCCGCGCCTCCAGATATTCCGCATGCAGCCGCGCCACGAGATCGGCGGCCGGCACCACCGCGTTGATGCCCGAGACGCTCTGCCCCGCGCCCCAGATGTCCTTCCACTTCTTGTTGCGCCCCTGGGCGAAGCTCATCGCCGACTTGTCGGAGGTTTCCAGGTTGTCCGGGTCCAGCCCCGCATTGCGGACGGAGGGCTTCAGGTAGTTGCCGTGCACGCCGGTGATGAGGTTGGTGTAGACGATGTCGTCCGCGCCGGATTCCACCAGCATCTGCTTGTATTCCTCCACCGCGCGCGCCTCCTCGGTCGCGATGAAGGCGGAGCCCATATAGGCGAAGTCGGCGCCCATCGCCTCGGCCGCCAGGATGCTGCGGCCATGCGCGATGCTGCCCGAAAGCGCCACCGGCCCGTCGAACCAGGCGCGCGTCTCCTGCATCAGCGCGAAGGGGCTTTGCGCGCCGGCATGCCCGCCGGCGCCCGAGGCCACCAGCACCAGGCCATCCGCCCCCTTCTCGATCGCCTTGTGGGCAAAGGTCTGGTTGATCACGTCATGCAGCACATGGCCGCCATAGGAGTGGATCGCGTCATTGACCTCGGTCCGCGCGCCGAGCGAACTGATGATGAGCGGCACCTTGTGCTTCACGACGAGCTTCAGGTCCTCCTCCAGCCGGTCATTGGAGCGGTGGACGATGAGGTTCATCGCAAACGGCGCCGAGGGCCGGTCCGGGTTGGCCCGGTCATGCTCGGCCAGCCGGCCGCTGATCTCGTAAAGCCAGTCATCCAGCTGCTCCAGCGGCCGCGCATTCAGCGTGGGCATCGAGCCGATGACGCCCGAGATGCATTGCGCGACCACGAGGTCGGGCACCGAGATGATGAAGAGCGGCGAGCCGATGAGCGGCAGGCGCAGGCGGCCGTGAAGCTTCTGGCGCAGATCCATGAGCGGGCGTTCCTTTCTTGTGCGGCAAGGCTAGAGCAGGAAGCGCGCGGGTGGAATTGCACCCCTTCACAGCCCCGGCTTTTGCTCCAATTGTAACAATGCACGAGGGGAACCTGATCCGCATGGCCGAGCCCAAGCCCGTCCTCATCGCCGGCGCCGGCCCGGTCGGCCTGGTCGCAGCCGCGGCCCTGGTCCGCGCGGGCATTCCGGTCCAGGTGCTGGAGGCCGGCCCCGGCATTTCCGAGGAGATGCGCGCCTCCACCTTCCACGCCCCCACGCTCGACATGCTGGATGATCTGGGTGCGGCGAAGGACATGATCCGCCAGGGCATCATCGGGCCCCGCGTGCAGTATCGCAGGCGGGACCAGAGCGTGATCGCCGAATTCGATTTCGGCCTGCTGGCGGATGTGACGCGCCACCCCTACCGGCTGCAATGCGAGCAGTTCAAGCTGACGCGCATCCTGCACGGGCTGCTGCGGGACAGCCCGCTCTACCAGGTGCGCTTCAACGCCGCCGTGGCCGAGGCGCGCGATGAGGGCGACCACGTGGCGGCCCAGCTGGAGGACGGCACACGCCTGCTCGGCAGCTGGATCATCGGCGCCGATGGCGCGCGCAGCGCCGTCCGCAAATCCGCCGCCATCGCCTTCGAGGGCTTCACCTGGCCCGAGCGCTTCCTGGTGCTCTCCACCGAGTTCGACTTCGCCAGCATCATCCCGGGCCTGGCGGACGTCTCCTACTACGCCGACCCGGAGGAGTGGTTCTTCCTGCTGCGCGTCCCCGGCGTCTGGCGCGCCATGTTCCCCGTGCGCGCCGAGGTCTCGGACGAGGAGGTGATGACGCCCGAATTCGCCCGCGCCCGCTTCGCCCGCGTGGTGGCCGGCCATGGCGACTACCCGATCAAGCACACCACGCTCTACCGCGTGCATCAGCGCGTGGCCGAGACCTTCCGCCGCGGCCGCATCCTGTTGGCGGGCGATGCCGCGCATATCAACAACCCGCTGGGCGGCATGGGGCTGAATGGCGGCGTGCATGACGCGGTGAACCTCGTGGAAAAGCTGGTCCAGGTCATGCGCGGCGAGGCCGATGAGGCCCTGCTCGACCGATACGACCGGCAGCGGCGGGGGATCACGGAGGAGGTGGTCCAGCGCACCACCATCCAGAACAAGAAGAACCTGGAAGCCGCGACCCCCGAGGATCAGGCCGATTTCCAGGCCCGCATGGCCGAAGCCGCGGGCGACCCCGCCAAGGCCCACGCGCATCTTCTGGGGATGTCCATGATCAACAGCCTGCGCCGGGCGGCCGAGATCGCCTGAGGGTCAGACGGCGCGGCCGCGGATGCGGTGGACGGCGTTGTTCAGGTAGCCGCGCGGATTCCAGGCCGGCTCCAGCGGCTGGGTCTTGCCGGCCACGTCCATGGCCCGCGCCATCAGCTCCACCTCGCCCCGGCCCGGCAGATCCAGGAGGGCGTGGAAGCGGCGCCACGCCCAGCGGCCTTCGCCCGGCTCCAGCTCTGCCCGCTGCCAGTTGGCGCCGCCATCGACCGAGACCTCCACCCGCTCCACCGGCACCGCCCCGCTCCAGGCGAAGCCGGCGACGCTGACGGGGCCGCTGGCGCTGAAATCCGCCGCGGGCTCGGTGATCAGGCACTTCACGGGCATGTCGGTGATGACCTCGAAGATCGCGGGGTCCGGCGTCTCCCCCGGCTGCACCGGGCGGCGCGGCATCCGGTAGTCGAGGCCGGTCATCTTGGCACCGTCATGCTCGCGGTCCAGCACCAGGATCCGCCGCAGCCATTTCTGCCAGGCGGCACCCGGGAAGCCCGGCGCCACGACGCGCAGCGGGAAGCCATGCAGCGGGTCAAGGGGCGCGCCATTCATGCCGAAGGCCAGCAGGGTCTCGGGCGCCAGCGCCTTGGCGATCGGCAAGCCGCGCGAGAGGGCCGGCTGGCCAGGCGCGCCCAGCGCGTGATCCGGGCTTTCATGCCCGACATAGGCGGCATCCGCCGCGACGCCCGCCGCCGCCAGCACATCGGCGAGGCGCACGCCCGTCCAGCGCGCGCAGCCCACGGCGCCATGGCCCCAGGCCAGCCCCGGCACCGGCGGGGCGAATCCGCTGCGGCCATTGCCCGCGCATTCCAGCACAGCGGTCAGCTCGACCTGCGGGAAGCGCGCGCGCAATTCGCGGAGGCTCAGCGTCAGTGGCCGCGCGACGCGTCCCGTGACCTCCAGCACCCAATCCTCGGCTTCTTCATGCCGCACCGCCGGCAGGGAACCGTTGTTGCGCACGAAGAAAAGCGGAGTGGGCGTGATGGGCTGGTCCAGCAGATGCGGCGGGGTTTCCTGGTTGAGCGCCGGGTCGGCCAGGCTGGTCAGGCCCGGCTTCGGGGTTCCGCGCGATGGGTGTTTCAACATGCTCGGCTCCCTGGTCGGAGGAAGAACCAGCCCGCCGGGGCTGCGTTGCGACAGGCGCCCCTCGCGCCTAGCCCCAGATGCGCCCCAGCACCGGAATGCCCTGCCGGTGGTGCCAGAGTGCCAGCGAGGCATGTGCCGCCGCGAGGAAAATCAGGCTCCAGGCCGCGATCTGGTGCGTGGGCCTGAGCCAGGCATAGAGCGCCGGGTCGGGGTCCAGCAGATGTGGTACGGGGATCACCAGGAACAAGGTCGTGGGCACCGGACCCGCCGCCGCCTGGGCCGTCAGGTAGCCCAGCAGCGGAACCACCAGCAGCAGCGCATAAAGCACCCCCTGCCCCCAGCGCGCCGCGCGCTGCCGCCCGGGCGTGAGGCCAGAGAGGACCGGCGCCGGCCGCGCCAGCCGGAAGCCGAGCCGCGTGAGCGTCAGGATCAGCACCAGCAGGCCGAAGGTCTTGTGCAGCTGATAGGCGAGGAACTTCGCCAGCAGCTGCGACATGGGCAGCGCCACCATGGCCAGCGAGAGCCCCAGCGTCAGCACCACCAGCACCGCCCCCCAGGCATGCAGGCGCCGCTGCGGGCGCGACCAGCGCTCGGGGGTCACACCGCGATCCGCACATCGACGCTGAGCCGGATCGCGTCCGAGATCAGCGTGCGGTCCGCCACCATGCCGAACTCGCCGCGGCGCATTTCGCCCTCCGCCTGGAAGCGCGCGACATTGGCCTGGCGCTCGATCAGGCGGGCGGTCATGCGGAAGGGGCGGGTGATGCCGCGCACGGCCAATTGCCCGGCGATGGGAAAGCCGCCTGCCTCGGTCAGGCCATTGGCCTCGCCCGCGAAGCGCGCCGTCGGGTGGCGGGCCACGTCGAAATAGGCCTCGGAGCGGAGCAGGTCCGTCGCACCGGGGAAGGGAATGCTGACCTCCGCCGTGTCCACCACGCAATCCACCGCGGCGTTCTGCGGTTGGGCCGGGTCGATCAGCAGGGTCGCCTGGAAGCGGTCGAACTGGCCCTGGGAGGTGAAGAGGCCCAGATGCCGGGCCGAGAAGCCGATCCGCCCCACGCTCTGGTCGAAGACATAGCGTGTGCGCTCCTGAGCCCGCACCGGCAGGGCGGGCAGGACGGCAAGCGCGATGAGGGAGCGGCGGTGCACCACCCCACCTATGTGGGAAGCTGAAGCTGGACGGGAAGGGCCGGCCCCGAAGGACCGGCCCAGCCGGATCTTGACGAGCCGGTTAGCGGCGGAGGCCCAGGCGGGCGATCAGCGCGTCATAACGCGCCTTGTCCTTGCGCTTCACATAGTCGAGCAGGCCACGGCGCTGGCCGACCATCACGAGGAGACCGCGGCGCGAGTGGAAATCCTTCGCATGGGTCTTCAGGTGCTCGGTCAGGTTGGAGATCCGCTCGGAGAGGATCGCCACCTGCACTTCGGGGCTGCCGGTATCGCCGGGCTTGGTCGCGTATTCGACAATGAGCGCCGCGCGGCGCTCAGCGGTGATCGACATCGGATGATCCCTTCAAGGTTTGAGAGAAGAAACAGTTCTGGGCCAAAAGCCCCGGATCAGCCGGGCGCCATCAGCCGTTCGGGCCGCATCATCCCCTCTTCGAGACGACACAGGCCCACGAACCGCTCCGCTGCCATCGCGCGGACCAGGCCCCCATCGGGGCTGGCCTCGGACGGAACCCGGCCCATGAGTTCGACCAAGCTGAGGGCCTGGCCGAAATTGAGGCGGGCGGCCTCCGCTTCGGTCACGGCCAGTGCCGGGATGTCGGCCAGCGCGGTCGTGAGCGGGAGCAGGAGGTCCAGTGAAGGGGGCGGGGTATCGCCTGTAACAGCGATCTTGTCCAGAGGCACGGCATGCGCCTCGGTGAAGGGGCCGACCCGCAGGCGCCGCAGCGCCGCGATATGACCGACCGTGCCGACGGCGCGCGCGAGGTCGCGCGCGAGCGAGCGCATGTAGACGCCCTTGCCGGATTGCACCTCGAAGACGGCGCTGTCGGCGCTGGGGCGGTCGATCAGCTCGAAGCGGTCCACCCGGGCGGGGCGGGCTTCCAGCTGCACGACCTGCCCGTCCCGCGCGAGGTCATAGGCGCGCTCGCCATTCACCTTGATGGCGGAATAGACCGGCGGGACCTGCATGATGTCGCCGGTGAAGGCGGGCAGGGCCGCGCGGATCTGCGCGTCGGTCGGCCGCGCATCGCTGGTCTCGGTCACGGCGCCGTCGGAATCATCGCTGTCGCGCGCTTCGCCGAAAGCCAGCGTGAAATGGTAGACCTTGGTGCCGTCCATCACATAGGGCACGGTCTTGGTGGCGTGGCCGAAGGCGATGGGGAGCAGGCCGGTCGCCAGCGGATCGAGCGTGCCGCCATGCCCGGCCTTCTGCGCGTCATAGGCGCGCTTGACCCGGTTTACGACATCCGTGCTGCCGATGCCCGTGGGCTTGTCGATGATGAGCCAGCCATCGATGGGGCGGCCCTTGGGTTTTCTCTGGTGACGGGGCATCAATTCCTGCGTGCGAAAGCGAGGCTGCGTTCTACGGCGTTTCGTGCGGGCCGGAAGGGCGTTGGGCGCAATCCTGCTGCGCCCTGCGGCTACTCGCCCTTCTCGTCCTTCTCGCCCACGAGATCCTGCGCCAGATCCTGTGCCACTCGGGGCTGGCGCAGCAGCAGGTCGATCTTCATGGCGTAGTCCAGCGCGCTGTCGGGCTGGAAATGCAGGTCGGGCGCGAATTTCAGGCGGATGTTCTTCACCACCTGGCCGCGCAGATAGGCGTGCGCGCGCTTGAGTGCGGCGAATTGCTCGGGCGGCACGTCCTTCCCCAGGCCGCTGATGAAGGCCGTCATGTGCCGCAGGTCCGGGCTCGCGCGCACCTCGGTCACGGTGATGCGGGCATTGGCGAGGTCGGGATCGCGGAAATCTCCGCGCTCGAAGATGGCGGCGAGCGCATGCCGCACCTCCTCCGCCACGCGGAGCTGGCGCTGGCTGGGCGCGCCGGGATTTTCATTGTGGCGCTTGGCCATGGGAACCTCGGAAGAGAGGGGGCTGGAACCCCGGAAGGAAAAGCCGGCCATGAAGAACAAGCCGGCGCCAGGAAAATCCGCGCGCAAAGCGCGCGGCGCCGCCCAACTGAGCGTGCCGCTGGGCGCGGCGAAGCCAAGCGGCCGGAGGCCGCGCCCGGCGCTTGAGGGCGAAAAAATCAGGAAACTGTGGCTGCGGCCTTAGGCCGCCGCCACGGTTTCCGTCTCAAAGCACTCGATCTGATCACCCACGCGGATGTCGTCATAGTTCTTGAAGCCCATGCCGCATTCGTAGCCGTTGGCGACTTCCTTCACGTCATCCTTGAAGCGGCGCAGCGTGCTGAGCTCGCCCTCGTGGATGACGATGCCATCGCGCAACAGGCGCACGCCGCAGCCGCGCTTCACCACGCCCTCGGTGATGCGGCAGCCGGCCACATTGCCCAGGCGCTTGACCTCGAACACCTGAAGGATCTGCGCGTAGCCGATGAAGCTCTCGCGCTGGACGGGGGCGAGGCGCGACTTGAAGATCGCCTCGATGTCGTCCGACACCTGGTAGATGATCGAGTAGTAGCGGATATCCACGCCATCGCGCTGCGCCATCTCGCGCGCCTGCGTCGTGGCGCGGACGTTGAACGCCACCACCACGGCGTTGGACGCCTTGGCCAGCTGGATGTCGCTCTCGGTGATCTGGCCGACCGCCGAGTGCAGCACGCGCACGCGCACCTCATCATTGCCGAGCTTGCCGAGCGTGACGTTGATCGCCTCGGCCGAGCCCTGCACGTCGGCCTTCACGACGACGGCCACTTCCTTCTGCTCGCCCGCCTGGATGCGCGCCAGCATGTCGTTCAGCGTGCCACGGCCGGCACCCAGGGCGGCGGCCGCCTTCTCACGCGCGCGGCGCTGGCGGAACTCGCTCACCTCGCGCGCCGAGCCCTCATTGTCCACGGCGATGAAGTTCTCGCCGGCCG
>JAIYCD010000095.1 GCA_027488195.1 Acetobacteraceae bacterium | reverse complement strand
TTGTTCTCGGCGCCATCCACCACGCCCGATTGCAGCGCGGTGAACACCTCGCCGAAGGGCAGCGGCGTCGGGTTGGCGCCGAGGGCGCGCATCAGGTCGATCCAGAGATCCGAGGTCTGCACGCGGATCTTCATGCCGCGCAGATCGGCGGGCACCCGCACCGGCCGCGTGGTGTAGATGCTGCGCGCGCCCGCATCGTACCAGGCAAGGGCGATGATGCCGATCGCCTCCAGCTCCCGCGCGATCGCCTCGCCCGCGACGCCATCAATGGCGCGCTGCATGTGCGCCACGTCGCGGAACAGGAAGGGGAGCGTCACCACATTGGTGGAGGCCGCCAGGTTGTTGAAGGGCGAGAGGTTGAAATTGCCGAAGTCGATGGCGCCGAGGCGCATCTGCTGGATCGCCTCGTCCTGCTGGCCGAGCTGCGCCGAATGGAAGGTCCGCATGCGGATGCGGTTGTTGCTGCGCTCGCCCACCATGCGGGTGAAGGCGTCCATGGCCTGGCCGTTCGGGTAGTCGGCCGCATGGATGTTCCAGCCGCGCCATTCTTGCGCGGCGGAAGGGAGGGCGGCGATGACGAGCATCGCACACGCAATGAGCATGCGTCGGGCAAACATGGACTTCTCCTCAGGGCCGGGTGCTGAAGCACCTCTAACTGCAATAGCAGTTGCGAAGCTTGACCCAGCCGGAGGCCCGGCGTCAACGCGCCTTTTTGGGGGGCGGCGCCAGAACGCCATTGGTCACCAGCGAGCGCAGCACATGCTGCCGCATCCGCGCCTCCGCCAGCGCCGCGTCCCGGCGCCTGAAGGCGGCGACGATCGCCTTGTGCTCGGCCAGCGATTTCGGCAGGTCGCGCGGCGTGCTGCCCACCGCCCGCTGACGCCCCGCATGGTCATAGGCGCGCAGCGAGGTGAGCGAGCGCGTCAGGAAGGCATTGCCCGCCGCCGCGTGGATCAGCGCGTGGAATTCCTCATTCGCCGCATCCAGCGCCGCATGGTCCGCCGCCTCGGTCCCCGCCTCCATGCGGCGCAGCAGGCCAGTGAGGGCCGTGAGCCCCTCGCGCTCCAGCCGCTCAGCCGCCAGTGCGGCCGCCACACCTTCCAGCGCGGCGCGGATGCGGCCCAGCTCCGCCAATTGCCCGGGCCCGACCTCGGCCACCACGGTTCCGCTGCGCGGGAGGGTGACGACCATGCCGTCGCCCTCCAGCCGGCGCAGCGCCTCGCGCACCGGCTGGGCCGAGATGCCGAGCCTCGCCGCCAGGCCGCGCTCGGAAATCTTGCTGCCGGCCGGCAGCGCGCCGCGGATGATGGCGTCCCTCAGGCGGCGAAAGGCCTGCTCGCCGAGCGAGAGCGTGTCATCCTCGGCCGGGTTCGTGCTGATGGGGAGTGGCGTCGCCATGCGTCACCCATACCGGGCGCGGCGCCAGACGCGCTAGACCCGCGCCAGCGCGATGAGCTGCTCGGCCCGGAAGAAGCCCAGGAACTCCCAGTCGCCGCCACGCGGGCGGAACACGCCCGCCGCCCCTTCCGGGAATTCCTGCTGCGCGAGGCCACGCCCCAGGATCATCCCCAGCGGCACGATGTGACCCACCATGACGCGGTTGCCCCCCGCCACCGGCTGCGCCAGCCGGCGCGAGACGGCGCGCGCATCGTCGCTGGCGCTGCCGGGCGTGTAGTCATCGGCGATCAGGTCCCGCTCGATGCGGATCTGCGCCCGGCCGAAGGCCAACTCCGCCGTGTCCTGGGCGCGGAACACCTCGCTCGTCAGCACCTCCTGCACGGGGATGTTCAGCGCGCGGAAGGCCTGGCCCACACGCGTGGCCTGCTGGCGCCCCGCCTCGCTCAGATTGCGTTGGCCCGCCCGGTCGCCGCGCCGGCCGGTATCCACCTGGCTGCGGTCGGTGATGCCGTGGCGGAAATAGAGGTTCAGCCCGCCCGCGCGCAGCATCGGAAGCAGCGTGTCATCGGGGATGAAGCTGAAGCCCTGCGCCGCCACGGGCGTGGCGAGGAACCCGGCCAGGAGGACGCGACGCCGCATGAAATTCCCTCAATCTTCCTGCCGCCGCGATTAGCCGGCCGCCGATGCGCCCGCAAGCCGTTCCGATGGACGCCGCACCCGCCCCCCTGCCATGCTGCCGCCAAAGCAACCGAGGAACCGCCATGCTCACCCGCCGCGCCGCGCTCGCTCTGCCGCTGGCCACCCCCGCTCTGGCCCAACCGGGCTTCCCCAACCGGCCCATCCGCCTGGTGGTCCCATGGCTGCCCGGCGGCTCGGCCGATACGCATCTTCGCGTGCTGGCAGAACTGGCCGGCCGCAACCTCGGCCAATCCGTCATCGTCGAGAACCGCCCCGGCGCATCGGGCACGCTCGGCCCCGCCATGATCGCGCAGGAGCAGCGCGGCGATGGCCATCTGATCGGCCAGATGCCGGTGACGATCTTCCGCATCCCCGCCATGTCCCGCCGCCCGACCTTCGACCCGATGACCGATTTCTCCTGGGTCATCCACCTCACGGGCTATGTCTTCGGCGTGGTGGTCCGCAGCGACAGCCGCTACCGCAGCTGGGAGGAATTCCTGGACTTCGCCAAGGCAAACCCGGGGCGCGTCAGCTATGGCACGCCCGGCGTCGGCTCCTCGCTGCACATCACCATGGAGCGCATCGCGGCCGAGCGCGGCATCGAATTCCTCCATGTGCCCTTCCGCGGTGGCGCGGATACGACGCAGGCGCTGCTGCAAGGCTCGGTCGAATGCGTGGCGGACAGCACGGGCTGGGCGCCCATGGTGCAGGAGGGGCGCTTCCGCCTGCTCATTGTCTGGAGCGCCGATCGCGCCAAGCGCTTCCCCGAGGTGCGGACGCTGCGCGAAGTGGGCATCGACATCGTCTCCGACAGCCCCTTCGGCCTGGCCGGCCCGAAGAACATGGACCCCGGCATCATCCGCGCCCTGCATGACGCGATCAAACCCGCCCTCTTCGACCCGCAGCATGTGGCGACACTGGAGCGCTTCGACATGCCGGTGCGCTACATGGACCCCGAGGCCTATGCGGATTTTGCGAGGCGGCTCAACGCCGAAGAGGGTGCGGCGGTGCGCCGGCTGGGCTTGCGGATGGACTGAGGCGGGGCGATAGACCTCGGCCAAGAACAGCCGAGGAAAGCCATGCCCGTCATCTCCCGCCGCCACGCCCTCATCCTGCCGGGCGCCGCATTGGCCGCGCCCGCCTATGCCCAGCAGAATTTCCCGAGCCGGCCGATCCGGATGATCGTCCCCTGGGGCGCGGGCGGCACCACCGATGTGCAGATGCGCGCCTTTTGCGAGGCCGCCTCGCGCCGGCTCGGCCAGCCCATCATCGTGGACAATCGCGCCGGCGCCGGCGGCGTGCTCGGCGCCCAGGCCCTGCTGAGCGCGGCACCCGATGGCTATACGCTGAGCCAGATGCCCATCAGCGTGTTCCGCCAGCCGCTGCTGAACAGCCGCGCCCTCTTCGATCCGCTGGCCGATTTCACCTATGTGATCCACGTCACCGGCTATCTTTTCGGCATCGTGGTACGCGCCGACTCGCCGTGGCAGAACTTGGCCGACCTCATCGCCGCCGCGCGGCGGGAGCCGGGACGCCTCAACTACGGCACGCCCGGCGTCGGCACCTCGCTCCATCTGACGATGGAGCAGATCGCGCAGATGCAGCGCCTCGAATGGACGCATATCCCCTTCCGCGGCGTCGCCGAGAATTTGCAGAACCTGCTGGGCGGCCAGATCCAGATCACGGCGGATAGCTCCGGCTGGGTGCCGATGGCCGAGGAAGGCCGCGTGCGCGTGCTGGCCACCTGGGGCGAGCAGCGCGCCAAGCGCTTCCCCAATGTGCCGACGCTGAAGGAAAGCGGCATTGATATCGTCTCGATCAGCCCCTACGGATTGGCGGGCCCCAAGAACATGGACCCCGGCGTGGTGCGCGCGCTGCATGACGCCTTCCGCGAGGCGCTCAGCGACCCCTCGCATGTCGCGATCCTCGATCGCTTCGACATGCAGCCCAACTACAAGAGCAGCGCCGACTACACCGCCTTCGTCCGCCAGACGATGGTGGAGGAGCGCCGCCTGATCGAGCAGCTCGGCCTGCGGCTGAGCTAGCGTCTGATCGTCTTTGGCGGCAACGCCAAAGACGTGAATCAGCCGCTCAACAAGGCGGATTGCTGCACCTGCGAGGCGGCCAGTTGCGCCGCCTCGCGCGAAACCCGCAAGCTTCCCCGAAACGGAGGAAGCCCAGCATGATCGTCACGCGCCGCGCGGCCTTGATCACGGGGCTCGCCGCCCCTTCCCTGGCCCTCGCGCAGTCGCGCTTCCCCGACAGGCCGCTGCGCGTCTTTGTGCCCTGGACGCCGGGGGGTGCGACCGACATCCAGATGCGCATGGTCTGCGAGGTGGCGTCCCGTCATCTCGGCCAGCCGATCATCGTCGAGAACAAGCCCGGTGCCTCCGGCACGCTGGGCGCCCAGGCCTTGGCGCGCGAGGCGCGGCCGGATGGCTATACGCTCAGCCAGATGCCAAATGGCGTCTTCCGCATGCCGGCCATGATGCGCGCCCAGAACATGAACCCGCCCTTTGACCCCATGCAGGATTTCACCTGGGTGATCCGCCTGGTGGGCTATATGGGCGGCGTGGTGGTGCGCCCCGATGCGCCATGGCGGACCATGCGGGAATTGCTGGACCATGCCCGCGCCAATCCCGGCACGCTGTTCTACGGCACGCCCGGTGCGAATACGACCGATGTGACGATGACGCGCCTCGCGCGCATGCTCGACATCGAATGGACCTCCGTGCCCTTCCGCGGGGCCGCGCCGAACCTGCAGAACCTGCTGGGCGGGCAGATCCATTTCTCCGCCGAGACCTCGGCCTGGGCCGACATGGC
>JAIYCD010000201.1 GCA_027488195.1 Acetobacteraceae bacterium | reverse complement strand
GCCTCGCCCTCATTCCAGACGGGCGGCTGGTCGAAGAGGACGTGATACAGCACGCGCGGCTCGGCCGGGCGGTTGAAGGCGATGTCCTCGGGGTTGGGGAAAGTGCCGAGCGCCCGCTCCACCGTGCCCATCCGGCCGCGGACGTAATGCGGGGTGCGCAGATGCAGCCGCGCGATGCGCTCGGGCCGCGCATCCTTCACGCGCACGCGCTGGCCCGCCTTGAAGCGGGCGGCGCTGGTCTCACCCACGCCGGAACTCACTGCAATTCCTCCCAGCTCGCCGCACCCTTGGCGAGCATGACGGCGGCGATCGCCCGCAGCCACTTCTCGTAATAGGTCAGGCCGAAATACTCGGCTTCCGGCAGACTCTCGATGTTGAGGCGCTGCTCATCCGTCGTCAGCAGGCCCTTTTCGCGCAGCACGGCGCGCAGCGCGTCCACGCGGCGGCCGAAATCATCCGGCGGCGCGTCGTCATCGGGCTCGACGGGCGTGCAGCGGAAGCGGGGATTCCCGCCGAGGTCATGCTGGGCGGGGGCGGGTTCGGGCGTATCCATGGGATGAGCCTACGCCCGCGGACCACGCCCCCGCAACGGGTGTGGCGCGCGATCTTCATCGCTTCGAAAGCTGGCGCTGGCATATTCCCGCCATGGACGGATCCTGGATGCTGAACCGCTTCCCCTCCGGCGGCGCCATTTCAGCCGGCACCGTGGTCGAGCGCCTCGCACTCGCCGCCCGCGCCGATGCGCGGGAGGTGGCGCTGCTGCTGCTGGCCGGCGACGAGGCCATGCCCGTGCGCCTCGCCGTCGCCTCGAACCCGCATGCGCCCTCGCTGGCCGATGCCGTCCTCGCGCGGGACCCGGCGGCGGAAATCCGGGCGCGGCTTGCCCGCAAGCTCGCGATTCATGCGGCGGAGATGGCGGGCATGGGCTGGGGGCGGCTGCGCCAATTGGCGGGCGACGCCTCGGCCCAGGTGCGCCACGCCGTCGCCGACACCCTCACCGACCTGCCCGACGCCCCGCATGACCTGGTCCTCGCTTTGGCGCGGGACCCCGATCCGGCCGTGAGCGAGCCGCTGATCCGCCTCTCCCGCGTCCTGACCGAGCGGGACCTGCTGCAACTGGTGTGGCATCCACCAGGCGCGGAGGCCCGGCAATCCGTGGCGCGGCGGCTGAACCTGAGCGAGACGGTGGCGCGGGCCATCCTGCAATGCGGGGATGCGGCCGCGGCCGCGGCCCTCCGCCGCAACCCCACGGCCCGTCTGCCACGCGGCGCATGGAATGCGGCCGCACCGACAAGATGAACAAAAGGTCTATGTCATCGAAGCTTCATAAATCTGAAACACGGTAGTCTCCCGCGACGCCTATCCGCTCCGCCACGGGTCGCCCCAGCCCTCGAGGGGCGGATCAACATGGAGATTACCGTGAACCGTCGTTCCCTTCTCGCCCTGACCGCCGCGACGCCTTTCCTGGCGCGCGAAGCCCTCGCCCAGCAGGCGACGATCACCGGCGCCGGCGCCACCTTCCCCCGCCCCGTCTATGAGCGCTGGGGCCAAGCCGCGCGCGAGGGTGCGGGCATCATCCTGAACTACCAGTCCATCGGCTCGGGCGGCGGCATCAACCAGATCACCAACCGCACCGTCGATTTCGGCGCGACCGATGCGCCGCTCGCCGAGGCTCAGCTGCGCGAGCGCAACCTGCTGCAATTCCCGACGGTCATGGGTTCGGTCGTGCTCATCGTGAACCTGCCGGGTGTCGCGGACAACGCGCTGAAGCTGACGCCCGAAGTGGTGACCGACATCTTCCTGGGCCGCATCACCCGCTGGAACGACCCCCGCCTGGTCGAGCTGAACCGCGACCTGCGGATGCCGAACCTGCCGGTCTCGCCCGCCTATCGCGCCGATGCCTCGGGCACCACCTTCGTCTTCACCACCTACCTCTCCCGCGTGTCCGAGACCTGGCGCAACGGCCCGGGGGCCGCGACCAGCGTGCAATGGCCGGTCGGCAACGGCGCGCGCGGCAATGAGGGCGTCTCCAACGCCGTGCGCAACACGCCCGGCGCCATCGGCTACACCGAGAACGCCTATGCCACGGTGAACCGCCTGATCACGACGCAGCTCCGCAACAAGGCCGGCAACTTCATCACGCCGGTGATGGCGAGCTTCCAGGCCGCGGCCAGCGCCGCCGACTGGACCCGCCCCGGCTTCGCGGCCGACATGGTGGACCTCCCCGGCGCCGATGTCTGGCCGATCGTCTCGCCCACCTTCATCCTGCTGCCGACCAACCCGGTGGCGGACCGCGTGGCGGGCAGCCGCAACACCATGCGCTTCTTCGACTGGGCCTTCCGCAACGGCGCGGATGCCGCCCGCCGCCTGGAATACATCGCCCTGCCCGAGAGCGTGCACGCCGCGATCCGCGCCACCTGGAGCCAGGTGCGTGACCCCTCGGGTGCGGCGATCTGGACCGGCAGCCCGAGCTGAGGCACGTCTTCCCCGGGGGTGGCATCACCCCCGGGTTTTTTTCCGATCCGATCGGCGATGCCCTGGCGCCGCGAGAGGACCGGCCTCCCCTCATGGATGAGGTTCCGGCGTGCAGCCATCCGTCACCCCCCTTGCCAAGCCCCGTGGCTCCAGCGGCCTGCTGGGCGATAAGTTCTTCGAATGGCTCTGCCGCGGAGCCGGGCTCTTCGTGCTCGGCCTGCTCGGCGCGATCATCCTGACGCTCTTCATCGGCGGGCTGCCGGCCTTCCAGGAATTCGGCGCGCAATTCCTCTGGTCCACCGCCTGGCAGCCGGTCGAGGGGCGCGAGAATTACGGCGCGCTGGTGCCCATGCTCGGCACGCTCGTCACCTCCATCCTCGCCATCCTGGTCGCCGTGCCGGTCGCCTTCGGCATCGCCTTCTATCTGACCGAGCTGGCGCCCCAATGGCTGCGCCAGCCCGTCGGCACCGCGATCGAACTGCTGGCCGCCGTGCCCTCCATCATCTTCGGCATGTGGGGCCTGTTCGTCCTGGTGCCGATCATCCAGAACTACATCCAGCTGCCCTTCGGCGAGACGCTGAGCGCGCTGCCGCTGATCGGCGCCGTCTTCGACAGCAACAATTTCGCGGGCACCTCGGTCTTCGCCGCTTCGATGGTGCTGGCGATCATGATCCTGCCCTTCATCGCCGCCACGATGCGCGACGTGTTCCTCCAGGTGCCGCCGGTCTACAAGGAAAGCGCCTATGGGCTGGGGGCCACGCGGTGGGAGGTGGTGCGCGGGGTGGTGATCCCCTACACGCGCATCTCCGTCGTCGGCGGCATCATGCTGGGCCTGGGCCGCGCGCTGGGTGAGACCATGGCCGTCACCTTCGTCATCGGCAACGCCAACCGCATGTTCACCTCGGTCTTCGATCCGTCCACGACCATCGCCTCGGTGGTCGCGATGGAATTCCCGGAGAGCCTGATGGGCAGCCTGAAGCAATCCTCGCTGCTGGCGCTGGGCTTCCTGCTCTTCGTCATCTCCTTCATCGTGCTGGCCGTCTCGCGCTACCTCCTGCGCTCGCGGCTGAAGTGAGGCGCGGAACATGAGCACCACCACCTTCTCCCTCGCGACCGCCCCCGCGAAAGACATGGAGGCCGCGCGCCGCCTCGGCCGCCGCCGGCGCTTCGTGGACAATGCCGTGCGGCTGGCCTGCGTCGCCGCCACGCTGATCGGCCTGATCTTCCTGGCCTCCATCCTCTTCACCCTGTTCGTCCGCGGCTTCGCCGCACTCGACTGGACGGTGCTGACCAAGGAGTTCGAGCCCACGACCTATGGCGACGACACGGCGCCGAAGGGGGGTCTCGCGCATGCCATCGTGGGCACGCTGATCCAGACGGCGCTGGCCACCTCCATCGGCACGCCCATCGGCCTGCTGGTCGGCACCTATCTCGCGGAATATGCCCGCGGCTCGAAGCTGGGCGAGGCGGTGCGCTTCGTCTCGGACGTGCTGCTCTCGGCACCCTCGATCCTCATCGGCCTCTTCATCTACCAGCTGGTGGTGCTGCCCATGGGCGGCTTCTCGGGCTTCGCCGGCACGCTGGCGCTGGCCGTCATCGTCATCCCCGTCGTCGTCCGCACCACGGAAGACATGCTGAGCCTGATCCCCAACACGCTGCGCGAGGCGGTGGTGGCACTCGGCGCGCCCAAGTGGAAGATGGTCATCCTGGTCTGCTGGCGGGCGGCACTTTCGGGCATCGTCACCGGCGTGCTTCTGGCCTTCGCGCGCATCGCGGGCGAGACGGCGCCGCTGCTGCTGACCAGCTTCGGCAACAACGTCATGAGCACCAACCTCGGCACCGCCATGGCGTCGCTGCCGGTCGCGATCTACCAGCAGGCCAATTCCGGCTTCCCGGATCTGATCAGCATCGCATGGGCGGGCGCATTGCTCGTCACCCTCGGCGTTCTCGCCGTCAACATCATCGCGCGGGTTCTGCTCCGCAAGCGCAAGTAGAGTGAGGGCATGGCCATGAATTCCGACACCCAAGCCAAGATCGAGACCAAGGGTGAACCCAAGGGCAGCTTCGGCGGCATGCAGGTGCGCTCCGACGCCGTGCTGAACGCGGATAACCGCATCAGCATCCGCAACCTCGATTTCTTCTACGGCCCCTCGCTGCCCAAGGCGCTGAAGGGCATCAACCTGAACTTCCCGAACCGCCAGGTGACAGGGATGATCGGGCCCTCGGGCTGCGGCAAGTCCACCCTGCTGCGCGTGATGAACCGCATGTACAGCCTCTATCCCGGCCAGCGCGCCGAGGGCGAGGTGATGATGGATGGCGTCAACCTCATCGACCCCAGCGTGGACATCAACGAGCTGCGCTCCAAGGTCGGCATGGTCTTCCAGAAGCCCACGCCCTTCCCGATGACGATCTACGAGAACATCGCCTTCGGCGTGCGCCTGCACGAGAAGCTCTCCAAGGCCGAGATGGACCAGCGCGTCGAATGGGCGCTGACCCGCGCCGCCATCTGGGGCGAGGTGAAGGACCGCCTGCAGGCCAATGCCATGGGCCTCTCCGGCGGCCAGCAGCAGCGGCTGTGCATCGCGCGTACCATCGCGGTGCGGCCCGAGGTGATCCTCTTCGACGAACCGACTTCCGCGCTCGACCCGATCAGCACGCTGAAGATCGAGGAGCTGATCGACGAGCTGAAGCGCGACTTCACCATCGCCATCGTGACCCACAACATGCAGCAGGCGGCGCGCTGCGCGGACCAGGTGGCCTTCTTCTACCTGGGCGAACTCGTCGAGGTGGCGCCGGCGGCCGAGATGTTCACCGCGCCCAAGCAGCAGAAGACCCAGGAATACATCACCGGCCGGTTCGGCTGAGGAGCGAGCGATGCCCAATGGTTCCCCCTCCCACATCGTGAAGTCCTACGAGGAAGACCTCAAGCGCCTGCGCGAGATGATCGCCCGCATGGGCGGCCTGGCCGAGCGCCAGGTGGCCGACGCCGCCGATGCGCTCATCCGCCGCGACACCAAGCTCGCCGCCGAAGTGGTGGAGCGCGACAGGCTGCTGGACGACATGGAGCGCGAGGTGGAGCAGTTCTGCGTCCGCCTGCTCGCACTCCGCCAGCCCATGGCGCAGGACCTTCGCCTCATCATCGCCTGCATGAAGATCAGCCAGGACCTGGAGCGCATCGGCGACTACGCGCGCAATGGCGCGAAGCGCGCCATCGTCGTCTCGCAGCAGCCCATCCTCGGCAGCCTCAACGGCTTCGAGCGCATGGCCGAGCTGGTGCAGGAAAACCTCAAGGGCGCGATCGACGCGCTGGTCGAGGGCGACCACGCCCAGGCCGACGCCGTCTGGGCCAATGACGCGCCGATTGATGGCATCTACAACGGCATCTTCCGCGAAATGCTGACCTTCATGATGGAGGATCCGCGCAACATCACCGCCGCGACCCACCTGCTCTTCATCGCGAAGAACATGGAGCGCATCGGCGACCACGCGACCAACATCGCCGAGCGCGTGCATTTCGCCGTCCTCGGCACGCCCCTGACGGAGGACCGCCCCAAGGCGGATGTTTCCGCCTCCGCCGTCGTCAACCCACCCATCTAGAGGAGTGCGCCCGATGCCAGAAGGCTTCCATGGCGGGGCCAAGCCCACCATCCTCGTCGTCGAGGATGAGGCCGCCCTGCTCGCGCTGCTGCGCTACAACCTCGAGCGCCAGGGCTTCCACGTCGAGGAAGCGACCGACGGGCAGGAGGCGCTGATCCGCATCGCCGAGGCCAAGCCCGACCTCGTCCTGCTCGACTGGATGCTGCCCGCCATGTCCGGCATCGAGGTCTGCCGCCAGATCCGCCGCCGCCCCGCCACGCGGGACCTGCCGGTGATCATGGTCACCGCCCGCACCGAGGACCAGGACGCGGTGCGCGCGCTCGACACCGGCGCCGATGACTACATCGCCAAGCCCTTCGCCGTGGAAGCCCTGCTGGCGCGCATCCGCGCTTTGCTGCGCCGCTCGGCCGCCGTGCCGGCCAAGGGCAGCATCTCCTACGCCGACCTCGCGATGGACCAGGACGCGCACCGCGTCACGCGCAACGGCCGCGCGCTGCATCTGGGCCCGACCGAATACCGGCTGCTGGAATTCTTCCTCTCCCACCCGCGCCGCGTCTTCACGCGCGAACAGCTGCTCGACGCCGTCTGGGGGCGCGACATCCATGTCGAGCTGCGCACGGTGGACGTGCATATCCGCCGCCTGCGCAAGGCGATCAACGAGGAGGGCGAGGTGGATCTGATCCGCACCGTCCGCTCGGCGGGCTACGCGCTGGACGCGGACGGGGGCTGACCCCCATCGACCAGAGCTGTCCGCGGCGGCCCAGATCGTGATCCGCTATCGCTGGATCACGATCCAGCCTTGTCGAGAGGATGATTCACCGCCTCGGTGATTCCACCTCAGCGGATCATGCTCTGGACCGCGTTCGGAGAAGCCGGCCGCACCTGCGGCCGGCAGAACATCAGATCACCAGTTCGATCAGGAAGGGTCCGGGGCGCGACATGCTCTGCGCCATCAGATCCGCCACCTGGTCCAGCGTCGTCGCCTGCGCGGCCTCGACGCCCATGGATTCGGCCAGCTTCACCCAGCCGATATCGGGGTTGCCGAGGTCCAGCATGTTCATCGCCGTCGGGCCGGGGTTCGCGCCGACATTGTGATACTCGCCGATCAGGATCTGGTACTTCCGGTTCGAGAGGATGATCGTCGTCACCGGCAGCTTCTCGCGCGCCTGGGTCCATAGGCCCTGCACCGTGTACATGGCCGAGCCATCCGCCTGCAGCGCGATCACCCGCCGCCCGCCGCCGCCGATGGCCGCCCCCGTGGCCAGCGGCACGCCGCAGCCGATGGCGCCGCCCGTGATCTGCAGCCAGTCATGCGCGGGTGCCGCATGGGTGTGCGGGAAGAAGCCGCGCCCATAGCTCACCGCCTCATCGATGATGATCGCCCCTTCCGGCATCAGCGCGGCCACCGTGCGCGCCAGCCCCTCGGGCGTCGGCGCGCCGCGCTCGGCCTCGGGGCGCGGGCCGGGGTCGGGCATGGCGACCTTGGGGGCGCCCAGCTCCTCCGCCAGCGCGCGCAGCGCCGTCACCGCATCCTGCTCGGGCCGCGTCAGCACGGTCATGGTGGCGCCCTCGGGGTGATGCTTGGAGGGCATGTTGGGATAGGCGAAGAAGCCGATCGGCGCCTTGGAGCCGACCAGGATGATCTGCTCGTAATTCTTCAGCCGCGCGATCGCCTGGTCCGCCGGATAGGGCACGCGCTCCAGCTGCAGGCGGCCGCGGCCGCGCTGGAACTTGGCGTTGGAGGTTTCGGCCAGCAGATGCGCGCCGGTGGCGGCCGCGATGCGGTGGGCCTCGATCTGCGCCGCCTCGCTCGTGCCCATGGTGCCGCCCAGCAGCACCAGCACGTTCTTCTTCTCGCGCAGCACACGCGCGGCATTGCGGATGGCGTGCATTTCGGCCTGGGGCACGCCGGGCACGGGCAGGGCCTCGGCCACCACGCCGCCCTCATCCCAGCAGGTATCCGAGGGCAGGATCATGGTGGCGATCTGCCCGGGCGAGGTGCGGGCGGCCTGCACGGCCGTCGCGGCATCGGCGCCCACTTCGGTCGCCTTGGTGCTGGTCCGCACCCATTGCGAGACGCCGCGCGCGAAGCCCTCGGTATCGGCCGTCAGCGGCGCGTCGTATTGGCGGTGATAGGTCGCCTGGTCGCCCACGCAATTCACGATGCCCGAGCGCGCGCGCCGGGCGTTGTGCAGGTTGGAGAGGCCATTGGCGAGGCCGGGGCCGCAATGCAGCAGGGTCACGGCGGGCTTGCCGGTCATGCGCCAGTAGCCATCGGCGGCACCCGTCACCACGTTCTCCTGGAGGCCGAGGACGCAGCGCATGCCGGGGATGCGGTCGAGGGCGGCGACGAAATGCATCTCGCTCGTGCCGGGGTTGGAGAAGCAGACCTCAACACCGCTTTTCAGCAGGCTATGCACAAGACTTTCGGCACCGTTCACGCGACATCTCCCCAGGGCTGGACGCTGCGCGCAGCCTGGGCCACAGATGGGTTCCGGGCAAGACGGGGGTCGCGGTGGCGAAATCAGCGGGCGGCAAGATCTGGCTCATCGGTTTCATCGTCGGCGCCTGCGCCATGATGGCCTTCCACCAGGCCTTCCTGCACGTGCTGCACCATCATGCCGGCAAGGTGCCCAATCTGGTCGAAGCGGTCGGCAGCTTCCCCATGGCCTTCGATTTCCGCCCCCGCCCCCCCCATGGCATCCCCATGCTGGCCCTTCAGGCGGTGTGGGGCGGGTTCTGGGGCATCATCCTCGCGATCCTCGTGCGCGTGACCCGCATCGGCAGCTTCGACCTGCCGCTCGGCCTGCTCTTCGGCGCCATCGCCATCACGGCGGCCGAGACCACCGCCCTGCCCGGCCTGATCGGCCTGCCCATCCTGAACAGCGAGAATGAACCGGCCCTGATCCGGGCCGTGATCCTGAACGCCAGCTTCGGCTTCGGCACCGTCTTCTTCCTGCGCCCCTTCGCGGTGCGCGGCTGAACCGCCATATGGCGGGCATGGACACGCCCGACCTCCAGATCCGCCCCGACCCCGCCGACCCGCGCCTGACCCGCCGCGTCCGCGGCCTCGACCACACCGGCGCCGAGGTCGAGACCAGCGTCACGATGGAACGCCCCCTCACGCTCTACCTGAACGGGCAGGAGATCGTGACGATGATGACGATCCTCGACCGCCCCGAGGACCTGGCCGTGGGCTACCTGCTGAACCAGGGCATGCTCCGCGCCGAGGACCGGCTGACGGCGGTGGATTACGATGACGACCTCGGCGTGGTCGTGGTGCGGACCGAGGCGCGGACGGATTTCGAGGAGAAGCTGAAGAAGAAGACGCTCACCTCCGGCTGCGCCCAGGGCACCGCCTTCGGCGATCTGATGGAAGGCTTCGCGAGCGTGCGACTCTCCACCGAGGTGAAGCTGCGCACCAGCGACCTCTATCGCCTGCTGCACCGGATCAACACGATCCCCTCGCTCTATCTGGAGGCGGGCGCCATCCATGGCTGCGCCCTGGCGGCTTCCGACCAGCCGCTCTGCTACATGGAGGATGTCGGCCGCCACAACGCCGTGGACAAGATCGCGGGCTGGATGTTCCGCAGCGGTGTGACCGGCGCCGACAAGATCTTCTACACCACCGGCCGCCTCACCTCGGAGATGGTGATCAAGACGGTGCGGATGGGCATTCCCATCCTGCTCTCGCGCTCGGGCTTCACCGCCTGGGGGGTGGAATTGGCACGCGAGGCGAACCTCACCCTCATCGGCCGCTGCAAGGGCAAGCGCTTCACCGTGCTGGCCGGCGAGAGCCGCATGGTCTTCGACGCCGACCCCCGCTACGTCGAGGAGGAGAGCGCCAAACACTGGCGCAAGAACTCGGCCGAGGCAGAGTAGCGGGCACCTGCCCGACAAACCGGCAATTCGTCCGGTCAAACCAGCGCGCTGACCGCAAAGGCCACTTTTCTTTCGATACGGGCGGCGCATGATCCGCGCATGACCCAAATGGCCCTTGCCACCCTCGTCCAGCCCAATGGCAACCATCTGGCCGCCTGGCTCGCCCCCGGCGCGCAGCCCGATGCGGGCACCGACATCACCTGGTGGCAGCGCATCGCGGAGATCGCGGAACGCGGCAAGTTCGACCTCTTCTTCATCGCCGACACGCCGACCGTCCGCACCGACGCCATGCGGATCTGGAGCCACGCGCCCGTCTTCATGAACCAGCTGGAGCCGCTGACGCTGCTCTCCGCCGTCGCCGGCGCCACCAGGCGCATCGGCCTCGGCGCCACCGTCTCCACCAGCTTCAGCGAGCCCTATAATGTGGCGCGCTTCTTCGCCTCGCTGGACCATATCTCGCATGGGCGCGCGGCCTGGAATGTCGTGACCTCCGCGAACGACTTCGCCGCGCGCAATTTCGGCCACGCGAAGCTCCCCCCGCACAGCGAGCGCTACGAACGCGCCGGCGAATTCGTGGAAGTCGTGAAGAAGCTGTGGAACAGCTGGGAGCCGGACGCCTTCGTCTACGACACCACGGAAAAGCTCACCTTCGACCCCGCGAAATTCCACCTCGTCGAACACGAGGGCAAGCATTTCCGCGTGCATGGCGGCCTCAACATCGCCCCCGCGCCGCAGGGCCACCCGGTCATCATCCAGGCCGGGGCGTCGGACACCGGCAAGGAGCTGGCGGCGGCCACCGCCGAGGTGGTCTTCGGCACGTCGGCCACCATCCAGGGCGCCGTCGCCTTCTACCAGGACCTCAAGACCCGCATGGCGAAATACGGCCGCGCGCCGGAGCATCTGAAGATCCTGGGCGGCATCACCGTCATCGTCGGCGACACCGCCGCCGAAGCGGAAGCCCTGAACCGCGAATACCAGGAGCTGCTGCACCCCGCCGTCGGCGTCATGCGCCTCAGCCAGGACCTCGAGACGGACCTCAGCGACCTTCCGCTCGACGAGCCCGTGCCGGAATCCCGCATCCCCGCCGCCAGCAACCACCACCAGGCCTATTTCGCGGAGATCGCGGGCCTGATCCGCGAGGGCCTGACCCTCCGCCAGGTGGCCCAGCGCTACAACCGCAGCAAGGCGACCCTCTGCGGCTCCCCCTCGGACATCGCCGACATCATGCAGGAATGGATGGAGGCCGGCGCCTGCGACGGCTTCATGGTCACCTTCCCCGTCATGCCCCGCGGCATCAGGGATTTCGTGGACAAGGTGGTGCCCGAGCTCCAGCGGCGCGGCCTGTTCCGCCAGGACTATACCGGCACGACGCTGCGCGAGCATCTCGGCCTGCCGCGCCCCCGCCACCCTGCTGAGGAGACCTCCGCATGACGCTGCCCCGCCGCACCCTGCTCGCCACCCCGCTCGCGCTGCCCGCCCTCGCCACGGCGCAGACCGTCGACGGCTGGCCCAACCGCCCCGTGCGCCTGGTCATCGCCTTCGCCGCCGGCGGTGCGCTCGACGCCATCGCCCGCTCCATGGGCCGCCACCTGGAGCGCGAATACGGCCAGCCCTTCGTGACGGATGCGCGCAGCGGCGCCGGCGGGCGCATCGGCACCGCGCATGTCGGCCGCTCTCCCGGCGATGGCTACACCCTGCTCGTCACCAGCAGCGCCGCACACGGCGTGGCCCCGGGCCTCTACCCGGACCTGCCCTATCACCCCATGAATGACTTCACCCATATCGGCCTCGTCGGCACCGCGCCCATGGTGCTGCTCACCAGCGGCAATGCGCCCTATCGGGACCTCGCCGGCCTCGTCGCCTCCGCCCGCGCCCGCGGCACGCCGGTCAATTTCGGCTCGCCCGGCATCGGCAGCCTGGGGCACCTGACGGGCGAACTCGCCGGCCGCACGCTGGGCATCCCCGTCCAGCACGTCTCCTATCGCGGCTCGGCCCCCGCGCAGCTCGACATGCTGGCCGGCCAGCTGGAACTCGTCTCGGACAACCCCTCCTCGCATAGCGGGCCGATGCAGGCCGGGCGCATCCGCTGCCTGGCCGTGGCCGCCCCCCAGCGCATGGCGGCCTTCCTCGACGCCCCCACCTGGGCCGAGCAAGGCTTCCCCCAGATGGTCGCCAGCGCCTGGTACGGCCTCTCCGGCCCGGCCGGCATGCCACCCGCCATCACCCAACGCCTCAACGCCAGCCTCGCCGCCTGGCTCGCGACACCCGAGGCGCAGGAATTGCTGCGGGGGATGGCGATGCAGGCGGAGGGGCGGATGTCCCCGGCGCAGTACACGGCCTTCGTGGCGTCGGAAGTCGCGCGCTGGGCCACCGTGGCGCGTGAGGCGAATGTTCGGGTCGAAGGGTAAAGAACGCCTCCGGCGGCTGGGGCCGAAAGGCCCCAGACCCCGGGAATTGACGGAGGCACCAGGGCACAACACAAGCGCCTGATGGACCAGACCTTTGGCGTCATTCTCGCTGGCGGCCTCGCGCGGCGCATGGGCGGGGGGGACAAGCCGCTCCGGCCCCTCGCCGGCAAGCCGATGCTCGACCACGTCATCGCCCGCATCAGGCCGCAATGCGCCGCCCTGGCGCTGAACGCCAATGGCGACCCCGCGCGCTTCGCCGCCTATGGCCTGCCCATCCTCCCCGACACCCTGCCCGACCACCCGGGTCCGCTCGCCGGCATCCTCGCCGCCATGGAAGCCTCGCCCCTCCCCTGGATCGTCACGGTCCCCGGCGACTCGCCCCTGCTCCCCCAGGACCTCGTCGCCCGGCTGCACGCCGCGCGCGAGGCCGCGGGCACCCCCATGGCCTGCGCCGCCTCGGGCGGCTTCACCCACCCGCCCATCGCCCTCTGGCCGCGCGACCTCGCCCCCGCCCTGCGCCAGGCCGTCACCGAGGGCGAGCGCAAGATCGACCGCTGGACCGCCCGCCACGGCGTCGCCCAGGCCGAATGGCCCACGGACCCCCTCGACCCCTTCTTCAACGCCAATACCCCCGAGGAACTGGCCGAAGCGGAGAGGCTCTTGCTCAACCGGGGCATTTCGCCTTAACCCAGTGCAACATTCTTCCGGGAGACAAGAACATGAAGGCCGTCATCACGGGCATCCTTGCCGCCACCCTCCTCTCCTTCGCCGCCGCCTTCGTGCTCGACACGCGCGTGCAGGAATCGGCGGAGCAGCGCTTCACCACCTCCGGCGCGCGCCTGTAAGGGCTCTCAGGGGCGGAGCACCACCCGCCCCACGGCCCGCCGCCCGCGCACCTCGGCCATCGCCTCGCGGAACTGCGCGAGCGGAAAGCCCGCATGCACCTCGGGCCGCAGCTTCCCCTCGGCCCACCAGGCCATCAGCTGGTCCCACAGCGCGCGCACGCGCGGCGCATGCAACTCGCGCCCATCCCCCGGGGACCAGCCGAGATAGGTGCCCCAGTTCAGGCCCGCGACCGCGATGTTCTTCAGCAGCAGGATATTGGCCGGCACGCTCGGGATGCGCCCCGCCGCATAGCCCACCGTCACCAGCGTGCCGCCATCGGCGAGACACCGCAGCGATTCGTCGAAGACATCGCCGCCCAGCGTGTCCAGCACGCAGGCGACACCCGCGCCGCCCGTCACCTCCCGCACCGCATCCCGGAACGGCTGGGCGCTGTCCAGCACCAGATCCGCCCCGCGCGCATGCAGCATCGCATGCTTCGCCGCCCCGGCGCGGGCGATCACCCGCGCGCCCAGCGCCTTCAGGATCTCGACCCCCGCGAGCCCCACGCCGCCCGCCGCGCCATGGACCAGCACCCAGTCGCCGGCCTGCACCCGCCCGCGCCACATCAGCGCCGAGGCCGCGGTCGGATAGCTGATCGGAAAGGCCACGGCGGGTTCCAGCGGCAGCCCGTCCGGGATGGGCACCACATGGATGGCGTCCACCACCGCCTCCTCCGCGAAGCCGCCCCAGTCGAGTGCGGCAAAGACGCGCGTGCCCACCGGCAGCGGGCCCTCCAGCACGGTGCCCACCACCTCCGTCCCCGGCGCGAAGGGCAGCGGCGGCTTGCGCTGATATTTGCCGGCCACGACGAGCTGCACCGCGAAGGACACCCCCGCCGCCGCGATCCTGATCCGCACCGCCCCCGGCCGCATCGGCGGGCGGGGCACCTCCTTCACCTCCAGCGCGTCGAAGTCGCGCCAGGACTCGCAGATCAATGCGCGCATCATCTCACTCACCCTTGATGTCCGCGTCGCGGATCAGCTTGCCAAAGCGCTCATACTCCGCGCGCACGAATCGGCCGAAAGCCTCCGGCGTGCTCGCCACCGGATCGGCGCCCATCGAGGCGAAGCGCGCCTGCGCCTCGGGTGTGGCCGCCATCCGCGCCACCCCCTCCTGGATGCGCGTGGCCAGCGCCGGCGCCATGCGCGGCGGGCCCCACATCCCGTACCAGGTGGTCATCTCATAGCCCGGCACCGTCTCGGCCACGGTCGGCAGCTCCGGATGCGTGGGCAGCCGCGTCGTGGTCGTCACTGCCAGGGCGCGCAACCTGCCCGCCCGCACATGCCCGGCCGAGGAAGCGAGGCTGTCGAACATCACCTGCACCGTGCCGCCCAGCAGATCCTGCAGCGCGGGGCCAGAGCCGCGATAGGGCACATGCACCATGTCCGTTTGCGTCATCAGCTTGAACAGCTCGCCCGCCAGATGCGGCGCGCCGCCGATGGAGGAGGAGGCATAGGAGAGCCTGCCCGGCTGCGCGCGGGCGAGTGCGATCAGCTCCGCCACATTGCGCGCCGGCACCGCCTCATTCACCACCAGCACCAGCGGAACCTTCACGATCTCCGAGATCGGCGTGAAATCCGCCAGCGCGTCGAAGGGCATGTTCCGCTGCAGATGCGGCACGATGACATGGGCCGAGGCGTTGACCAGCAGCGTGGTCCCATCCGGCGCGGCACGCGCCACCTCACCCGCGCCAATGGACCCCCCCGCCCCCGGCCGGTTCTCCACCAGCGAGGGCTGCATGCCGGCCGACGCCACGCGCCCCACCAGGTCGGTCGGCCCGCCCGGCGGATAGGGCACGATGAAGCGTGTGGGCCGCTCCTGCGCATGCGCCACCCCCGCCAGCGCCGGAAGGGCCAGCATGGCCCGTCGTGTCGCGATCATTCGCCTCCCTTTCCGATCTTCGATTTTGGGCGATGATAGGGGCAACACAGAGGAACGCCATGTCCCAGCCCATGAAACCCTATGCAGGCCTGGTCGTGCTGGACGCCGCGCAGGGCATCGCCGGCCCCTATTGCGGGATGCTGCTGGCCCAGGCCGGCGCCACCGTCATCAAGCTGGAGCCGCCCAAGGGCGACTGGTCGCGCGGCCTCACTTCCCGCGCCGGCAGCCACAGCGTCATGCACACCGCCTTCAACCGCGGCAAGCGCAGCCTGGTGCTGGACCTCGCGACCCCCGAGGGCCAGGCGCGCGTGGGCAAGCTCGCCGCCCGCGCGGACATCCTGATCGAGGCCTTCCGCCCGGGCGTCGCCGCCCGCATCGGCCTCGCCCCCGAGGCCGCGAAGGAGGACGCCGTCTGCGTCTCCGTCTCGGGCTTCGGCCAGTCCGGCCCCTATCGCGAGCGCCCCTGCACGGATGGCATCGCCCAGGCCTTCTCGGGCCTCGTCGCCGTCAATGCCGGCGCCGATGGCGTGCCGCACAAGGCGGGCACGCTGGTGGTGGATGTCGTCACCGGCATCTCGGCCTTCGCCGCCTGCCAGGCGGCGCTGGCCGAGCGCGCGCAGGATGCGGCCGCCGGCCGAACACCGCGCCGCCGCCACCTCGACGTCTCGCTGATGCAGACCGCCGCCGCGCTCATGGTCCTGCCCATCTCGGAATCCGGCCTGCTCGGCCGCATGCCGGGCGAATTGAACACGCCCGCCGGCAGCTACCCGACGAAGGACGGCGCCTGGATCATGTTCGCCCTGGTGCGCGAGGAGGAGTGGGTGAACCTCTGCCGCACCATCGGCCGCGCCGACCTGCTGGAAGACCCGCGCTTCACCGATTTCAAGACGCGCTTCGCCCACAAGCCCGAACTCATCGCCATCCTGCGCGAGGAGTTCCTGACGCGCGACGCCGCCGAATGGGTGCCGCTGCTGCAAGGCGCCCGCCTGCTTTGCGACCGCGTGAACACGCCGCTCGAATTCCTGGCCGACCCGCATGTCCAGGCCGTCGGCGCCGCGCCGATCCTGCACCAGCCGGAGCTGGGCGCGCTGCCCTTCCCCGCCATCCCGGGCTTCGGCCCCTGGGAGGAACCCGCCCCCGCGCTGGGCGAGGACACGGAAGCCCTTCTCACCGAATGGGGGATCTGAACCATGGCCCATGACGCGCCCACCTATGATGCACAGGGCAACCGCGCCACCTTCGCCTCGGACGAGGCCGTGCGCGCCTTCGACCACATGGTGGAGGGCTTCCTCAAATACCGCCTCGACACGCCGCTGCGCCTGAAGGCCACCCTCCAGGCCGACCCCGAGGCGCCGCTGCCGGTGATGATGAAGGCGGGCTTCGCCATGCTGGCCTACAAGGCCGCGCACGTGCCGGCGGCCAAGGTCGCCCTCGACCAGGCCCGCAAGCTCGGCGGCAATGCGCGCGAGCAGATGCATCTGGCGGCCCTCGATGCCTGGGCCGAGGGCGGGCAGGACCGCGCCATCGCGATCTGGGAGCGCATCATCGCCGAGCACCCGCGCGACATCCTGGCCTTCCGCTTCCACCATTTCGCCGCCTTCTGGATGGGCCGCGCGCCCGCCATGTGGAGCGCGGTCGAAGGCATCATGCCGCATTGGGAGGGCGAGGTGCCGGGCTATGGCTCCGTCCTCGCCTGCCGCGCCTTCGCCAATGAGGAGGCCGGCAACCTGCTGCTGGCCGAGCATGCGGGCCGCGAGGCCATCCGCCGCGACCCCGCCGATCTCTGGGCCGCGCATGCGGTGGCGCATGTGCTGGAGATGCAGGGCCGCCGGGCCGAGGGCATTGCCTGGATCACCGGCCTCACGCCGCATTTCGAGGGCGGCAACAACCTGATGCACCACATCTTCTGGCACCAGGCCATGTTCCACCTGGAGCGCGGCGAGCATGAGCAGGTGCTGCGCCTCTATGACCAGGGCTTCCGCAACCTGGACAGCCCGGTGACGCAGATGCAGCCCGATCTCTACATCGACTGCCAGAACGCCGCCTCCATGCTGTTCCGGCTGGAGCGCCAGGGCGTGGATGTCGGCGCCCGCTGGGAAGAACTGGCCGAAAAGGCCGAGGCGCGGATCGGCGATTGCCTCTCCGCCTTCACCCTGCCGCACTGGATGATGGCGCTCTGCGCCACCGGCCGCGTCCAGGCGGCGGAGCGGATGCTGGAGGCGATGCGTGACTATGCCGGCGGCAACCCGGGGGAAAATCCCCGCGTGGTGCGCGAGGCGGCGCTGCCCTGCTGCGAGGCCCTGCTGCTGCGCGCCAAGGGCGAGCCGGCCGCGGCCGTGGCGGTGATGCGCCCGGCGCTGGGCGGCATGCATGAACTCGGCGGCAGCCACGCCCAGCAGGATGTGCTGGAGCAGCTTTTCCTCGATTGCGCGGTTGCGGCCGGGCTGGAGGCGGATGCCGCGCTGCTGCTGGAACGCGTCGCCGGCCGCTGGCCGACGCCGCCCGAACGCCGGGCGGGATACCGTGCGGCGGCGCTGGGCTGGCGCGCCTGACCGCCCGTCACCCCCGCCAACCCACTGTACCGCTTCAATGATTTGACATAACATTTTTTGCGGTGTCAATCGCGGCCGTGCCGCGTATATAGCGGCGCTCATCCGTGGGGTCAGCCTCGCGGGGGGTGCCGCATCCTCGCGAAAGCCGCCACCGCGGGCCGGAGGCGGCCCCCCTATCGCCATGATGGCCCGCCATGATGGCGCTCCATGAAGAAAGGTCTCTCGCCTTTGCCGCATACGAGATGGATGATCGGCTTTCTCGCCCTGGCCCTGCTGCCGGGCTGTGGCCTGCAAATGCCTGATTTCTCGAGCACCGCCGCCGCCGTGCCGGAGCCGGTCGTCAGCACCGTGCCGCGCGGCCCGGACCCGCTGGGCGACTTCGCCACCACCGCCACGCCGGGCAGCTTCGGCACGGTGAACGGCGAGCGGGCGCGGCTTGGCCGCTCCTACAACGCGGCCAGCGGGCGGGAATGCCGGGAGATCATCCTGGGCTCGGGCAGCAGCGAGCGCGCGGCCGTCGCGTGCCGCAACGCCTCGGGCCAGTTCGTCTCCTCGACGCCCTTGCTGCGCGGCAGCTTCCGGTAAGCCCGCGCATGGAGCTGGCGGACAAGGAACCCGGGCTGCTTCAGACCTTCCGCGCGCGCATGCGGGTCATGCTGGCGCTCATGATCCGCGAATTGCACACGCGGTTCGGCCGTGAAAACCTGGGCTACGTCTGGCTGTTCATGGAGCCGGCGATGCTGGGCATCGGCGTGGCGCTCTGGCAGTTGTCGATGGGCGTCAGCTCGGCCATGCCCGGGGACCTGAACAAGTTCAGCTTCTTCCTCATCGGCTACATCCTGTTCTACCTGTTCCGCACGCTGGTCAGCCGCTCGCCGCACGGCATCGCATCCAATTTCCAGCTGCTTTATCACTCCCGCGTCACGGTCGAGGCGATCATGTGGGCGCGCAGCGTGCTCGATGCCGCGGCGGTCGCCATCTGCATGTCCATCTTCCTGATCTTCATCGGCGTCGTCTTCGAGGACTGGCCGTCAAATCCCTTGCAGATGATGGCCGGCGTGGTCCTGATGATGCTGCTGTCCCATGGCACCTCCCTCATCATCCTGGCCTCGACCGCGCTGAATTCGCAGATCGTGGACCGGGTGGTGCACCCCTTCACCTACCTCTGCCTGCCCTTCTCGGGCATGTTCTACATGGTCTGGTGGCTGCCGGGCCCGATGCAGGAGCTGGTCCTCTGGTCGCCCCTCGTCCACATCATGGAGTTCACGCGCGAAGGGCAGTTCGGTCCGCGCGTGCCCTATAACTATGACATGACCTTCACGATCGGCTGGATCCTGGTCGTCAACTTCATCGGGCTTTGCGCGCTGAAGGTCGCGAAGCCCCACATGGAGCATTGAGCGCCTCATGCTGCAACTGGAAGGCGTGTGCAAGAGCTTCACCAAGAACGGCGTCACGCGGGACGTGCTGCTGGGCATCGACGCCACCTTCCTGCCCGGCGACGCCGTCGGCATCCTCGGCCGCAACGGGGCGGGCAAGAGCACGCTCATGAAGATCATGGCCGGGGTCGAGCACCCCACGCGCGGCAAGGTGCGCCGGCGAATGAGCGTCTCCTGGCCCATGGGCTATGACGCCGCGGTGCATGGTTCATTGACGGGCGCCGACAATGCGCGCTTCATCGCGCGGCTCTATGACCGCCCGCCCGGATGGGTCGAGAGCTTCGTCCAGGAATTCTCCGAGATCGGCGACGAGTTCCGCAAGCCGGTCAAGACCTATTCGGACGGCATGAAGGCGCGCCTGATCTTCGCGCTTTCCATGGCCGTGGATTTCGACTGCTACCTGATTGACGAGGTGATCGCGGCGGGCGATGCCCGCTTCGCCGAGCGTTGCCGGCAGGCCCTGCTCGCCCGGCGCGGCCGCAGCGCCTTGATTCTTGTCTCGCACCAGACGAATACGGTGCGTCAGCTCTGTACCCACGCCGCGATCCTCCACGAAGGGAGGCTGATGTTCCATGAAGATCTGGACCAGGCTTTCGCCGAATACGAGCAACTCTAGCTCGGCCGCGGGGGTGTATCGCCCCGACGCGCCCGCCGCCCGGCCGGCCGCCGGCGGACGTGACGCGCACAGCCAAGCGCCCAAGGCTCGGCCTGCGTCCACCCGCGGCGCGGCGCCCGCCCGTACCGCTCAGCCGAGCGCGTACCAAGCCCGTACACCTGCGCTACGCCCCAGCGGCAGCGTCACGGACCGCTTCTCCGGCCGGACCCTGCCGCCGGTGGGCAGCATGGGCGGGCGCCGCAGCTGGCGCGACTGGATGCGCGAACACCCCTTCACGATGTGGGTGATCGTCCCGAGCCTGATCGCCGCCTTCTATCTTTTCTTCATCGCGGCGCCGCAATATGTGAGCGAGGCCCGCTTCACCGTCCGTGCCCAGATGCCGCGGGCCGCGGCATCCGGCGGCATGAGCGGCGAGATGCTGGGTTCGGCGGGCTTCATGCCTTCACCCGAGAACATCGCCTCCGTGCGCGCCTTCCTGCTGTCGCACGACGCGGTCCGCAAGACGCGCGAGAAGATCGACCTCGTGGAGATCTTCCGCCGCCCCGAAGCGGACCCGCTGTTCCGCCTGTGGTGGGCCCATCCGACCGCCGAGCGGCTGCGGAGCTATTACCGCTGGCAGGTGACGGTGAGCGTGGACCCGTCCACCGGCCTCTCCGACATGCGCGTCTGGACCTTCCGCCCGGAGGACAGCCAGGCCTTGGCCAAGCTGCTGCTGGACCTCAGCGAGGAGCTGGTCAACGATCTCAACAACAAGATCCGCGAGGAGGCGATGCGCGTCGCGCGGACAGAGCTGCGCCGCGCCGAAACGCGCCTGACCGATGCGCGCGTGGCCCTGACCATGTTCCGCCAGCAGGAGCGCGAGGTGGACCCCACGGCCTCCGCCTCCGCCGCCGTCGCCACCATCAGCGGGCTGCAGAGCGACATCGCCCGCGCCCGCAGCGAGTTGCAGACCCTGCAGGGCTTCGCCCGGCCCGGCAGCCCGCAGATCATCAACCTCGAGAACAGGATCCGCGGCCTGGAGGCCCAGGTGGCCGCGGAACGCAGCCGAATCGCCGCCGCCTCGACCGGCGTCACGGAGCAGATGGAGACCTTCGCGCGGCTCAACGCCGAGGTGGCCCTGGCGCAGAGCCAGCTCGAGGCGAATGTCATCGTGCTCGACCGCGCCAATTCCGATGCGGCGCGGCAATCCATCTTCCTCTCGCGCGTGGTGGACCCCAACCTCGCCGAGCGTTCCCTGTTTCCCCTGCCCTATTGGGCCAGTCTTTATGTCTTCCTCAGCCTTTCCATCCTCTACGGCATGGCCTGGCTGATCCTGACCGGAATGAGAGAACATGCGCGCTGACCTCCTCCGCCCCCTGATCGTCGCGGCGGGTCTTGCCTGGCTGGTGCCGGCGGCCGCCCAGGCCCAGAACCTGTTCGGCCGCCAAGCTCCCGACCTCGCCGCGGCGGCCGCAGCGTCCGGCGGTGCGCCCGGCGGTACGGCAGGCGGTACGGCAGGGGGTGTGGGCGGCTCCGCCGCCAATGCGCTCGCGGGAACGCCCGGCGATCCCGGGACCAACCGCCTGGGCAGCCCGACCGAGGCCGAGGCGGGCGCGCTGGCGGCACTTCCGCTCGGCGAAGTCTCGCGCGCTGCCGGCCGGCCCACCGCCGTCTTCGGCGCCGCCCTCTTCAACCAATCCGCCGCCGCCTCCTCCGAGGCGCCGAACCCGAACTACATCCTGACCCCGGGTGACCGTGTCTCCGTCCGCGTCTGGGGCGCCGTGGATGCGGACCAGAGCGGCATGATCGACCCCGCCGGCAATTTCTTCCTGCCCAATGTCGGGCCCATCCCGCTGGCCGGAACCCGCTCGGGCGACATCCAGTCCCGCGTGGAGGAGCAGGTCCGGCGCCTCTACACCCAGCAGGTCCAGGTCTATGCGACCGTCCTCTCGGCCCAGCGCATCGGCGTCTTCGTCACCGGCTTCGTCCGCACGCCCGGCCGCTTCGCCGGCAGCGCCGCCGACTCCGTGATCGACTTCCTGGTCCGCGCCGGCGGCGTGGACCCCTCACGCGGGAGCTTCCGCGAGATCTCCATCCTGCGCGGCGGCCGTCAGGCGGCCAGCGTGGACCTCTACCGCTTCCTGCTCGACGGCCGCCTGCCCGCGCTGCGCCTGCAGGAGGGGGATACGATCGTGGTCGGCCGCCAGCGGGCGCTGGTGGGTGCGACGGGCGGCGTGCGCAACAACTTCCTCTTCGAGGTTCCGGGCCAGCTGATGACCGGGCGCGAGCTCATCGAATATGCCCGCCCCCTGCCCAGCGCCACCAACGCCATCATCCAGGGCACGCGCGACGGCCGGCCCTTCTCGCGCTACAGCACCCTGAGCGAGCTGCAGGGCCAGCGCCTCGCCGACCAGGATGTGGTGACCTTCATCACCGACCGGCCGATGCAGACCGTGCGCGTGACCGTCGAGGGCAGCCGGATCGGCCCCTCCGTGCTCGTCATGGATCGCGATGCGCAGCTGTGCAACGCGCTGGACTACATCGAGGTGGATCCGCTGCTGGCCGACACCTCCAGCGTCTATATCCTGCGCGCCAGCGTCGCCGCGCAGCAGGCCCGGGCACTCGCCGAGGCCTCGGACCGGCTGGAGCGTTCCCTGTTCCTGGCCACCTCACCGACCCAGGGCGTCGCCGCCATCCGCTCGGCCGAGGCGCAGCAGATCTCCTCCTACCTGCAACGCGCGCGGCGCGTGGTGCCCGAGGGGCGGATCGTCGTCTTCAGCGGCGGGCGCTGCAACAGCCTGCGCCTCGAGGACAACGACATCATCGTGATCCCCGAACGCCGCGAGACGGTCCTCGTCACGGGTGAGGTGGGCATGACGCGCGCGGTGATCTGGCGGCCCGGCATCACCGTGCCCGAGCTGATCCGCGAGGCGGGCGGCCTGACAGCGCGCGGCAACATGAGCAGCATCATGATCCGCCGCGCCTCGGGCGAGGTCATCCTCGACCCCCGGGTGCCGCCGCGAGCGGGTGACGAGGTGATCGCCCTGCCACGGATCGACCCACGCAACCTTCAGGTCGCGCAGGATATCATGCAGATCCTGTTCCAGGCGGCGCTGGCGGCGCGTGTCTTCGTTCCCGTGAATTAGAGTAACAGCCCCCGTCCTGGCGGCACGCCAGGACGGGGGCCAGGGCCGGGCCGCGACTCCAGCGAAAACCTGCCATGGCACGTGCTTTCGCGCGCCCCGGCGCCGCCGCCTGGCCCCAGCCGGGGCCGGCCCGGCATTGCGGCGTTGCACAATTTCGGGTTGACCTGCCCCGGCCCTTGGGTTGCAGATGCCGGAAGGTTCGCGATGGACCCGCCGGTCCATCGCCTGAGGGGTGTCTCTGCATGCGGTATCTCGTTGCGTCCCTGTTCCTGGCCGCGTCCTGGGCCAGCCTGCCCGCCATGGCGCAGATGGGCCCGGGCGGCCCGCCGCCGGCCGTCGGCGTCGTCGAGGCGCGGCGCCAGCCCGTCACCGAAAGCAGCGAGTTCATCGGCCGCGTCGAGGCGATCAACCGCGTGGAGCTGCGCGCCCGCATCACCGGCTTCCTGGAGGAGCGCCTGTTCCAGGAAGGCACCGAGGTCGAGGAAGGCAAGCTCCTCTTCCGCATGGAACGCGCGCCCTTCGAGGCGCAGCTCGACCAGGCGAAGGCCAATGTCGCCTCGGCCGAGGCGCAGCTTGCCAATGCCCGCACGGCACTCGCCCGCGCGCGGGAATTGCGGACCACCGGCGCCGGGACCCAGGTCACGCTCGACAACGCCCAGGCGCAGGAGCGCACCTCCGCCGCCACGCTGCTCGGCGCCCAGGCGGCGGTGCGGGTGGCCGAGATCAACCTGGCCTACACCAACATCTACGCGCCCTTCGAGGGTGCCATCGGCCGGTCCACCTACACGCCGGGCAATGTGATCACGCCGTCCAGCGACGCATTGGCCACCATCGTCAGCCAGGACCCGATGCGCATCGCCTTCACCATCGCCCAGCGCGCCTCGCTCGAACTGCGCGAGCGCTATGAGGGGCGCGGCGGGCCTGCCGCCGTGGTGGTCCGGATCCGGCAATCGGACGGCACGCTCTATCCCCTGCCCGGCCGGATCGACTTCATCGACACGCAGATCGGCCGCGACACGGATTCGATCCTGGTCCGCGCCAGCATCCCCAACCCGGTCCGCGCCGGCATGCAGCAGAATGACATCGGCTCCCGCCAGCTGGTGGACGGGCAATTCGTGACCGTGCTGCTGGAGGGCGCGCAGCCGGTGATGGCCGTCACCATCCCGCGCTCGGCCATCGCGCAGGACCAGGCGGGCTTCTTCGTCTTCATCGTGGATGGCGAGAACCGCGCCCAGCGGCGCAACGTGACGCTCGGCCGCAGCACGGCCGAGACCGCCGTGATCGAAAGCGGCATCGAGGCCGGGCAGCGCGTCATCACCGAGGGCATCCAGCGCGTCCGCCCGGGCCAGCCGGTCAATGCCGCTCCCGCCGGGGTCAGGCCCGCCGGAACAGGCCGGCCGGGCTGACCGCGCATGTTCTCCGCCATCTTCGTCCGCCGCCCGCGCTTCGCCATCGTCATCTCGATCGTGATGACGCTGGCCGGCGCGCTCTCCATGTTCAACATCCCGGTCGCGCAATTCCCGGACATCGTGCCGCCCGTGGTGCAGGTGACGGCGCGCTACCCCGGCGCCTCGGCCGGCGTGGTGGAAGCGACCGTGGCGCAGCCCATCGAGAGTGCCGTGAACGGGGCGGACCGCATGCTCTACATGCGCTCCAACTCGGGCAGTGACGGCAGCTACTCGCTGGCCGTCACCTTCGCGCTCGGCACGAACCCCGACATCAACACGGTGAACGTGAACAACCGCGTGCAGGGCATCATCGCGCGCCTGCCGCAGGAGGTGCAGCGCGCCGGCGTCACGGTCCGCAAGCAATCCTCGGCCGTGCTGCAATTCATCGGCGTCTCCTCGACCAACCCCGAGCATCCGCCGCTGTTCCTGTCGAACTACGTCACCATCAACATGCTGGACACGCTGCGCCGCCTGCCCGGCGTGGGCGATGTGCAGATGTTCGGCGCGCAGGACTACTCCATGCGCGTCTGGTTCGAGGTGGACCGGCTGAACAACCTCAATGTCTCGCCGGGCGAGATCATCGCGGCGATCCAGGCGCAGAACATCCAGGCGGCGGCGGGGCGCATCGGCGCGCGGCCGATCGGCGAGGACCAGCAATTCCAGTTCAACATCCAAACCCAGGGCCGTCTGATCACGCCCGAGGAATTCGGCGCCATCGTGATCCGCGCCAACCCCGATGGCTCGACGCTGCGCGTGCGCGACGTGGCGCGCGTCGAGCTGGGGGCGGCCAGCATGGATGTGGAGGCCCGGCTGAACGGGCGCGCCAGCGTCACCATGGGCGTCTATCTCTCGCCCGGCGCCAATGCCGTGCAGGTGGCGCAGCTCGTCTCCCGCACGCTCGCCACCATGGGGCAACGCTTCCCCGAGGGGATGACCAGCACCGTCATCTACGACACCTCCACCTTCGTGACCGACACGATGTACGAGGTGATCAAGACGCTGATCGAGGCCTTCATCCTCGTCGTCATCGTGGTCTATCTCTTCCTGGGCTCGCTGCGCGCCACCATCATTCCCACCATCGCGGTGCCGGTCAGCCTGATCGGCACCTTCGCGGTGCTGTTCGCGCTGGGCTATTCCGCCAACACCATCTCGCTGCTCGCCATGGTGCTCGCCATCGGCATCGTGGTGGATGACGCGATCGTGCTGGTGGAAAACGTCGAGCGCGTGATGGAGGAGG
>JAIYCD010000085.1 GCA_027488195.1 Acetobacteraceae bacterium | reverse complement strand
TGCGGGAGGCGATCCTGACCGGCGGCGATCCGCTGATGCTCTCGCCGCGCCGCCTGGGGCGCATCCTGACCCGCTTGGCCTCCATCCCGCATGTCGAGACCCTGCGCATCCATAGCCGCGTCCCCGTGGCGGACCCCACGCGCATCACGCAAGGCATGCTGGCGGCCGTCACGCTCGACCGCCCGCTCTACCTGTGTGTCCATGCCAACCACGCGGCGGAGTTCACCGAGGCCGCGGCGGCTGCGCTGCGCGGGCTGCATGGCGCGGGCCTGGTCCTGCTCGGCCAATCCGTGCTGCTGCGCGGTGTGAATGACAGCGAGGCCGCGCTGGAGGACCTGTTCCGCGCCATGCTGCGGCACCGGGTCAAGCCCTACTACCTGCACCAGCTCGACGCCGCCCCGGGCACCGCCCGCTTCCATGTGCCGGTGGAGGAAGGCCTCGCCTTGCTGCGCGGCCTGCGGGGGCGCGTCACCGGCCTCGCTTGGCCCACCTATGTGCAGGAGCAGCCGGCGGGGGCGGGCAAAATGCCCCTCGGCATGGCCGGTATGCGCGGCGGGGCTGGACAAGCGCGCGAAGCCGTTTAGAAGGCGCTCCACGGCGGGCGCTTAGCTCAGTTGGTAGAGCAGCTGACTCTTAATCAGCGGGTCGTAGGTTCGAGCCCTACAGCGCCCACCATTCTTTTCAATAACATCGCCGAATCCGTCTTCCATCCGTTGCCCCCGTAAATCTTTCGGGGGCAAGTCGGGGGCAAAATCCAGTAGAGGACCCGGACTTCAAAGCTTGAGGCTCCTCTCGGGTAATGGCTCAACCGATACCTTCTCGCCCTCGAGGCGAGAAACTCGGCGCCTCCTCTTCATCGTCGCCCGCAGATGCCCGTCACCGCCAGCACGAAAGCGCAGAAACCCGCCACTTCCGGTCAACCCTGGCGGTGCTGGCGACGATTTGCCTGCTGCCAGACAGCACCCTCGCGCCGGCCGGTCGCTGGCGTCTCTCCCTGTCACCCTGTCTTTTTAAAGGAAAAGCGTCGCCAGCACCGCCAGGGTTGACCGCAAGTCGCCTAAGTCTAAGGCTCGCTGCGCTGCAACATGGTCGCCCGCCGTCGCCCGTGGTCGCCAGCCTGGCGCGTTATCGCCTCGGCCGAGGGCTCGCAGCTCGCAACCGAGGGCAATGGTTAACCGCCAAGGCGTTTAGCGTGAACCCGTGGCATATCCCGAGGTTTCAGGCAGAAAAAATCCGGCGAAAGGCGCATTCAGTGAACCTTTTTCCGGCATTTTCGCACTAGAAGGCCGCCGGGCCCCTGCCCGCCGCATTGGATCTTGGCCGGGAAGGACCCGCTTCGACCGGAAAAATTACGGCCGCCTCTCCACCATCTGCGGGCGAACGTGCGACACCAAGGAAAGGGTGCGGGAACGGAAAAGCGGCAGGCGATCACTCGCCTGCCGCTCCATGCCTGGCCGCTAGGGCCTTCGCTGCCGCATACAGCGCGCCCGGCGGAGGCGCACTCAGGGGGGCGAACCGACACGCCCGCCCTGATCTCTGATCAGGGGATGATGCCCTGGATCCGTGCCATCGCAGCCGGCCGCCCGATGGTCACATCGGCCCGCATGAAGGCAATGAACGCCACCTGGCCCGAATCGGCGTAGCGGTCCGGGTGGGCGGTGATTTCCAAGTTCCACCGCATGCCGACGATCACCTCGCGGAAATCGCCCATCAGGATGGAGCTCGCATTGACCGAGGTGCCTTGCGTCTCCGTGATGGGCATCGAGGTCGTCACCAGCGACGGCACCGACGCCAAGCGCGGGGGCGGCTGGAGAGGCTGGTTCGTGGTGTCCGTGAACCCATAGATCGCCCGTGCGGTGCGGGGCGCCATAATCATCCCTTCAACCGCGCCAGCATTCGCAGCTTCCAGCGACTGCACCGCGTTGAGCATCGGCGACCAGTTGGTGAGCTGCGCTCCATTGGTCCCCATGCTCACCGTCTGAATGCCAGACGTTCCCGCAATGCCGAGCGGCTGATTGGATGTGCCCGAGCCCATCAGGATGGCTTGGTCCAGAGCCACCGCGGCAGTTCGGGCGAAGAGGTCCCGGAGCTGCCCCTCCATGTTCATGGCATCGCCGAGGAGCTCCCGGCTCACCCGCGTCAGAACGCCCCAGCTTTTCGCCGTGAGAGTGACCTGATCGAAGGCCGGATCACTCTCATTGATCGCCGCATTTTCTGCGCGCCAGGTGCCCGTGGGATCTCCCGTAACTCGCGCCATGCGAAGAGAGGCGGTGTTCATCTCGACGATATTGGCGCCGGCCTGGAAGGCCACGCTCAGCGAGCGCAACCGATCAATCACATCGGCGGCGAGCGGGGTCGGCACCATCGCGCCACCCGTGCCGATCGCGGCCCCGCCGAGAACGCGCTTCTCGAGGGGTGTCTTCGGCCCCTCGACAATCGCCCGGAGGAAGCCAGCGAAGCCGAGCTCGCGGGCCTCATCGTGCGAAGGATCCTTGCCGAGAAGATCGGCCACCCGATCACCTCGGCTCAGGATGGGCAGGCGCGAACCGTCACGCATGGTTGCGACGCCACCGCCGAAGTTTGTCGGCAGCTCCACTTCACGTCCAAAGGCGCGAAGTGCACCAGCGCGCGGGCCGTCCTGGCTGAGGTCGAGCGACGCGGCGATGGGGCGAGAGCTGCCATGGCGCCGCTGCAAAAGGCCAGCTCGGAAGTCTTCGACGCTCAGGCCGCGCAGAACGGCGTCAACGCCAATCTCGCGCTCGCCGGCCAGTGCAGCGAGATCCATGATCTCAGTGCGACGGCGAGCTTCCGGCCCACTATCGGGCCGGGTTTCCGGCAAGGTGCCGGGATCCGTGGTGTTCATGAAATTCATATCCTTGTTGCGGCCAATGCCAACGGTCGGGTCCGCTGCGATTGCCACGATGGAAACTTCGACGGGTTCCCAGCGGATGACGTGCACCTCGCGGCCGCTTCCGCGCCGCGTCTTTTGCACCTCATACCCAATGCTGATTTCTCGCCGTATGCCGTCGCGCACATCGGCAAGGACTTCGCGGGCCAGGGCTCCATTCCCGAAGCGCAGCACACCGCGAAGGCGCTCACCCTCGATCCGCACGTTCTGCACGCGCCCGACCTGCAGCGCCGGATCATGGTTGAGCAAAAGAGGCAGGCCCTCCCGGGCACGCCTCAGACTCACGGCGTCGGCCGTGTGTTCCAGAATCTCGATATAGTCGAACCGCTCCACCGGCTCGCGGCTGCTCAGCGATGCGGTAAACTCTGCCGCATCAGCGGCCGGCGTTGCATCGAGCTGAAGAAATCGCCGCTCCATCAGGGGCGCTTCAATGAGCGAGGTTTGCGTCATGCTGCACCTCGGCTTGAACAGGTTGCACCGCTTCGGCCTGATCGGCGCCGCGCAGGAATGAGATAGCGGCCTCGGTGTCGCCGCCCAGCACGGTCCCCGCACGCGTCATGAGCATGCCGAGAGCGAGCATCGTCGTCGGGTCAAGATGCTGGATCAGCGCCACCCCCTCATGGGCGAGGATCAATCCGTAGGTTGTCAGGGTGAACGCAGTGCCCGGCAGAGCGCAGTCAACGCGGCCAATGCTGGCGGGCACCATGGCGAAGATCGGGCCAGGTTGCTTCATGTTGGGATCCTTTGCTGCGAGGAAGTTAGGAGGGGGGAGCGCCAGGCGCATGGGCGGAACCGCTCGGATCAGCGTTCCCGTTTCGCCATTGCGTGAGCACCTGGCGAAGCCTGTAGCGTTCCGCGTCGAGCGAGGGCGCGACATAGCGGGGCACGATGGGAAGCTCGGCCAGGCGCATATGGAAGGCGCACATGAAGCGCAGCCCCCGACCCGTCTCTTGCGCGGAGGGCCAGCGCCCGAAGCCGTCGCGGTAGAGCTCGGCAAGGCGCTCCGTCACGCGCAGCGGGTAGCTTCGCGGCATTCGCGTCCGAGCTGGCGGAGCGGCAAGCCAGGCCAGCGCCAGCCCGCGAAACTCGGGGGGGAGAGGCGGCGGCCCATGCTCACACCACACCGCCTCTTGTTCGGCGCTCAGCAAAGCGTGCAGTGCTTTGGCCCATCGGTCCCGATCCTTTCGGCGGATCGGCGGCCTCATGCGGCGCGTTGCAACCGCGAAGTCACCCAAGGCGCAGAGCTCGCGGTGCCAGGCGGAGCGCGCGGCGCCCGTGAGCTGCAACCCGCCCCCGAGTTCCCCGAGCTGCTCGGCGTCCGCCTCCACAAGCAGGAGGGCGCCATGATCAGAGCCCGCGAACATGCCACCACCGCGCGCCGTCGGCGCCGCCCTTGCCGGCCAGGATTTCGACGCGATGCACGGCCCGCATGCTGGGGGCCAGGCGTGTAAGCTTGGCGCCCAGCCCCTTCGCATTCTTTGGCCAGAGGGGCGAGCGCGAAACCCGCTCCGGCACCAAAGCCACCAAGCGGTCATAGAGATCGGTCGGGCTGCCGCGCCATTCGTTGCGATTCTCCTTCTCGCGTTGCCTGTTCAGCAGCGCGACCACACTCACAGCCACGTCATCCACCTCGAGCGCGGCGCGGTCGGCTTGATGGCGATTCGCGCGCCAGGCGGTTGCGATGACACCAGGCTCGAGGCCCAGCCCTGGCGCGCCTGCCTCGGCCCAGTGAGCCGCATCCGCCATGCGCGGCGCATCGGCGATTTCCATCGTCGCGATATTCCGCAGGGCAGCCGCTATGCCATCGTAGAGAAGGCCGAGGAGGCCAGGCCAAAGGCGTTTAAACTCCGCTCGCATCGCAGCCTCGGTGCGGCGATGCGTGAGAGTGCGGAGTTCGATGCTTAGCGCGCGCTCCGCCAGATCGGGGCGGGCCAGGATGGTTGAAGGGATACCGTTGAACAGCAGCGGGCGGACAGCGGTGAAGATGCTTTCATCGCCATCCGTGTGCAGCGCCCGCGCCGAGAATCCGCCGCCCGTGGCGATGCGGCAGAAGCAATCCGCAAAGGCATCGTTGAGGCCGCTCAGATTGTCGAAGGCCAGCAGGTGCCGGTTATTGGCAGAGACGAAAAGATCGCGCTCTTCACGGGGGAGCGCACGGCCCGTGAGGGTGCTCGGATCAATCAGGCTTTGCAGGACGCGCGAGGCGCCGCTCTTGCCGCTCCCTTGCTCGCCATGAAGCAGGGCGATGGGATAGTTGCCACCCTCGGCGAAGGGCCGCGCGGCGGCTAGTAGCCAACCCCAAATCAGCGATTGGCCTTCCTCATCAGCGTTGACGAATTGCGCCAAGTCCGCAGGCTTCGCGCCATCTGGTTCAGGGCATGGCAGGGGCAGCGCATCCGGCGCGCGCAGGAAGCAGGGTTCCACATCGGCCGGCGCGATGATGCGCCACCCTTCGCCCGTGATCCGCACCGCGCGCCGCTCGCCCTCCGGATCACCGCCGCCGAGGTCAACCCAGATCGCGCCGTCATGCAGCGCGAAGCGGCGCCACGGCAGCTTCACGTCTCCGGAGCTCAGCGCGCGCGCCTCGGCGAGATTGACCGTCTCGCCAAGCGCCGTGCCGGAAAGGCCGGCACCATGCGCGGCGTAGAAGGCCGTGAGGAGGAAGATCCGGAAATCGCGCGACTGGACGCGCATATGTTCGCGGTGCCGACCCATGGGAACGGACGCATGCGCCACGCCATCGGGGCTTCGCCAGAGGTCCACATCAGAGAGCAACAGCGCCAGCTTGTCGCGGCGGCTGCGTTTCGCTTGGGCGCCATCGGCGGGCGGATCGTCTTCCGGGTCGTCGATGCTAAAACCATCATTCGCCATGGGAGCGGCGCCTCAGAAGGTCGTTAAAGTCTTCGCCGGGCTTGTCGGGCAGAGCGATCCGCACGCGCCGGCCCTCGGCCTTCCAGCGCGCCGCCGCACGCTGCGCGGCCTTCCGGCCCGGCTCATCATGATCGGCGGCGATGACCACCTCTCGCACCTCGGCCGGGAGGATTAGCGAATCGGCCATATTGCCGGCCGAGACGGCAGCCCATGCCGGCAGTTTCAACAGCAGGGCGGCGGAGAGGCTTGTCTCGAGGCCCTCGCCGATAACCAGGCGCGGGCCAGGCGGGTAGAGGCGCACCGCTCCGCCCTTCACTTGGCCGAGCGTCATGCGGGCGGGTTCCACCTTGGCCTTGCCGGCACCACCTGGCGCGAGGAATGTCCGATGCAGCGCGACACCTCGCCCTGCCGCATCCGTCACCAGGCCGAGCATGCACGGCAACCGCGCGCCGGAAGGGTGCTTGGCTTCGCGCAGATAGCGCAGCGGCGCGCCGACTGGCGGGGGCACCTGGCGGCCCGTGAGATAGGCCGTCACCGGATCACCAGGCGCGAGGGCGAGGCCCTTGTCCCATAGGTCCATCGCGGCGCGGCGCCGGTCGGCTTCATCGGGGTTCGGCGAGTTCGCCGGCATGGGCGAGCGCACCACCTCACCGCCGAGAAGCGCGCGGGTCAGGTCGCCTTGGTCGCAGCCATAGAAGCAGCGCCAGAAGGTGCGGCCGCTTTTGTCTTCGACGGTCAGGGAGGGCTTGCCGCAACACGGGCAGGCGCCGCGAAACTCGCGGCCGTTGCGCTTCAATCCGAACCGCGCGGCGAGTTCGGCGGCGTTCATCGCCCGCCCTCATTGCGCCGTCGCGGAGAGAGTTGCGGCCATAGGGCGCGCTCGAGGATCGCATCGAAGAGCGCAAAGCTGATCTTGGGCGTTCCGTTATGGGCGGCATATGCCTTGCGGTATGCCTGGATTAAAGCCGCCGCGCGCTGGCGCTCAGCCAGGTGACGCGCTTCCTCTGCCAGGCGCCGGGCTTCCTGCCTGGCTCGCCTCTGGCGTCTCGCACGGGAGGGGGACATAGCCGCCTAGCTCGCCTTGGCCAGCTTTGCGGCCCGTCGCGCCATCATGGCGTCGGCCGGGCTCAGGCGGGTTGCCTCGAGCGCGGCGAGCACCTCGGATCGGCGCCAGCGCGGCGCTCGCGGCGCCGGATAGAAGGGATTCGGGAAGCGGCCGGAGGAAACACCGCGCCACCAGGTCGGCAGGCTGCAACCTGCCTCGGCGGCAGCCTGGTCGGCGGTTAGGACGGGATCGGTCGGAACATATCCAGACGACATGTGAAGCCCTCAGAAAGTTGAGGCATCTCCATATCCATCATTCCAATCGCGGCTCTATCGGAGACTTGCCCCACCCTTCTTTCCAAACGGGGCGGAACGGGGAAGCCGCTCGATGAAGCCGCGACGCTCTAATTCCTCAACCCTTTTGCGCGCCGCATCAACCGAGAGGCCGGCCATAAGCTGAATGAGGCGCACTGCGTCCATGAATGTGGCTACATCTCCTCGAGACATGCTGGATTTTATGTAACTGGCATGCAGGTCAGCTCTGATCGAAGAAAATTCACGCTTTCCAGGCGACTTAAAGCCGCCGGCAATGAGCGCAGTTAGTTGGTCTATGTAGGCCCTTTCGAGCTCGCAGATAGGGCGATAGACCGGCATCGGCTCTTTCTTTGACCATGCATCAAATAGGTCGTTGATGATCCTTTGAACGGCCCGGAACCACTCATATTCATCCGTCGCCCTCAATAGCTCTTGAACCGAGGCGGGATGACCACCCCCCCTCGGGAAGAAAGGATGGCCCGGCGACCATTTGCATGCGTCGGGGTCGGGGGGAATATCTTCTTTCATCACGCCTCCGCTGGCGCTCCGCATGAGAAGCGGCGGGGCTGCGCGGTGCGGAAACCGCGCGGGCTGGCCGGCCCTGCCCCGCCGAGGGTCAGACTACGCGAGCAAGCGCAGCGCAGTCGATCTTCCCGCTAACGACACTCAATCGAAAGAACGCGGCCATCTGGCCCAAAAGGAACCGCATCGATTCGCGCCGCCCAACTCGCGCAATGCGGGGGATGCCCCGTCGCCAGCCAAGTCAGTGAAACTCCTGTCACCTTTACCAAGCAGCCGAACACCTGCACCCAATTGCGCCGCCGCTGCCTCACTTCCAATGCGCGATAGGATCGAACGGAAACGCCCATCGCTTCCGCCATCTCTGCCTCGCTTTTGCCGAGGTATAAGCGGAGGTTACGCACTCGCCGTGGGGTAGCGGCAGCGGCCGCTTCGAAGGCGCCGCTCATGCGCCAGGCATCCGCAAAGCGGCTTTCGGGCTGCAATCCGGCGCCTTTGACCGCGCTGCGCGATCCGCGAGAAAGGCTTGCACCCGTGTCATTGCCCGATCGAATGCTGCATCGATGGGCTCGTTAGGGTCGGCCCCCTGCATCTCTTCATGAAAGGCAAGCATGAAGGCAGAGCGGTCCATCATCTCCAACTCATCCGGCCTCGGCAGAGGTTTGCGGGCACTCGTGGTAATCGTCTTCTCAGCCTCGTTCATGTGCTTCTCTCACAAGTTCGGGGTCAGGCCGGTTCGGGAGATCCACCTCCCGCGCCGGCCGCCCTCAGGTGCGCGGAACCGCCGCGCGCGGATCTTTTAGCCGCCAGCGCGCTTGCGCTTGGGCAGCGCCACCACCTCGGCCGAGGCGCTCACCAGGCCGGCCACATGGGCTTGCCAGAGTGTGAGGGCGGCAATCACCTCCGGCGCGAAATCATGCCGGTCATAGGTCCGCTCGAGCGCGCTGCGCCCGCTGATATGGTTGATGGCAGCCTCGGCATGATCACGCGGCACGCCAAGGCGCGTCATGCCGGTTCGGGCCGTGCGGCGCAGATCGTGCCAGCGCCAGGCTCTCACCTGGCTGGATTCGTCCAGGCGCGCCTTCAACTTGCTGAAGCCGCGGAACCCGTTGCCACCCGTCCGGCCGAGGATGAAATGCCCTGGCTCGGGATCCTCGTTCGGCCAGACGGTAGCCAGCTCGGCCAGCGCGATGGGTGAGAGGGGCAGCGTATAGCCCTGGCGGTTCTTCGTCCGCGCGCCAGGGATCGTCCACCGGCCGGCCTCGAGGTCCACCTCACCGGCCACCATGTCGGCGAGCTCGCCCTCTCGCGCGGCGGTGAGCATCAAGAGGCGGATGAAGGCGCGCAGCTTGGGCGCCTCCCGGTCCGCCGCCTTCCAGATGGCGGCAAGCTCGGCGTCGGTGAGCACACGCTCCCGTGCAGCCGGAGGGGGCGCCAGCTTCGCGGCCCCCTTGCGGGGGAGGAGGGCCTCATCCACCCAGCCGGCCGCCTCGGCATGGCCGATGAAGGATGATACCACCCGGTAGAGCAGCCCAGCCATGACAGGCGCCCGCCTCGCCTTGCCAGCGACAAGCGCGGTCCAATCCTCCCGCGTCGTCTCGCCGAGTTTCCGCTTGCCGAGGGCTGGCTCGATGTCATGCCGAGCGATCCGCGCCACCTCGGCCGCATAGCGCGGTGACCAGGGCCGCAGGCTGCGCGCCGTGCCATGGGCCTGCCAGGCCGTGAGCGCATCCGCGACGGTCAGGGCCTCGGCCTGCGCCTTCCGGGCGGCCCTGGCGTCCTTCTTCTCCTTGATCGGATCGGCGCCGCCCTCAACCGAGGCGAGGGCAGCGCGCGCGGCCTTCCTGGCCGCCGAGATGCCCATGGCCGGCCAGGTGCCGAGCTTGGGGCGCGTGTGCTTGCCGTCCGCCGTTTGGGTCCGGAGGCTCCAAGTCGCGGCCCCGGTCGGCGTGATGCGGAGCACCAGGCCCTTTGTGTTCGTGTCGCGCAGCTCCAACCGGCCCTTGGCGGGCGGCTTCAAGGTGCGAAGCCATGCATCGTTTAGGTCGCGTTTCATGACCACCCACTGATTTCCGTTGCCCCTGAATCTGCCCCCGGAAGTCGTTGGGGGCAAGATGGGGGCAACGAAACTTTGCGATGTGGGGAGACATGAGGAAACTTAGGGATGCTTCTTGAAGCTATCAATTCAGACTTTTTCGATAGTTATGGGACAGGGAGCGACGCAACGCCTCGCTCGGTCACTCACTCTTAATCAGCGGGTCCACGGTTCGAGCCCGTGAGCGCCCACCATTTCCGCCGCATGGTACGGACACCACCCCTTCCCGCCAAAAAAGGGAGCGGCAGGTCACGATGCAACCTACTTGTGACTGGATCGGCACGGTGGAGGTGGCGGTGGGCCTGGCGCTTGGCATCGGCCGTGTGCCCGGCGGCGAACGTCGCATCATCCCCATCCTCGGCGGCCGGATCGAGGGCCCACGCCTGAATGGCGAGGTGCTGCCCGGCGGTGCCGATTTCCAGCTGATCCGCGACGACGGCGTGGCCGAGATCGAGGCGCGCTACACGCTGAAGCTGGCGGATGGCGCGCTGGTCTACATCGTCAATCGCGGGCTGCGCCACGCCGCCCCCGAGGACATGGCCCGGCTGCTGCGGGGTGAGCCCGTGCCGCCCGAGCGCGTTTATTTCCGCACCGCGCCGGTCTTCGAGACGGCCTCTCCCGCCCATGCCTGGCTGCATCGCAGCCTCTTCCTCGGCCTGGGCGAACGCCGCCCGGATTCGGTGCGCGTGGCCATCCACGCCATCTGAGCGCGGGCGCTATTCGATCGCGCGGAAGCCGGTGGCGCGAACCACCTCGGCCCAGCGCGCGGTCTCGCTGCGGATCAGGGTGGCGAAGCCCGCCCGCTCGCCGTCGCCCGGGCGGAAGCCCGCCTCCTGCAGGCGGCTGCGCAGCGCGGGATTGGCCATGGCGCGGCGAAGCCCGGCCTCGAGCGTGGCCTGCACCGGCTCGGGCGTCGCGGCGGGTGCGACCACGCCGAACCAGGAGGCGAAGCCCAGGCCCTCATAGCCCGCCTGCGCCATCGTGGGCACGCCGGGCAGCAGCGCCACCGGCTCGGCCGTGGTGACTGCCAGCGCCTTGAGCCGTCCGCCCTGCACATGCGGCGCCACCAAGGCCACCGTGCCGAACATCCCCTGCACATTGCCCCCGAGAATCGCCGTCATCGCCTCGCCAGTGCTGCGGAAATGCACGGGCTCGCCCCGGCCGCCAAGGCGGGCGGCGAGCATGGAGGCCCCGAAATGACCGGGCGTGCCGGCGCCGAAGGTGCCCAGGAAAATCTGCGGCTGGCTGCGCGCCCAGGCGGCGTAGCCCGCCATGTCGGAAACCGGCAGGGACGCCGGCACCACGAAGGCGAAGCCGATGGAAGCCACCTCGCCGATCGGCGCGAAATCACGCGCCGGGTCGAAGTTCAGCCGGGCATGGGTGGAAGGCGCCATGGCCAGCGTGCCGAGTTCGCCCAGGAACAGCGTGGTGCCGTCCGGCGCGGCCCGCGCCACCTCCTGCGCCGCGATGTGCCCGCCGGCGCCAGCGCGGTTGTCCACCACCACGCCGGCCGGCCAGACCTCGCGCAGCGCATCGGCCAGCAGGCGCGCCACCACATCGGGCGCGGTGCCGGGCGGGAAGCCCACCACCAGCCGGACGGGACGATCAGGGGCGCCCTGCGCGCGCGCGGTGGGTGCCAGGGTCGTGATGGCTGGGGGGGCGCTGGCGAGCGCGGCTGCGGCAAGCACGGCGCGTCGGCCCATGCGGCGTTGCGATGACGGCATGCGTTTCTCTCCCTCCGCGGCCCTGCCCTGCGGATGCGCCCGATTAGGGTTCATCCATTTTTCAGGCAAGGCGCCCTGCGGGGGATGTGTCCGGCGGGCCGCAACGCTCGCTCCGCGAGGCCGCGGCCCGACGGCGTCAACCGGCCTTCAGCGCAGCGTCGATCTTCGCTTCCTGCTCGGCACTCAGGCTCGTCTGCAGCACCTTGCCGCCGAAATGCGCCATCTCGGGGATCACCTTGTCCGCCGTCACCTTGCGCACCAGCACGCAAAGCGCGGCCGCACCCGGCGCCAGCGCCGCCGCCGTGTCCTTCATGAACTGATCGTTGATGCCGAGATCGGTGAACTTGCCGCTCAGGGCACCTGCGCCGGCGCCGACGGCGGCACCCAGCAGCGGGTTCAGGAAGAGCAGCCCGATCAGCGCGCCCCACATGCCGCCCGAGGCCGCGCCCACGGCCGTCAGGTTCACCGGCTGGTGCAGCTTCACGCCGCCATCGGCCTCGCGCTCGGCCACCACGGCGTCGCCGAGTTCGATCAGGTAGCGGCCCTGCAACTCCACGAGCTTGGCACGCGCCGCCTGGGCGGTGGCGACACTGTCATAGGCAATGATGATGAGATCGGCCATGCGGCTTGTCCTTCCTCGTTGTGCGTCTTGTTCCGAGTACCAGCCTATCACGCCGGAGGGCGTGCAACATGGCGCGATCATATACCGGGCGTCCCAGGCGCGCGTGGATTTGCGTTGAGATTCAGGCGAGTCGCTGCCTAGCATGGAGGCGTATCCATCGGCCCGTTATCCGCATGAACCTCTCCCGCCGCCTGCTGCTCGCCGCGCCCCTCCTGGCCCTCGCCCCGCCGGCCCGGGCGCTGCCGATGCCCGACGCGCTGCGCCGCGCGCGAGACACGGCGGCGCTGGCCAGCCCCAGGGCCAGCCTCGCCCTCGATCGCACGCTGGAGCGGCTGGAGGAGATGGATGTGGATTGGGCCGCCCCGCGCCTCATCCTCGTGAACATCGCGGGTGCCGAGCTCATCGCCTTCGAGGCAGGGCGCGAAGTGCTGCGCTCACGCGTCGTCGTCGGCACGCCGCGCAACCGCACGCCGCAACTCCTCACTTTCGCCACCTCGGTGCGCTGTAATCCTCCGTGGCATGTGCCGCCCAGCATCATGGGCGAAATCCGCGCGAGCGGCACGGGCGGCTTCCAGGTCGTGGGCAACCGCCTGATCCAGCCGCCGGGGCCCAACAATCCGCTCGGGCCGCTGCGCCTGGGCCTGCTCCATTCGGACGGCATCTTCCTGCACGGCACCAACCGCCCCGCCCTCTTCGCGCGCGAGGCGCGGGCCCTCTCGCATGGCTGCGTGCGGGTGGAGGCCATCCGCGACCTCTGCGCCTGGATGCTCGACATGCCGGTCGAGGCGCTGAACGAACAGGTCGCGACCGGCCGCACGATCGAGCTGCACCCGCTGCAGGAGGTGCAGGTGGTCCTCGCCTACATGACCGCCTGGCCGGATGCCGAGGGGCGCGTCGCGATTTTTCCCGATCCCTACGGGCATGACGCGCGCCGCGCCGCCTTCCGCCGCGTGCCGCGCAATGCCCCGGATGACCCGCTGGAGGTCGAGGCGGCCGCCCGCGCGACCATGGCCGTGCAGGGCCGCATCTGAAAACAAAAAGGCCGCCGGGGCTCTCGCCCCGGCGGCCCTCACGCAGGCGCTGCCTCAGGCGAGGTCGAAGCGGTCCAGGTTCATCACCTTGGTCCAGGCCGCCACGAAGTCATGCACGAAGGCGGCATGCGCGCCGTCCACCGCGAAGACCTCGGCCAGCGCCCGCAGCTGCGAATTGGAGCCGAAGACCAGGTCCACCCGCGTGGCCGTCCACTTCACATTCCCCTTCGCACGGTCCCGACCGATATAGAGCCCGTGCTGGTCGGCCGAAGGCGACCACGCCGTGCCCATGTCGAGCAGGTTCACGAAGAAGTCGTTGGTGAGCGCACCCGGACGCGTGGTGAAGACGCCATGCGGCGCGCTGCCGACATTGGCACCCAGCACGCGCAGGCCACCCACCAGGACGGTCATCTCGGGCGCGGTCAGCGTCAGCAGTTGCGCACGATCGACCAGCCGCTCCTCGGGCGAGACGCCATTCTCCTCGCCGACGAAGTTGCGGAACCCGTCCGCCTTCGGCTCCAGCACGGCGAAGGAAGCGACATCCGTGTGCGCAGCCGAAGCATCGGCGCGGCCGGGGATATAGGGCACATCCACCGTGACGCCTGCCGCCTTGGCCGCCTGCTCGATGGCCGCATTGCCGCCGAGCACGATCAGGTCCGCCAGCGAGACCTGGCGCACGCCCTTCGCGTTGAAGCCGGCCTGGATGCCCTCCAGCACACCCAGCACGCGGGCGAGCTTGGCGGGCTCATTCACCTCCCAATCCTTCTGGGGTGCCAGGCGGATGCGCGCGCCATTGGCGCCGCCCCGCTTGTCCGAGCCGCGGAAGGTGGAGGCCGAGGCCCAGGCGACCGAGACGAGATCGGCGATGGACAGCCCCGAGGCCAGGATCTGCGCCTTGAGCGCGGCGACGTCGCCAGCATCCACCGGCGGCTGGGTGACCTCCGGGATCGGGTCCTGCCAGACCAGAACCTCGGCGGGGACGAGCTTGCCGAGGTAGCGGGCGCGCGGCCCCATGTCGCGGTGTGTGAGCTTG
>JAIYCD010000187.1 GCA_027488195.1 Acetobacteraceae bacterium | reverse complement strand
GAAGATGGAGCGGCCGAGCTTCGCCACCCAGCCGATCAGCGGCCATTGCGCGACCTCCGCCTTGGAGACGAATCGCGCATCGAGGGTCGCGCCCAGCACCAGGATGTCGAGCCAGGAGGAATGATTGGAGACATAGAGGGTGCGCGGGTGCTGGCAGGGCTGGCCTATGACGCGCAGCTTGAGGCCGATCAGCCAGCACAGCGTCCGGTGGTAGAAGCGCGCGAAGCGGTTCTTGGCTGGACCCTCGAACTGCACCAGAACGGCCTGGATGGGAATGCAGAGGAGCGTGAAGAGGATGGCCGTCGAGATCCGGCGGATCGCCCGCAGCCGCCCGCCCAACGGGCGCTCGCCCAGCACGTCATTCCAGATCTGCCCCGGCAGTCGCGGCTGGAAGCGCAGCGGCCGGCCGCGCTTCATGCGCCGCGCCTCGGGCAGGACGGGGGGTGAGGCGGGATGGGGCAGAGGCTGCGCGTCTGTGCTCATGGCCGTTCGCTATCGTGCGTTCGCCAACAGGGCAATGACGCATTGGCGAATCCTGCGTGACAGCTGTTGCGGCGCGCCCCCGGCCGGGCGCATTTTGGCACCCCAACCGGAGCAAGAGGTAGAACCAACCGAATGAGGGTCGCCGTTCTCGGCGCGGGACCTGCCGGCAGCGCGATGGCGGCGTTGATGTCGTGGCGTGGGCATGACGTCACGCTCTGGTCGCCGCGCGGTGGCGGCACGCGGCATCTGGGGCATGAACTCGCGACGCGGGGCGTGCTGGAGGGACGCTGGCGAATTCGCGTGGCCGCCGATCTGTGGCGCGCGACCGAAACCGCCGAGGTGATCCTGCTGGCGCTTCCCCCGGTCGCCCTGCCTGGAATCCTGCAGCGGCTTGCCAGCGCCCTGGTGGGCGCGCCCGATATCCTCCTCGCGCCGGCAGCGGGCCTCGCCCCGGCGCTGCTGCATCAGTTCACGGCGGCGCGCGGCCTCATCCCGCGTCTCGGCGCGTTGCCGGTCCCGCCGGTGCTGGCGGCGCGCGGCGCGGATGGCGTGGTGGAGGTGACGGCGCTCAGGCCTCGCCTCTGGCTGGGCGGCTTGCCGCGCGATGCCACGCCGGGCCTCGCCGAGCTGGTGGTGGAGCTGTTCGGCCTGCCGGTCGAGCCACTCGATGATGTGCTGGCGGCGGGCCTCGCCGAGCCGGGCGCCCTGATCGAGGCGGCGCGCATCCTGGCCCCCCAGGCCGTGCCGCATGCGGTGGGAAGGTTGTTGCTCGGCTTGGCGGCAGAGCGAGACGCCGTTGGCCTGGCGGTGGGCCGCAGCGACCTGCCGGGAATCGCAGCCCTCGTGACCGAGCAGGGCGGGCTACCCGCCCAACGCCGGCCGCTGGCGGAGACAGGCGGTGGGCTTGCCTTCCTGGAAGCCATGGCACGGGCCAGCCAGACGCCCGCGCCCCTGGTGAGCGCCGCCCTGCACTTGCTGGAGACGGCGGCGGGAGAGCGATTCGGCCCGCACCCTGTCCTGGCGGCGCTGGACCCGGGCCCGCTGGCCCGGCTCCTGGGTGGCGCCGGCTGAGGCTCTCAGACGATCTTCGTCTTGATCTCGCCCACGCCCTCGACGAAGCCTTCCAGCACGTCGCCACGGACCACGGCGGCCACACCCTCGGGCGTGCCGGTCATGATGAGGTCACCGGGGGCAAGCTCGACCAGTTCCGAGAGGTTGGCGATCACCTCGGGAACGGACCAGATCAGCTTCGAGAGATCGGAGGTCTGGGTGACCTTGCCGTTCACCTTCAGCTCGATCTTGCCCTTGGAGGGGTCAAAGCCGGCGGCCGGGATCAGCGCGCCCATGGGCGCAGAGAGGTCGAAGCCCTTGCCCATGTCCCAGGGGCGGCCGGTCTTCTTCGCCTCGTTCTGGATGTCGCGGCGGGTCATGTCGAGGCCGGCGCAATAGCCCCAGACATGCTTGAGCGCATCGGCGATGGCGATGTTCTTGCCGCCGGTGCCGATGGCCACGACCAGTTCCATCTCATGGTGCAGGGACTTGGTGACGGTGGGATAGGGCATGTCCGCGCCGTTGATCAGCAGCGCGTCGGCGGGCTTGGTGAAGTAGAAGGGCGGCTCACGCGTCGGGTCGCTGCCCATTTCGATCGCGTGCTCGGCGTAGTTGCGGCCGACGCAGAAAATGCGGCGGACCGGGAACATCGCCTGGCTGCCCTTGATGGGGACGGCCGAGATGGCCGGGGGTGAAATGACGTATTCGGGCATGGGCGCTCCTTCCGGGGATGCCGACGAGCCGGGCCGCGATGAGGGGCTGGCCATCATGAGAGAGTGTGTTTCAGCGCCTCGGTGCCTTCACCTCAGCCGCCATGCTCTAGACCAGCTTGCGAGGGGGGGAAACCTGCCCGGCCTGGCTTGACCCGGCTTCGAGCGGGATGCCAGGGTGCCTGCGTCGGGGTTGCAAGAGCCGCCCAAACAGAAAAGCGCCCGACCAGGGGGGTGGTCGGGCGCCCGTACTGTTCATACTTCCGATCGGAAAGGTCGGGCGAGCCGATTGGGGGAATCGGAGCGTCCATCAGCGGATGAACCACCGCCGACAGGCGAGTCATAACCCGACATAGGTTCGAAGCCAAGCCCAATCGACTCGAATCGACGACAACCCTCTCGATTTTTGGGCCTATTCCGCCGCCTCGCGCAGCCGCGCCGCATGGTGTTGGGGGCGCGCGGTGCGCGCGGCGCAAGCTTCCCCGAAAGCCTCAAAAATCCGCCGGCTGAAAGCGTCCGTTTCCCAGTCATACTCCGGATGCCACTGCACGCCCCAGGCAAAGCCCGACGCCTCGCGCACGCGCACCGCCTCGACCGTACCATCGGGTGCCCAGCCCATCGCCTCCAGGCGAGGGGCAAGGCGTTGAACACCCTGATTATGAAGAGAATTGACGGGGACTTCCGGGCGCCCGGCCAGGTCATGCAGAACCCCCTCCGCCGCCAGGCGCACCGCATGGGCCTTGCCGGTCCGCACCAGCGGGATGGGCTGGTCCGAGGGGGTGGAGTGGTCCATGCGGCCGGGCAGATCCTGGATGCGCTGGTCGAGCGAGCCGCCGAGCGCCACGTTCAACTCCTGCATGCCGCGGCAGATCGCCAGCAGGGGGACCCCCTGCGCGATGGCGGCGCGGATCAGCGGCAGAGTGGTGGCGTCGCGCCGCTGATCCTCGGGCGTGCCCTCGGCGTGGTCCGGGCCGTCATAATGGCCGGGCCAGACATTGCTGCGGCTGCCGGTCAGGATCAGGCCATCGAGGCGTGGCAGGATTTGCGGCGCGAGCGCCTCACCGGCAGCGGGAAGCAGCACGGGGACACCCCCGACCGGGCCCAGCACGACGCGCACATAGCTGTCGGAGGCAGCATGGTTGGGCGTATTGAAGATCCCGAAGGCCTTCACGCAGCAGGAGATGCCAATGATCGGTCGCATCACGGTAACAAACCGATTCGTTGCGGCAGATTCAAGGCAATTGGACCGATGAGGCGTCGAAATTTCATCGCTGTTGCTCCAGTTCCTCGCGAAAGCGGGGATCGTTGAAGGCAAACAGGAAGGGATCGAAGCGTTCGCCCATCTGCACCTGCGTGAGCGTGACGCGCGTGCTGCGCCCCTGCGGGTCGAGCACGACCCATTGGCGCAGGGCCATGGGCTGTTCCTCCAGAATGAGCTGGATCTGGCCCTCCGCCGCCTGGTTGGTGCGATGCACGGTCACGCGCACCAGGCCGCCCGAGCGCTCGAAGCCGGCGACCGTGATGTCACCCGCGAGGCGGAGCGGATTGCGCAGCAGCACGCTGAGCGGCGTGGAGGAGAGCGGCACGATGGTGGGCTGCTTCAATTGCCGGTCGTAATGGAAAAACTGGCCATCGGCCGCGATGAGCAGCGTGGGCTCCGGCGGGTCGTATTCGAAGCGCATGCGACCCGGGCGCCAGATCCAGGCGGTGCCCTCGGCCGCGGCCCCGCCCTGCGCGATCTGCAGGAAGCGGGCGCGCAGCGTGGTCATGCCGTTGAAATAGGCCTCGATGCGGCCGAGTACGGCGCGGTCCGCCTCGGTGAGGGCGGGCAGCGGCCGGGGGGCGTTTTGGCCCGGCGTCTGCGCCGCGAGCGGTGCGGCGACGAGCAGGGCGGGAAGGGCGAGCAGCGGGCGGCGATTCATCCCCCTCTTGTGGTCCCGGACGGGGGCCAAAGAAAGGCCTGTTTCCGCGCTTTCCCGCCTTCGCCCCGCGGCCTGCGCATGCGTCCCACGCGGTGATGGAATATCGGCCAGCCATGATGCCTTGCCACAACTTGATGCGACCGCGAACGAATATGGCGAAATTCAGACGAAAAACTTCACATTGAAATCGTTCATTTTCAGATAGTTATGGCGAAATATTGAGAAACAACGCTTGACTGGCGGCATGTCATTGCTCCTGTCACATTCAGCCTCCGGAAGAGGTGCGGGGGAAGCATCGATCCGGTCAAACGGGGGCTTTCAACACATGGATGGTTTCGCTCCATTGACGCATGGCTACGGCCCTCAGGATTTCCGCGCGGCCTCGCACGGGGCTGGCCTCACGCGCCGCCGGCTCGCCAGCAGCATCGGCTGCCGCGGCGTCGGCCTGCATTCGGGGCTGACGATCTCGCTCACCCTCAAGCCAGCCCCGCTCGGCTCGGGCATCGTCTTCCACCGCAGCGACCTCGGCCTCGACATTCCCGCCCGGCACGACCTGGTGGTGGAAACCCGGCTCTGCACGCAGATCGGCCTGCCCGACAACCGCGCCGCCCGCGTCGGCACCATCGAACACATCATGGCGGCGCTGGCTGCCGCCGGCATTGATGACGCCCGAATCGAGCTGGATGGCCCCGAAGTGCCGATCCTGGACGGTTCCGCCGCTCCTTTTCTCTTCCTGATCGACTGCGCGGGAACGGTAGAACATTACGCCCCCCGCGCCGCCATCGAAGTGCTCCGCCGGGTCCGCGTCGAGGACAGCCACGGGGCCTGGGCCGAGCTTTCGCCCAACCCGGAGCCCGCTTTCGATGCGACGGTGAGCATTGATTTCGGCGAAACCGCGATCGGCCGCCAGAGCCTTTCGCTGCGCATCTCGGTGGAGAGCTTCCGCCGCGAGCTGGCCGATGCCCGCACCTTCACCCTCGCCGAGGATGTGGCTCGCCTGCGCGCGGCGGGCCTCGCCCAGGGCGGCAGCCTGGCCAATGCCGTGGTGGTGGACGGTCCGATGATCCTAAACCCCGGTGGCCTGCGCCGTCCGGATGAGTTCGTGCGCCACAAGATGCTGGATGTGGTGGGCGATCTGGCGCTGGCCGGCGCACCCTTGCTCGGCCGTTTCACGGGCCACCGCTCGGGCCATGCGCTGAACAACCAGCTTCTCCTCGCCCTGCTGCGGGACAGCCGCAACTGGCGCTCCACCGGCGGTGCCGCGCTGGTCGAGGTGGAGCGCGAAAAGCTCGTCGCCGCCTGAGCCTGCCCAAGGCGCCGCGCGCCCGGCCCACTTGTGCGCATCGCCGGCTCCCATGGTATAGAGCCGTCCGATCGGAGCCTCCACCGCCCATGCGCCCATTTACTCGTGCCACCTTGTTCCTTGCCTTCGCGCTGCCCCTCTCGGGCTGCGGCGCCAGCCAGTGGGATGGCTCAGCCGCCGGCCTGTTCAGCTCGCCCAACGCCGGCGCAGGGCTTGTGGATCGCTCGCCGGAATCGCTTTACGCGGCCGGAATTGGGGCGCTGCAGGCGCGGCGCTACCCGCAGGCGGTCGAGATCTTCGAGACGCTGGAGCGCGAGCACCCCTATTCCACCTGGGCCACCAACGCGAAGATCATGGCGGCCTATGGCGATTACATGCGCAACCGCTACACCGAGGCCATCGGCACCCTGGACCGCTTCATCCAGCTGCACCCGGCGCACCGGGACATCGCCTACGCCTACTACCTCCGCAGCCTCGCCTATTACGAGCAGATCGCCGACAGCCAGCGTGACCAGCGGGGCACGGAAACCGCGCTGACGGCCCTGCAGGACGTCGCCAACCGCTTCCCCAACACGGCCTATGCCCGCGACGCGCGCCTCAAGATGGACCTGGCGCGGGACCACCTGGCGGGGCGCGAGATGAATATCGGCCGCTTCTATCAGCGCCAGGGCCTCTACAGCGCCGCCATCGGCCGCTTCCGCCGCGTGGTCGAGGACTATCAGACGACGAACCATGTGCCTGAAGCGCTGCACCGCCTGACCGAACTCTATCTCGTCCTCGGCCTGCGGGATGAGGCGGCGCGTTCGGCCTCGGTGCTCGGTCACAACTTCCCAGGCAATGCCTGGTACCAGGACAGCTACGCCATGCTGACACCCGGCGCCTCCCTGGCGCCGCAGGACCGTCCGGGCTTCTTCCGGCGGGCCTGGAACAGCGTTTTCTAGCAGGCGGGCGCATGCTCGCCTCCCTCTCCATTCGCGACGTGGTGCTGATCGAGCGGCTGGATCTCAATTTCGGGCCGGGCCTTTCCGTGCTGACCGGCGAGACGGGCGCGGGCAAGTCCATCCTGCTCGATTCGCTGGGCCTGGCCCTCGGCATGCGAGCGGAAGCCGGGCTGGTGCGCGCCGGCCAGCCGCAGGCGAGCGTCGCCGCCGTCTTCCAGCCGCCCGAGGGGCACCCGGCCTTCGCCCTCCTGGCCGAGCAGGGGATGGAGGCGGAGGAGACGCTGGTTCTGCGCCGCGTCCTCCAGGCCGATGGCCGCTCCCGCGCCTTCGTGAATGACCAGCCGGTGGGCGTGGCCCTGCTCAAGCGCCTGGCCGCGACCCTGGTCGAGGTGCAGGGCCAGCATGACCAGGTCGGCCTGGCCGACCCGGCGACGCATGCCGCGCTCCTCGATGCCTTCGGCGCGCATGATGCGGCGCGCGGGCGCGTCGCCACCGCCTTCCGCGCCTGGCGCGCCACGGAGACCGCCCTGGCCGAGGCCGAGGCCGCCGTTGCCGCCGCCCTCAGGGACGAGGAGTGGCTGCGCCACGCGGTGGAGGAACTCAGCACACTCGCCCCAGAGGAGGGCGAGGAGGAGCGCCTCGCGCAGGAGCGCCAGGGCCTGCAACAGGCCGAGCGCCGCAACGAGGCGATCGCGAGCGCGCTCGCCGAGATCCAGCCGCGCGACCGGCGGTCCGCCCATCCCGGCAATGCGCTGAGAAGCGCGGCGCGCGCGCTCGAGCGCCTGCCGCCCCCGAATGAATCCGCCCAGCCGGCCCTGGCCGCGCTCACCCAGGCCCAGGACGCGCTGGCCGAGGCCGAGCGCCTGCTGGAGCGCCTGGCGGTGGACGCCCTGCCCGATCCCCGCCGCCTGGAAGTGCTGGAGGACCGGCTCTACGGCCTGCGCTCCGCCGCCCGCAAGCATGGCGTGGCGGTGGTCGAGCTGACCGCGCATCTGGATGCGCTGCGTGAACGCCTCTCCGCGCTCGACGCCGGCACGGGCCGGGTCGCCGCCCTGCAAGCCGCCCGCAAGGCCGCCCGCGCCGATTATGCGAAGGCCGCCGAGGCGCTGACCACCGCGCGCCGTGCCTCCGCCGCGAAGCTCGAAAAGGCGCTGGCCGCCGAACTGCCGCCGCTCAAGCTCGACCGCGCCCGCGTCGTGATCGAGGTGGCCCCGCGCGAGGAAGCGGCCTGGGGCGCCGATGGCATGGACCGCGTGACGCTGCTGGTGTCGACCAATCCGGGGCAGACGCCGGGCGCGCTCGTGAAGATCGCCTCGGGCGGCGAATTGTCGCGCCTCATGCTGGCGCTGAAGGTGGTGCTGGCGCGCGGCTCGCCCGTGCCGACGTTGGTGTTCGACGAGGTGGATGCGGGCATCGGCGGCGCCACGGCCGCAGCCGTGGGCGAGCGGCTCGCCCGCGTGGCCGAACGTCTTCAGGTGCTGGTGGTGACGCATTCGCCGCAGGTGGCGGCGCGCGGCGCGCAGCATCTGCAGGTGGCCAAGGCCGTGCGCGGCGGCAAGGCGGAAACCCGCGTGCTGCCGCTCGATGCGCCGGCCCGCCGCGAGGAGATCGCCCGCATGCTGGCCGGCGAGACGGTGACCGAGGCGGCGCGCGCCGCGGCGGCGAGCCTGCTGGACGGAGTCGCATGATCCGGCGCGCCGAGGGGCGTGACGCGGCAGCGCTCGCCGCCCTCCTCCGCGCGCTGAACAACGAGCCCGGTCTGCACCCCGAGCGCATCACGGCCCAGCGCATCTCGCGCGACCTGATCGCGGATGCGCGCGTCACGCTGCTGGTGGCGGAGGGCGAGGGCCTGCTGCAGGGCTTCGTTTCCGGCCACCCCTTCTATGACAGCGGGGCCAGCCGCTGGGGTGGCATCATGAACGATCTTTATGTGGCGCAAGAGGCGCGGCGGCAGGGTCTGGGCCGCGCTCTCGTGGCGGCCCTCGCCGCCGCGACGGCCGAAGATGGCGGCGAATTCCTCTGGTGGGACGCCGATGAAGGCGACGAGCTGGCACTGGCCTTCCATCGCGGGATCGGCGCGGGCGAAGCGCGGACGCATAGCTTCATCCTCGAAGGCGCCGCCTTCGCGGCCCTCACGGAGGCCGCATGAGCGAGAGCGCCGAAGCCGAGATCGCGAGGCTGATCGCCGAGATCACCGAGCATGACCGGCTCTACTACGAGAAGGACGCGCCCCGCATCCCCGATGCCGAGTACGACGCCCTCATGCGCCGCCTGCGCGCGCTGGAGGCCGAGAACCCGGCCCTGGTGCAGCCCGAGAGCCCGACGCAGAAGGTCTCCGGCCGCGCCGTGGAGGGCTTTGCGAAGTCCCGGCATTTGGCGCCCATGCTCAGCCTCGACAACGCCTTCGCGCCCGAGGATTTTTCCGAGTTCGCCGCCCGCATCCGGCGCTTCCTGAGCCTCGCGGAGGACGAACCGCTCGACTTCATCGCCGAACCCAAGATTGATGGGCTGAGCGTGAACCTGCTCTACGAGAACGGCCGCTTCGTGAAGGGTGCCACGCGCGGTGACGGCGCGGAGGGGGAGGACATCACCGCCAACCTGCTCACCCTCGCCGATGTGCCGCGCGAATTGCCCGCCCCCTGCCCCACGCTGATCGAGATCCGCGGCGAAGTCTTCATGGACCGCGTCGCCTTCGACGCATTTCGCGCCGCCCAGGAAGCGGCGCTGGCCGAGCGCGAGGCGCGCAAGGCGCGCGGGGAAAAACTCGGCCCGGCCGTCACCATCCCCGTCAATCCGCGCAATGCCGCCGCCGGATCACTCCGGCAGCTGGATGCCGCCATCACCGCCCAACGCCCGCTCAAGCTCTTCGCCTATGCCATGGGCGAGGCGAGCGAGGCGCCGGCCACGACGCATCACGGCTGGCTGGAAACCCTGAAGCGCTGGGGCTTCCGCGTGAACCCGCTTTCCACCCGCGTGAGCGAGGGGGCGACCGATCTGCTGACCGAGACGCCCGCCGCTTTCCAGGCGCGGATGGGGCGGGAGCGCCCTTCGCTGGCCTATGAGATCGACGGCGTCGTCTACAAGCTGGACCGGCTGGACTGGCAGGCGCGCCTCGGCTTCGTCGGCCGCGCGCCGCGCTGGGCCATCGCCTGGAAATTCCCGGCCGAACAGGCACAGACGCGGCTGTTGCGGATCGAGATTCAGGTGGGCCGCACCGGGGCGCTCACGCCGCGCGCGGTGATGGAGCCGGTTTTCGTGGGCGGCGTCACCGTCACACACGCGACGCTGCACAATGAGGATGAGATCGCCCGGAAGGATATCCGCGAGGGCGACACCATCACCCTGCAACGCGCGGGCGATGTGATCCCGCAGGTGGTGGCCGTGCTGGACCAGGACCGGCCCGGCCGCGCCCCCCCCTACGCCTTCCCCACCACCTGCCCCGCCTGCGGCAGCCATGCCGTGCGCGAGAATGACGATGTGGTGCGCCGCTGCACCGGCGGCCTGATCTGCCCGGCGCAGACGGTCGAGCGCCTGCGCCACTTCGTCTCCCGCCGCTGCCTCGACATCGAGGGCATGGGCGAGGAGCGCATCGACACGCTGCACGCGATGGGCCTGCTGCGCGGCCCCGCCGACATCTTCCGCCTGCACACACATGCCGAACAGCTGGAGAAGCTGGAAGGCTGGGGCAAGCTCTCCACCCGAAAGCTTTTCGACGCGATCGAGGCGCGGCGTGCGCCGCCGCTGGAGCGCTTCCTCTTCGCGCTCGGCATCCGCCGCATCGGCGAGCAGAACGCCAAGCTGCTGGCGCGCCACTACCACTCCATCGCCGCGCTGCGCGAACGGATGATCGCGGCGCGCATCATCGGCAGCGAGGCGCGGGAGGAGCTGGGCAGCATCCAGGGTATCGGCCCCGCCATCGCGACCGAGCTGGTCGAGTTCTTCGCCGAGCCGCACAACCTGAACGCGCTCGACGCGCTGCTGGCCGAGGTGACGCCCGAGGAGACGGCTGCGGTCGAGGCAGCCGACAACCCCTTCGCCGGCAAGGCCCTGGTCTTCACCGGCACGCTGGAGACGCTCTCCCGCCAGGAGGCGGAGGCGCGGGCCGAGGCGCTGGGGGCCAAGGTCACCAAGTCGGTCTCGAAGAAGACGGATTTCGTGGTCGTCGGCGCCGATGCCGGCTCCAAGGCCACGAAGGCGGCGGAGCTCGGCCTGCGCGTGCTGAGCGAAGCGGAGTTTCGGGAGATGGCGGGAATCGGCTGAGCAACCGGCGCCCGCGCGCGACGTTTGCCCGCGCATGCGCCCTGCCCTGCTTCTCCTCGCCCTGCTTCTCCTCGCCCTGCTCCTCCCCTGGCACGGCGCCCGCGCCGATGACACGACCGAGATCGGCCATGTGAACACCGCGCTCACCAATCTCGGCCTCACGCGCAGCCATCGCGTCGTGGTCGAGCGCTTCACCGACCCTGAGGTACCGGGTGTCGCCTGCCATGTCAGCCAGGCGCGCACCGGCGGTATCGCGGGCATGGTGGGTGTCGCCGAGGATGCGGCGCGCTTCTCCCTCGCCTGCACGGCCACCGGCGGCCGCAACGGGCATGCCGCGGCCGAGGATGGCAGCGTGGTCACCGATCTCTCCGTGCCCAAGGCGATGGGCGGCCCGGGCAAGCCCGGCACCTCGACGCCCGAGCACCTGTTTGCCGCCGGCTACGCCGCCGACGCAAAGGCGGCGGCGGCTGTCTCCATCGGCCCGCGCGAGGGGGGTGGCTTTGGCCTGGCCGTGGCACTCACGGTGGAAGACCCCTCCCTGCCGCAAGCCGAGCTGGAAGCGCTGGCGACCGAGGCGCATGCGAAGATCTGCCCCTATAGCCATGCCACCCGCGGCAATGTGGATGTGAGCCTGGTGGTGAAGGGCGGCTGATCAGACCGGCGCGCATTCCCGCGCCAGCCATTCGCGGACCGGCGCCTCCAGCATCGGCCCCACCTCGGCCAGAACGCGGGCGTGATAGGCGTTGACCCAGTCGCGCTCGGCCTGTGTCAGCAAGGCCGCGTCGAGCAGGGCGCGGCAATAGGGCGCCAGCGTCAGCGTCTCGAATTCCAGGAAGGGCTTCGCCTGGTCAGGCTTTGACGCCGCGTCGCGCGCCAGCAGCAGGTTCTCGATGCGGATGCCGTAAGCCCCTGGCAGGTAATAGCCCGGCTCGTCCGAGAGGATCATCCCCGGGCGGATGGGCACCACACGCGCGGCGCGACTGAACGCCACCGGCCCCTCATGCACCGAGAGGAAGCTGCCCACGCCATGGCCCGTGCCATGGTCGTAGTCGAGCCCCGCATCCCAAAGCGGCCGCCGCGCGATGGCGTCCAGATGCGGCCCGGCCACGCCCGCCGGGAAGCGCAGCGTGGCAAGCGCGACATGGCCGCGGAGCACGGCGGTAAAGCGGGCGCGCAACGTGGCCGGCGCCGCGCCCGGCCCGCTCCAGAGCGTGCGGGTGATGTCGGTGGTGCCGTCCGGGAACTGCCCGCCGCTGTCGATCAGGTAGCACTCATCCGGGTTGATCCGGCGGTTGGTGGCCTCGGTCACGCGGTAATGCACGATGGCGCCATTCTCGCCCGCGCCCGAAATGGCGGGGAAGCTCTCGGCGACGAAGCCCGGCAGGCGGCGCCGCTCATCCAGCAGGCGCCCGGCCGCGGACATCTCGGTGAGGCCGCCAGCCGGCGCCTCGGCCGCGAACCAGGCGAGGAAGTTGGCGACGGCCACGGCATCGCGCCGGTGGGCGGCGCGGGCACCCTGCTGCTCGGTCGCGTTCTTGGTGGCGCGCGGCAGGCGCGTCGGGTCCTCGCCCGCGATCACGCGGGCGTCGGCCTCGCGCAGCGTGGCGGCGAACCAGGCGGGCGTCGCATCCGCATCGAGCCGCACCGCGCGGCCCGCGAGTTCGCGCAGCGCGCGGGGCAGGTTGGCGCGCGGCTCGATGGAGACGCGGTTTCCCAGATGCGCGCGCGTCGCCTCCGGCACGCGTTCGGGCGCATGCAGGAACATCCGCACCGAGGCATCATCCTGCACGAGCGCGAAGGCCAGCGGCATGGGCGTGTGGGCAAGATCGGCGCCGCGCAGGTTGAGCAGCCAGGCGACGGAGTGCGCGTCCGCCAGCAACGCCGCCTGCTCGCCTGCCTCGCGCAGCCGGGCGGCCAGCGCCTCGCGCTTGGCCTCCG
>JAIYCD010000047.1 GCA_027488195.1 Acetobacteraceae bacterium | reverse complement strand
TCTGGACCGCCTTCCTGGCCGGCTGGTACCTGCTCGGGATCCCCTGGGGGCTGTGATGTCCCCACCCCGGGACGCGTGATGAGCGACATCGCCATCACCTTCGCCATCATCGGCGGCATGGTCGTGCTGTTCGTTTCGAACCGCGTGCCGGTCGCCGTGGTGGCGCTCTCGGCCGCGCTGCTGCTGCATGCGACGGGGATCCTGGAACTCTCCGAGGCGCTGGCCGGGTTTGGCGACACCACCATCCTCTTCATCGCCTCGCTCTTTGTGGTGAGCGCCAGCCTGGATGCGAGCGGCGTGACGGCCTGGGTGGGCCAGGTGCTGGTGCGCCAGGCTGGGCAAAGCCGGGAGCGGCTGCTGCTGCTGACCATGCTGCTGGCGGCGATGCTGACGGCGATGATCGGCTCCAGCGGCGCCGCCGCGGCCCTGCTGCCCGTGCTGGTGCTGGTGGCAGTGCGGCTGCGCCAGGCGCCAGCGCAGTTGATGATGCCGCTCGCCTTCGCCTCCTATTCCGGTTCCATGCTGGTGCTGACCGGCAGCCTGGTGAACGTGCTCATCTCGGATGCGGCGGTGGAGCAGGGCATGCCCGCCTTCGGCTTCTTCGAGATGAGCCTCGTCGGCGTGGCACTTCTGCTGGGCCACATGGCGATCGTGCTGTTCTTCGGCGCGCGCCTGCTGCCCACCCGCATGAGCCGCAGCATGCCCGAGGATCTGAGCCGCCACTCCGGCAAGCTCTCCGAGCAATACGGGCTCTTCGAGGATCTGCACCAGCTGGAGGTGACTTCCGCCTCGCCCTTCATCGGCACGCCGCGCGCCGCGCTCGAATTGCGGCTGGAGGGGCGGAACCACCCAGGCCTCAGCCTCATCGCCATCCGGGGGCCGGATCGCCTGGGCGTCGCCCGCCACCGGCCGATCGCGGCGGGAGACCTGCTCATCATGCGCGGCGAGTCCGATGTGGTGCGCGGCTTCACGGCCGAGAATGGGCTGGCCGAGCGGGACGCGGGGCGTCCCCAGCTGAACGAGGCGCTGTTCAATCACACCACCGGCTTCATCGAGGTGGTGCTGCCGCCGCGCTCCGACCTGATCGGCGAGACGGTCTTTCCCGGCATGATCACCGAGAGCGGTGATCTCGTCATCCTCGGCATCCAGCGGCGCGGCGAGCGCCTGGGCCCGGGTCAGATGGTGCTGGCGGCGGGCGATACGCTGCTGCTGCAGGGCACCTGGGAGGCCCTGGAGGAGCAGTCCCAGGACCCGAATGTGCTGGTTGTGACCGCGCCCTCGGCGCTGCGCGGCCAGGCGATCCCGCTCGGCACGGGCTCGCGCCGCGCCCTTGCCATCCTGCTGCTGATGGTGGGGCTGCTCGCCAGCGGCGCGGTGCCGAGCGTGGTGGCCGCCCTGGTCGCGGCCTGCGCCGTCATCCTGCTTGGCGTGCTGAAAGTGGAGCGCGCCTACCGGGCGATCAACTGGAACATCCTGATCATGATCGCCTCGCTCATCCCGCTCTCGACGGCGATGTACAAGACGGGCGCGGCCTACCTGATCGCCGACACGATGGTGGCGCTGGTGGGCAATGCCAGCCCCTACGCCCTGCTGGCGGGCCTTTTCCTGCTGACGGCCGGCCTCGGCCAGCTGATTTCCAGCACGGCGACGGCGCTGATCGTCATCCCCGTCGCCATCGCGGCGGCGGGCGCCATGCAGGTCTCGCCGCGCACCGCGCTGGTGTCGGTGGCCGTGGCGGCGGCGGCCTCCTTCCTGACACCCATCGCCTCCTCGGCCAGCCTGATGGTGCAGGGGCCGGGCGGCTACCGCTTCGGCGACTACTGGCGGCTTGGCCTGCCGCTGCTCGCCTGGTCCTTCCTGGTGGCGGTGTTTCTGGTCCCCTTCCTCTGGCCCTTCGGACGCGCCGCATGAACACCGAGCTTGCCCTCGTCCTGCTGCTGCTGGCGGCTGCCATCGCCATGTTCATCGCCAACCGGCCGCGCATGGATGCGGTGGCGCTGCTGATGATCGTGCTGATGCCCTTCACCGGCGTGCTGACGATCAATGAGGCCCTGGCCGGGTTCAGCGATCCCAGCATCATCCTCATCGCCGGGCTCTTCGTCATCGGCGAGGGGCTGGTGCGCACCGGCGTCGCCCGCCGCCTGGGCGATTGGCTGAACGCGACCGCGGGCGACAGTGAGACGCGGATGCTGGTGCTGCTGATGCTCTGCGTCTCGGGCCTCGGCGCCTTCATGAGCTCCACCGCCGTGGTCGCGATCTTCATCCCGGTGGTGCTGCGCATCTGCCAGAACACCGGCACGGCACCCTCCCAGCTCATGATGCCGCTCAGCATGGCGGCGCTCGTCAGCGGCATGCTGACGCTGGTGGCGACGGCACCCAACCTCGTCGTGAATGCCGAGCTGATCCGCCAGGGTGCGGAGGGCTTCGGCTTCTTCAGCTTCACGCCCTTTGGGCTGGTCTTCCTGGGGCTGAGCGTGGGCTACATGCTCCTGGCGCGGCGCTTGCTGCCCCGCCACTCCGCGCCCGAGAGCGAGCAGCGCGCGCCCAACCTGCGCGACTGGGTGCGCGAGTACGGGCTCGCGGGCCGCGCCTTCCAGCTGCGCGTCCGGCAGGGTTCGCCGCTCGTGGGCCAGCGGCTGGAGGAGGTGAAGTCGAGCATCCAGGGGGTCAACCTCCTCGCGATCGAGCTGCCCGGCCGTTTCAGCACCGAGGTGATCCGCCCCACCGCGCGCACGGAGCTGGCGGTGGGCCAAGTGCTGCTGCTGGACGTGGTGGCGCCGGGTGTGGACATCGTCCAGCTAGCCGCCGAATACGGGCTGGAGGCGCTGCCGCTCGGCGAATGTGGCTATTTCACCGACCGCTCGCAGGAACTCGGCATGGTGGAGGCGCTGGTGGCGCCCGAATCCCGCCTGATCGGCCGCAGCGTGCTGGAGGCGCGCATGCACAGCGAGACGGGGCTGACCGTGCTGGGCATCCGGCGGGGCCGCAAGGTGCTGACCGACGGCCTGCTTGATGAGCGCCTGAAGGGCGGCGACACGCTGCTGCTGACGGGCTTCTGGTCCGATATCCGCAAACTTCGCTCGGATTTCCACGACCTCGTGCTGCTGCGCCTGCCGGTGGAGGAGCGCGAGGTGCTGCCCGCCGCCAACCTCGCGCCGCAATCCGTGGCCGTGCTGGCGCTGACCGTCGGCATGATGGTGAGCGGCATCGTGCCGAATGTGCATGCGGTGCTGATCGGCTGCCTGCTGATGGGGCTGCTGCGTTGCGTGGATTTCAACAGCGCCTATGCCTCCATCTCGTGGAAGAGCCTTGTCCTCATCGTCGGCATGCTGCCCTTCTCGCTGGCGCTGCAACGCACGGGCGGCGTGGATCTGGCGGCGGATGCGGTGACCGCCATCGCCGGCAATGCCTCGGCGCATGTGCTGCTCGGGCTGCTCTTCCTGATCACGGCGGCCCTTGGCCTGTTCATCTCGAACACGGCGACGGCGGTGCTGATGGCACCCGTCGCACTCGCCGTGGCCAAGGAGCTCGGCGCCTCGCCCTATCCCTTCGCCATGATCATCGCGATCGCGGCTTCGGCGGCCTTCATGACGCCGGTCTCCTCGCCGGTGAACACGCTGGTGGTGGGGCCGGGGGGCTATGGCTTCGGTGACTTCATCAAGGTCGGCGTCCCCTTCACGCTGATCGTGATGGCGGCCTCCCTGGTTCTTGTGCCATGGCTGCTGCCGCTTTGACTTCAAACTCGGGAATCCGCGCGCCATGAGCGACATCTGGATCATCGCCGCGATCATTGGCGTCGCCGTCGTCCTTTTCATCTGGAATCGCCTGCCGGTGGTGCTGGTGGCCATGGGCACGGGCCTCTCCCTCTGGGCGACCGGCGTGCTGACGCTGAACGAAGCACTGGCGGGCTATGGCGACCCGGCGGTGATCTTCATCGCCTCGCTCTTCCTGATGAGTGCGGCACTCGAGCGCACGGGCGTCACCGCCTGGGCGGGGCAGCAGCTCATCGCGCAGGCGGGGGCGGATAGCCGCGCGCGACTGCTGGGTCTTACCGGGCTTCTGGTCGCGCTGCTGACGGCGCTGATCAGCCTGAACGGGGCGGTGGCCGCCCTTCTGCCGGTGGTGGTGGTGATGGCGGTGCGCCTGAAGCGGGCACCTTCGCAATTGCTGATGCCGCTGGTCTTCTCCGCCCATGCGGGCTCGCTGCTGGCGTTGACCGGCACGCCGGTCAACGTGCTCGTCTCGAACGCGGCGCTGGAGGCGGGCTTCGGCCGCTTCGGCTTCTTCGAGTTCACGCTGGTCGGCGTGCCGCTGCTGCTGGGCACGCTCGCCATCATCATCCTGTTTGGCCAGTTCCTGCTGCCGACGCGCGGCGGCCCCTCCATGCCGGCGGATTTCTCGGCCCATGCGCGCACGCTGGTCGAGCAATACGGCCTCTCCGACGGGCTGTTCCGCCTGCGCGTGCGGGAAAGCTCGCCCTATGTCGGCCAGGCCGCGCCGCTCGATTTCAGCACCTATCCGGGCCTCCAGGTCATTGCGATCCAGGAGGGCGACACGGCGGCACCCCTCAAGCGCGGCCATATCGCCATGGGCGACCATATCCTGGTGCGCGGCGACGCCCAGGGCGCGGCGCGGCTTGCCGCCGACCAGCATCTGGCCTTCCGCCCCGAGGATGGCGACGCCGAGGCGGAGGAGGCGCTGTTCAACCGCCGCTCCGGCCTCGCCGAGGTGATGATCCCGCCGCGCTCGGCCATGATCGGCCGCGAGGTCTTCCCAGGCATGACGACCGATAGCGGGGACCTCATCATCATCGCCGTGCAGCGCGGCGGCGCCGATGCCGGCCCCGGCGCCACGGTGCTGGAGGCGGGTGATACCATGCTGCTGCAAGGCACCTGGAAGGCGCTCGACATCCGGCTGAACGACCCGGAGGTGCTGGTGGTGAACTCGCCCGACGTGGTGCGCCGCCAGGCCGTGCCGCTCGGCCAGGGGGCGAAGCAGGCGCTGATCATCCTCGGCGCCATGGTCTTTTTGCTGGCGACGGGCCTCGTCCCGGCGGCCGTCGCCGGCGTGCTGGCCGGCTTCGCGCTCATCCTGTCGGGGGTGCTGACGGTGGACCAGTCCTACCGCGCGGTGGACTGGACGACGGTGATCCTGGTGGGGGCGATGATGCCGCTCTCGGCCGCGATGGAGCAAAGCGGTGCGGCGGCCCTGATGGCCGAAGGGCTGGTCGCGCTGGTCGGCGATGCCGGGCCCTATGCGCTGCTGGCCGGGATCTTCCTCCTGACCGCAATCCTGGGCCAGCTGATCAGCAACACGGCGACGGCGCTGATCGTCATCCCCATCAGTGTCGCAGCGGCCATGGGCATGGGCGTCTCGCCGCTGCCGGTGCTGATATGCGTGGCGGTCGCAGCCGCGGCCTCCTTCCTCACGCCGATCGCGACGCCGACCAATCTCATGGTGATGGGGCCGGGTGGCTATGTCTTCAGTGACTACTGGAAGCTCGGTCTGCCGCTGATGATCTGGTTCTTCGTGGTTGCCGTCTTCCTGGTGCCGCTGATCTGGCGCTTCTAGAAAAGCATGGCGACGACCGCGCCGATCAGGATGTTCACCAGCACCGCCACCAGCACGACCGAGAGCGCGAAGCCCATCACGCGCTCCCGCGGGATGCGCATGACGATGGGCGTGCCCACGTAGAAGAGGAACAGGCTGTAGAGCCCGCCCGCCAGCGCCGGGAGCCAGCCGATCCAGGGGATGATCATGCAGGCGCCGCCGAGCCAGGAGGCGGTGGGCGCGAAGGCCGCGAGCTTCATGGCGGCCACCGGATCGGCCGGCCCGCCGAAGCGCGGCGTCAGCATCTCCACGATCTTGGCCAGCACGAAGATGCCGACGAGCGAAAGAAGGTAGCCGGTGACGGCGCTGCCGATCAGCCCGCCGAGCCCGAGCCCGCCAGCCCCTGCCAGTGCCGTTCCGACCAATCCGCCCACCGCCGCCACTCCGGCCAGCGGCATGACATAGGATTTGAACAGGTCAACCGTCTCGGCCGGCTCTGCCGCGATGATCTGCCATTCTGCCAGCGGGTTCATCACCAGGCCCTTGGCGCGCGCGACAATATCCACGTGTTTCATCCCTCCGCAGCGCGCCCTGGCTGGGCGCCCGTGAATACTGCGCGCCCGCATTGCGCTGGGGCAAGCGTCACCTTCCTCGCGCCGCAGTGATGCGCCATGCTGGACGGCGAAGCGGCGGAAGGAATCTCCCATGGAATTGTACCAGCTGAGCGCAAGCGAGGCGGTGGCTCGCCTGAAGCGCGGCGAGGTTTCCCCGCTGGACCTGGTCGAGGCCGCCGCCGCGCGCATTGCGGATGTGGAGCCCGCGGTGAATGCCCTGCCCACCCTTTGCCTCGATCGCGCGCGGGACCACGCGAAGCGCCTGATGCGGGGCGAGGGGCGTGAGTTGGAAGGCCAGCCCGGCTGGCTCGGCGGCCTGCCCGTCTCCATCAAGGACCTGACCGATGTGGAAGGCGTGCGGACCACCTATGGCTCGCCCATCTTCAAGGATCATGTGCCCACGCGATCGCATCCCGTGGTGCAGCGGATCGAGGCGCGGGGCGGCATCGTCATCGGCAAGTCGAACACGCCGGAATTCGGCGCGGGCGGCTCCACCTTCAACGAGGTCTTCGGCCGCACGCGCAATCCGTGGAACACCTCGCTCACCTGCGGCGGCAGCACGGGCGGCGGCGCCGTCTCGCTCGCGACCGGCGAGGTCTGGCTGGCACAGGGCACGGATCATGGCGGCAGCCTGCGGCGGCCCGGCACCTATTGCAGCGTGGTGGGCATCCGCCCCTCGCCGGGGCGCGTGACGCGGGGGAGTGTGAACAACCTCTTCGCGCCGCTTTCGGTGCAGGGGCCGATGGCGCGCAACATCCCGGACCTCGCCCTCTTCCTCGACACCATGGCCGGTTGGTGCCCTGAGGACCCGCTGACCCATGACGCGCCGGCCGTGAGCTACGCCGATGCGGTGGCCGCGGCCCGGCCGCCGCGCCGCGTGGCCTTCACCATGGACTATAACGGCGCCCTGCCGATCGACCGCGAGACCCGCGCCATCTGCACCGCCGCGATGAACCATTTCGAGTCCATGGGCTGCATCGTCGAGGAATACGCCCCCGACCTCGGCGAATTGACCGAGGCGTTCCTCGTCCTTCGCAGCCAGAATTTCGTGGTGGATCGGGAAATCCAGATGCAGACGCATCGCGAGTTGCTGAAGCCCGACATCATCTGGAACACCCAGCGCGGCCTGGATGCGAGCCCGAGCCGCATCGCCTGGGCGGATCGCGAGCGCGCCGCCTTCTACCGCCGCATGGTGGAGCTGTTCCGCCGCTACGACGTCTTCGTCACCCCCAGCGCCGGCACGCCGGCCTTCGACGTGATGCTGCGCAACCCCGAGAGCATCGCGGGCGTGAAGCTCGAGAACTACATGGCGGGCTCCATGCTCAATGCGGCGATGACCATGGCGGGTTCGCCCGCCGTCGCGGTGCCCTGCGGCTTCGACCAGCATGGACGGCCGGTCGGCTTGCAGATCGCCGCGCCCTCACGCCGGGACGAGGTGGCCTTGCAGGCGGCCGCGCTCTTCGAACGGTCCACCGGACTTGACCGGAAGCTGCCGATCGATCCGCGCCTGGGCGTGGTGCCGCCCTACGAGACCTGACGGTGTTCAGGCCGCGATGGCCTCGATCGCCCCCGCCAGCACGCTGAGCGCTGCCGCGAAATCCTCCAGCGCCATCGCCTCGTCCGGGTTGTGGCTGCCATTCTGGTTGCGGATGAAGAGCATGGCCGAGGGCACGCCCTTCAGCACGAAGCTCGCGCAGTCATGCCCGGCGCCCGAGGTCATCTCCAGGAAGGGCACGCCCGCGGCGGCGGCGCCATCGCGCAGGGCGGCGCGCAGGCGCGGATCCATCAGCGCGGGGGTGGCGCGCATCCCCTCGCCATAGTCGAGCCTGACGCCGCGGCGTGCCTGCGCCCCCGCCGCCACGTCGCGCATCACCGCCTCCGCGGCATCCAGCACCGCATCCTGCTCGCTGCGGATGTCGAGGCTGAAGCGCACGGCGCCGGGTACCTTGGTGGGGGCGTGCATCTCGGCCGGGGTCCAGAATTCGCCGATGGTCAGCACGAGGTCCTGGCCGGCCTTCTCGGTGCGGTCCCAAAGGCCTTCGAGGCGGGTCGCCAGTTCCGCCACGGCCAGCACCGCATCCTGCCGGAAGCCGCGCGGCACGGCGCCCGCATGGTTCCAGGCGCCCGTGGCCTGGCAGATCGGGTGGCGCAGGATGCCGCGGATGCCGGTGACGATGGCGCAGGGCAGCCCCGCGCCGACCAGCACCGGCCCCTGTTCGATATGTGGCTCGATGAAGGCGTGGATGCGCGCGGGATCGAGCGAGGCCCGGCCGTCGCGGATGAATTGCGGGTCGAAGCCTTCCTCCGCCATGTGCTCGGCCAAGCTGCGGCCGCTGTCGGAGCGGCGGGCCGTGTCGGGCACATGCGGCGGCAGCAGGCCGAAGGCGGCGCGGCTGCCGATATAGTTCACCGGGAACCAGCACATCTCTTCCGCGCGAATGCCGAGGATGGTGAGGTCACGCGGCAATCGGCACCCCTGCGCCTGGAGTTGTGCGACGAGGGCCAGGCCCATCACCACGCCGGCCGCGCCGTCGAAATTGCCGCCATGCGAAACGGCGTCGAGATGCGAGCCGATCATCACCGGCGAGAGGCTGCGATCCGCGCCCGGAAGCGTCATGAACAGCGTGCCCACCGGATCCACCTGGCATTCGAGGCCGAGCGCCTCGGCGGCCGCGCGAATGATGGCATGGGCCGCGCGTTCGCCTTCGCCATAGCTGGCGCGTGAGACGCCGGGCGGGTCGAGCGAGGCCTTGCGAAGCGCGTCGAAGAGCTGGGCCGCCAGGGCCATGGGCGTGTCATGGGTCATGGCCATGCAGCCTTGGCCCATCCTGCCCGGCGCGCAAGCTACTCCACTGTGGCGCCGGAGATGCGCACCAGCTCCGTCACGCGCGGCAGCTCAGCCACCTGGAAGGCGGCGAATTCCTCGGGCGTGCTGCCCACCACCTCGTAGCCCAGCTGCTCCATCCGCGCCTTCACGGCGGGTGTGGCGAGTGCCGCGCTGATCTCGCGCGAGAGGCGCAGCACGACGGGTGCGGGGGTGGCGGCCGGCGCGAAGACGCCAAGCCAGGAATTGAACGCATAGCCCGGCAGCGCCTCGCTCACCGCCGGCACATCTGGCAGCTGCGCCGAGCGCGCCTGGCGCGTGATGCCGAGTGCGCGCACCTGGCCCGAGCGCACCTGCTCGATCGCCTCCACCACGGGCGTGAACATCACATCGAGCCGGCCGGAGACCAGGTCCGCCATGGCCGGCGCGCCGCCGCGATACGCCACCTGCGTGAAGCGGATGCCGGCCTGGTGCTCAAAGAGCGCGGCGGCGAAATGCTGCGAGGAACCGGCCCCTGCGATGCCGCAATTCAGGCTCCCCGGCTCGGCCTTCGCGCGGGCAATGAGCTCCGCCGTGGTCTGCACCGGCAGGTTGGCGCGCACCACCAGCAGGCAGGCGCTGAGCGCCACGAGCGAGACCGGCGCGAAATCCCGCACCACATGGAAGGGAAGGTTGCGATAGAGCGCCTGGTTCGTGGCATGCGTGCCCATCGAGCCCATGACGAGCGAATACCCATCGGGCGTGCTGCGCGCGACGTGCTCATTGGCGAGGTTGCCGGCGGCCCCCGTGCGGTTCTCGACCAGCACGGATTGGCCGAGCCCGCCGCTGATGGCCTGGGCCACGATGCGCGCCGTCACATCCGTGCTGCCGCCCGGCGCGAAGCCGACGACGAGGCGGATGGGCCGGTCGGGCGTCCAGGCGGGTTGCGCGCGTGCGGCGAGCGGCAAGGCAAGCATGAGGGCAAGGCTGCGACGCTGCATGGGGCGATCCTCCGATGGCGCGTCCTTCAAGCGGCGCGCTTCTGTCTGGCCGCAGCATGGCCCGGCCTGGACGGCCGGTCCATCGCGGTCAGTATTCGCGCTGCCAGGTAATTCCGAGGCGATCGCCCGCCGGACCCGTGCTGGTCTCGCCCTCCAGCCTGAGGCGCGGCGTGAGTTCCACCTGCACGCCGACCCCCGGCGTGCCGCCCGCGGTGCCCTGGCGGATGCCGAGATAGACGCCCGGCGCCACATAGCCGCCCGCCTCCACCGCCGCTCGCCCCGCCCCATCCGAGCCGACGCCGAGCCGGTCCAGCCCGAGGCCGCGCCGCAGCCGGTCCACCGCGTTCAGCCCGGGCGTGGGCAGGCCCGCGAGCTGCGCCGCCGCCTGGGTGATGGTCACGATCTCGAAGGGCGAGAGGCGGCCGGTCTCGCGGTCGAAGAGCAGCCGTGCCAGCGCTTCGTCCTGCGGCAGGTCGGGCTCGGCCGTTACCAGGAGCTGCGGCGCGGCCGGGCTGCCGGTGATGGTGAGGTTGATCGTGTGGGTGCGGCTGCGTGCCGTTGCCAGGAAATCGAGGCTGGGCGAGAAATTCGCGGAATCGAAACCGATCACGCCGCGGGTGAAATCGAGCCGCCGCCCCGCCAGGTCGAAGCTGCCGCGCCTGAGGCGGAAGCCGCCCGAGGGGATGGGGGCCGCCAGCGTGCCGCGCAGCGTGAGCTCGCCGCCCAGTTCCGCATCCAGGCCGCGCCCGCGCAGGAAGATGGCGCGCGGGGCGGCGATGGTCACGTCCAGCGCCATGGGCAGGCTCGGCTTCGCTGCCGGCGGGCGTGGCGGCGGCGGGGCCGGGCGGCCCGGCGGCAAGGGCCCGATCTGCCGGACGGGTGCGAGGCTGGCCACGCTGGAGGGCAGGCTTTCGGGGATGCGCAGCTCCGCCCGGCGCAGGTTGATCCGCCCGCCCAGGCTGCCGCCCGAAAGCAGGCGCCCCTCCAGCCGGAGGTCGGCATCCACCACCGCATCGCCCAAGGCACCGCCGATGGGGCGCGCCGCCTCGGCCCGCAGGCGCAGTTCGGCGGGCAGGCCCTCGCCCAGCGGCTCGATCCAGCCCTGGGCGGAGAGGGTGCCGCCCCCGCCGGTGCGCCCGGCCAGGCTCTCCACGAGGACGCGTTGCCCCTGGGCGGTGAGCCGCGCCGCCACGCCCTCGATGCGCGTGCCGTAGAGGGAGTTGGCGTAGCTGCCTTCGCTCAGCGTGGCGCCGCCGGCCAGGACCGGCGCCTCGGGCGTGCCGCTGGCGCGGAGGTCGAGCGCGAGCCGCCCGGCGACGCGATCCGCCCCTGCCCCGAGGAAAGGCCGGGCCAGCGCGCCGAGGTCGAGCCGCCCACGCAGGCCGCCCTCGAAGGGCCGCGCGGGGCCGATGCCGCGCGGCTGCTGCGCCGTGAGGTCGAGCTGCACGGCCGGCCCGGCAGTGAGCCGCGCCTCGGCCCTGAGCGCCTCGCCCTGCAGCCGCGCCGTCGCGGTGAGCTGCCCCGGCGGGAGTTGCGCGGCTTGCGGCGAGCGCAGATTCTCGGCGCGCAGGCTGGCCTCGACCTGGGGTGCGGCAAGGCTGCCCGAGGCCGTGGCCTGGCCCGAGGCCGTGCCGGTCACCATGCCGCCGCTGAAGGGGGCCAACGGCAGTGCCGAAAGCTCGGCCCGCCCCTGGATCTGGCCGCCCCGGAGCCCGCCTTGCAGGTTCAAGGTGCCACCGCGCCGGCTGGTGAAGCGCGCCGCTTCCAGCACCGCATCGCCCGCCTGGGTGATGCCGAGCCGCGCCGGGGCCGCGAGGGTCAGCGCATCCTGGCCGGTCCGCGCCTCCAGCCGGTTCAGGGTGATGCGTGCTTCGGTCCCGGCCAGGGCCAGTTCGCCCGCCAGGTTCACGCCGGCCTGGGGCGCGGTGACGCCGAGCCGGAAGGCCAGCGCCTCCAGGCTGCCCTCCGCCTCGGCCTGCACGCCCGCGCGGAAGGCGGCGGTGCCGAGATTGGTGCCCTCCAGCCGCAGCCTCAGCCCCTGCGCGCCCCAACCGCTGGCGCCCGAGACGGCCGTGGCGCTCAATTCCGCCGTGAGCCGCCCGGCGAGGCCGAGTTCCAGCCGCGCAAGGTCGTGCGCGTCCAGCCGCGACTCCCCAGTAAAGGGGCCGGCGGGCAGGCTGCCTTGGGCGCGGCCGGTCAGCGTCGCTTCGGCGAAGCGCGCCTCCAGCCGGTCGAGTTGCAGCAGGTCGCCCTCGCGCCGCGCTTCCAGGGCGAGGTTGAGCGGCCGGCCCTGGAATTGCCCCTCGCCCAGGATGCGGGCCTCGGTGAGCGAGGCATCGGCGGTGAGGCGGAGGGCTTCCAGAACCTGGCCCTGGCCTTCGATGCGTTCCGTGCGAAGTTCGGCGCGCAGCCGGGGCGCCTCCGGCGTGCCGGAGAGCCGCCCCTCGCCCTCGATGGTGCCGCCGAGGCCGGGCGGGTCGCGCGCCGTGAGATGGAAGGCGACGTCCAGCGGCGCGCGGATCGGGCCGTTCACGCGGGCGTCCAGGCGCTCGCCCGTCAGCCTTGCCTCGATGCGGGCGCGGGTGAGCGCGGCATGCAGGGTCAGGTTGTCGCCCAGCCAGGCATCGGCCTCGCCCAGGCCGCGCGGCCCTTCGGCCTGGAGCGTCACGTCGAGCGTCGGCGTGGCGAGGCTGCCCGCGAGGCTGCCTTCCGCCGTCAGCGCCCGCCAGCCGAGCCCCTCCGGCAGCCAGGGGGCGAAGATGGCCGGGGCAGCGGCCTCCAGCCGGAAGCGGGCCGCGAGCCTGTCATCGGCGCCGAGCCGCCCCTCGGCACTGGCCTGCCCGGCCGGCAGGGCAAGGGCCAGGCGATGCAGGGTGAGTGCGCCATCTGGCGCGCGGGTCAGGGCGGCATCGAGCCGGAGGCTCGCCGCGAGCGGGGCGAAGGCCGCGGGCAGCAGCGCAGCGGGCGTGGCGGTGCCGGCCAGGTCGAGCGCGACCGCGCCCTCCGGCGAGAGACTGGCCTGCCCGGCGAAGCGCGCCCCGGCCTCGCCCAGCGTGGCGTCGAGGCTCCAGGCCGCGCCGCTGGCCGGGCCGTCCAAGGTGAGGTCGAGCCGGAAGGGCGCCGTCGGCAGGCCGGCCAGGGCCGCGACCAGCCCGCCCGGCGGTTCGCTCGCCGCGAGGCGGGCCGTGAGTTGCGCGCCATCCAGCCCGAGGGCCAGCCGCGCGCGGCCCGGCTGGTCCAGTCGTTCGAGGGCGAGATCGGCCGAGAGCCGGGCGGCGTCCAGCCCCAATTCGCCCGCGAGGGAGAATGCGGCGGCCTGGCCCAGAAGGGCCTCGCCCAGTTCGATCCGCGACAACTCCAGCCGCTCGATCCGGATGGCCAGCGGCAGGTGCGGCAGGCGCGGCAGGTCCAGGGGCGCGGGTTCGGCGGGGGCGGAGGGCGGCAGGCGGTGCAGCGCGATCCGCCGTGCCGTGACAGCCTCCAGCCGCAGGCGGCCCGAGAGCAATTCGCGCCAGGCGAGGCGAAGCTCGGTGCCTTCGGCCTCCAGCCAGGCACCCTCGGCATCCGAGAGGCTCAGGCGTTCGATGGCGAGGCGGGCGGGCAGGGGGCCGGTGACGCCCTCGACGCGCAGCCCCGGCACGAAGCCCGCGCCGAAGCCCGCCGCCCAGGACAAGCCCCAAGGCGTCAGCAGCGCCCCCACCGCCAGCACCGGCAGCGCGAGGAGGACCAGGAGGATGAGAAGAAGGCGCCGCATCAGAAGGATTGCCCGATGCCGACATAGAAGCCGAAGGAGCCGCTGCCCTGCTGCTGGACCAGCGGGACGGCGATATCGGCGCGGATCGGCCCGATCGGGGTGTAGTAGCGGAAGCCCACGCCGACGCCGACGCGGATCTCATCGAGCGGCGCGAAGGATTGCGTGCCGACCGAGCCGACATCCACGAAGGCGACGCCGCCATAGCTCTCGCCGAAGCGCTGCCGCCACTCGATCGAGCCCTCCAGCAGGCTCGAGCCGCCGGCCGGCTGGCCTTGGGCCGTCCGCGGCCCGATGGACTGGTAGTCATAACCCCGCACCGAACCGCCGCCTCCGGAATAGAAGCGCTGGCTGGGGGGCACATTGGGCGCGGTGGTGTTGACGAGGCTGCCGATCACGCCGCGCAGGGCCAGGATGCTGCGCCCGTCGCCCGAGATGTCGAAATAGGTGGAGCCCTGCAGGCGGAGCGGCAGGTAGGGCGTGCCGAGCTCGAAGGCGTAGGAGGGAGTGAGGCTGCCCTGGGCGCGCAGGCCCGAGCGGGGGTCGAGCAGGCTCTGCGTGCTGTCGAACCGCGCCTGGAAGGTCCAGCCGGCCAGTTGGTAGGGCTTCAGGGGGCTGCCCGGCGCGGCGCTCTCGCCCACCTCCGCGATCGGGCCCGTGGTGAGCGTCCAGCGATCACCCAGGCGGCGCTCATAGCCGAGGTTGAACACGAAGGCGTTGCGGTCGTAGCTGATCAGCCGGTCCCGCACCAGGCTTGGGCCGCCCACCAGCATGCCGTCCCAGCCGAAGGGCAAAGGCTGCCGCCAGGTCAGCGCGGCGCGGGCGTTCAACAGGTTGGGGTCGGTGCCGATGCGGCTCGCCTCCAGGTCCAGGCGCAGGTTCTCGGCGCCGCCCAGCAGGTTGCGATGCTGCCAGGAAAACCGAACCGAGGCGCCGAAATTCGTCTCATAGGCGGCATTCGCGCTGATCGCGCGGAGCGGCCGCTCGCGCACATTCACCGTGACCGGCAGGCGGCCCTTGGCGTCCAGCGCCGGGCCGGTCTCCATCCGCACCGAGGCGAAGGGGCCGAGTGCCGTCACATCGGCGCGGGCGCGGGCCAGGCGCTCGGGGCTGTAGCTCTGTTCGGCCAGGCGCAGCGCGGCGACGCGGCGCACCACCTCGGGGTTCACGCGCTCGGTGCCGGTCACCACGGGGTCGGCGAAATCGGCGCGGGGCCCGGGCGTGACCTGGAAGGCGAGGTCCATGGCATGGGCGGGGTGGTCCACCGTCACCTGGCGCTCGATGCGCGCCAGCGGGTGTCCGGCTTGCCGCAGGCGGGTCAGCAGCGCCGCCTCTGCCGCCAGCACATCCTCGGCGCGGGCGGGCTGGCCGGGGGCGAGATCGGGCGCCGGGCCGCCCTCCACGGCGATGCGGCGCAGCGTGTAGAGCGGGCCGGGGATGACGCGGATTTCCACCGCCGCGCCCTGTTGGGTGATGGCGATGCGGGCGGCCCAATAGCCCGCGGAATCGAGCACGGGGCGCAGCCGCTCGGGCTCGGCCGCGATGCGCAGCGCGATGCCCTCGGCATCGGTCGGCGCCGCGTCCTGCAGGGCGATCAGGTTGGAGGTGGCGCGCAGCAGCCCGTCCAACATGGCATCGCCGGTGGGCAGGATCTGCGCGCGATAGGGGGTCACCGCCGGCTCCTCCTGCGGGGCGGCAGGCGGCAGGGGTTGGGTCAGGGAGGGTGGCGCCACCAGGAGGGCGAGGGCCACGACGCCTCCAAGCTGCCTATAGATTCCCCAACGCAAGCGGCATTTCCCCGGCGGAATTGGCGAGCATATGCGCATGGAAGCGCCCGCTTGTCTGCCGCCTCAACGCGTGGCCGCGCCCGCGGATGCGGGGCGCATCAGCACGAGCCCCACCACCAGCGCCGGCAAGCCGCAAATGGCGAAGCCGAGGCCATGGCTCCCGGTGGTCCAGAGCAGCAGGGCATAGATCAGCGGCAGCAGCAGCCCGCCCATCTGCCCGAAGGAGAGCACGCCGCCCGTGGCACCCCCGCGCATGCCGGGGGGTGCCAGGCGCGCGGCCTCGGCCAGCAGCACCCCATGCCAGGACATGGCGGTGGCGCTGAGGATGCTGGCCGTGAGGCCGATCAGGAAGACCGGCCAGGCGGGGCCATAAAAGCCCATCACCAAGGTGCTCGCCGCCATGCCGAGCGCCAGGCCGCCCATCATCGCGCGCGGCGTGATGATGGTGCTGCCGAGCCAGCCCCAGAAGATACGGCAGGGCACGGCCACGAACATGGCGACGGCGAAGATGAAGCCCGCACCGCTCAAGCTCAGCCCGAGATCCACGAGGTAGAGGATGAAGTAGGAGGTGAAGACCGTCTGCAGCCCGTTGAAGGCGAAGCAGGCGAAGGAGAGGTTGCGCAATTCGCTCGTGGCGAGGACGGCGGTGATGGTCGTCTTGAAGTCGGAGAGGTGGAATTGCCGGCTGGGCACGCGGTCGGCGTCGAATTCGCGGCGCGTCGGTTGCAGCAGCAGGGCGAAGAGCAGGCAGGAGATCGCGGCCACGTCGAGCGCCAATTGCCAGCCGCCCCAGTAGGTGATGGCGGGGCCCGCGATCCCCGCCAGCAGCAGGCCTGCCGGCACCGCCGTCTGCTTCACCGAAAAGACCAGCGGCGCGTATTTCGGCGGCGAGTAGCGGCCCAGCAGATGCGAACTGGCGGGTGTGGAAATGGCCGAGCCACCGCCGCCGATGATGGCCGAGAGCGCCAGCAGCACGATCCAGCCCGAGGAGGCCGCGAAAAGCCCCAGCGCCAGCAGCACCAGCGCCACCTGGCTCATCCTGAGCGCGCCGTGCCGGATGATGAAGCTGCCGCAGCCGAGCTGGAAGGCGAGCGCCGAGACCGCGATCAGGCTGACATAGACGCCGACCCAGGCGGCATCAATGCCGAGGTCGGTGATGATGGCGGGCGCGATGACGCTGGGCAGGCTGCGGCCGAGCGAGGCGAAGCTCTGCTGCACGAACATGGCGCCCAGCGCCAGCAGCAGAAGATTGGTCTCGCGCCCCCAGCGCATCCGCGTTGTCCTGTCCCAGGGCTGCCCGAGCCCGTGCGGGGCGCAGCATGGGCCCGCGGACCGCGTGCCGGAAGGGGGGCGGCTTGCGCGGGCGGCGGAGCGCATGGAAGCTTCCGACCCGAATCCGGAGCCCCGCCATGCCTGACGCCAATCCCCGCATTCCCTTCCAGATGGAGGGCGCGGCACCCGCCCTGCCACCCTACAAGGGCAAGCGGATCATCGTGAATGTCGCGGTCAATGTGGAGCATTGGCCCTTCGACCAGCCCATGCCGCGCGCCATCCTGCCGCCGCCGCATGGCATTCGTGCCGTGCCGGACGTGCCGAACTTCACCTGGGTCGAATACGGGCTGCGCGTGGGCATGCCGCGGCTGCTTGGGCTCTGCGCCGATCTCGGCATTCGCGCCTCCAACCTCTCGAATGCCGAGATCTGCACGCATTACCCGCGCCTCGCCGAGGCGATGCTGAAGGCCGACTGGGAATTCGTGGGCCACGGCCTCTTCCAGCGCGCCCTGGCGGCCTTCGAGAATGATGCGGAGATGGTCGAGCAGTCGCTCGCCATCATGCGCGACTTTTCCGGGCAGAAGGTGCGCGCCTGGCTGGGTGCCGGCCTCAGCGAAAAGGCCGATACGCCAGAACTCCTGCTGCGCAACGGCGTCACCTACCTGCATGACTGGCTGGTGGATGACGTGCCGGTCTGGATGAAGACCGAGGTCGGGCCCATGCTCTCCATCCCCTATACGGTCGAGCTGAATGACGTGCCGGTCTATGTGACCGGGCAGCACGCTTCCGCGGCGCTGGCTGATCGCATCCGCGCCACCCTGGCCTTCTTCGCTCGTGACGGCTTCGCGCGGACGCGGGTGATGACCGTGGCACTGCACCCGCATGTGATCGGCGTGCCGCACCGGATGGAATCCTTCACCGAGGTGATGCAGGAACTGGCCGCCCATCCGGAGGTCGCCTTCGCCACATCGAGCGAGATCGGCGACTGGTATGCGGGGCTGGTGGCGCCGCCGGGCTGAGCCCCCTCAGTCCAGCGTCACATTCGCCTCGCGTGTCAGGCGACCGACCAACTCCTGCTGCTCGCGCACGTAGGTGGCGAAGGCCGCGCGCGGCGAGGCGACCGGCAGCATGCCGATGGCGCCGAGGCGCTCGCGCACCGCAGGCTGGGCCAGCGCGTCGCGGATGACGGTGTTCAGCCGCTCGAGGATCGGCTCGGGCGTGCCGGCGGGGGCAAAGACGCCGCCCCATTCGGTCCATTCATAGCCGGCCATGCCGCTCTCGTTCAGCGTCGGCGTGTTCGGCAATTGCGGGATGCGCTCGCGCGTCGTCACCGCATAGCCCTTGAGCTGCCCGCCCTGCACGAGCGCCGTAGAGGAGGCCGCGGTTCCCATGTGGAACTGCACCGTGCCCGAGAGCAGCGCCTGCACCGCCGGGCCACCGCCGCGAAAGGGCACATGCGTCGCCTCCCACCCCGCGCGCTGCAGGAAGAGCACCGCCGCGTAATGCGCGGCCGAGCCATTGCCGGAGGACGCATAGGTCAGCGGCTGCCCCGCCGCCGCGCGCGCACGGCCGAGGGCGAGGAATTCCGCGATGTTGCTGGCGGGCACGGAAGGGTGCGCCACCAGGATCAAGGGCACGGAGGTGAGCTGCGTCACCGGCGCGAAACCCGTCGCGTAGGAGAAGCTGAGGTTGCGCACGAGATGCGGCGCCGAGGAATGCGTCGAGGCATCAAACAGCAGCGTGTAGCCATCGGGCACGGCACTCGCCACGGCGGCGCCGGCGATGGTGCCGGTGGCGCCGGTGCGGTTCTCGATGACGATGGGCTGGCCCAGGCTCTCGGACAGGAAGGGCACGATGAGGCGCGTGACCGTGTCGATCGCGCCGCCCGGCGGGAAGGAGACGATGGCGCGAATCGGCCGGTTCGGCCAGGCGGGCTGGGCGAGGGCCGGCATGGGCAGGGCGGCGGCGCCGGCCATGAGCGTGCGGCGGGCGAGAGGTGGCAGCGGCATCGGACGTCCCTTGTTCTTTGGCCGCATGATGGGAGAGGTGCTGCCGCCGGCCAACCGAAATCGTGCGGCGCGCGCTTGTGCCGCGCCGCATCCGGCGGAAGGATGCGCGGCCTGGAGGAATCGCCGCATGCCGAGGATCGTCACCTGCAACGCCGATGCGCCACAGGGCGGCTACGACGCGGGGCTGCGCCTGGCCGATTTCGAGGGCGCGCGCGCGGGCTTTCTCGCGGGCGCCGACACGCCGCGCGCCCTGCTGGAGCGCGGGCTGGAAGTCATCGCGGCGCGCGAGCCGGAGGTGCAGGCCTTCGCCTATCTCGATGTCGCGGGGGCGCGCTTGGCGGCGGATGCGGCGACGGCGCGGTATCGCGCGGGACAGCCGCTCTCGGCGCTGGATGGATGTCCCATCGGCATCAAGGACACGCTGGCCGTGCGCGGCATGCCGGGCGAGATGAACAGCGCCGTCTTCCGCGGGCATGTGGATAGGCTGGACGCCGCCTGCGTCATGGCGCTGCGCGCCGCGGGGGCCGTGATCCTGGGCAAGACGCAGGTGCCGGAGCTGACCATCGGCCGGGCGCCGCCCACGCGAAATCCCTTCGATGCGACGCGCACGGCGGGCGCTTCCTCCAGCGGCAGCGGCGCTTCGGTGGGGGCGGGCATGGTGCCCGTGACGATCGGCAACCAGACCGGCGGCTCGCTGATCCGCCCCTCCTCCTTCAACGGGATCTATGGCTTCAAGCCGAGCTGGGGCGCGCTGAATGTCGCGGGCATGCACGCCGTCGCGCCGAGCCAGGATCATATCGGCCCGATGGCGGCCTCGCTCGCCGACGCCTGGCGCACGGCCTGGGAGATCTCGGTGCGGGCTGGCGGCCACAATGGCCACCCCGGCCTGACGGGCACGCCCGAGCCGCCGCGGGCGCTGCGCCCCCGACGCCTCGCCTGGCTGCGCACGCAGGGCTGGGCGGGGCTGGACGCGGCGACGCGGGAAGCCTTCACGCGAGCCCTGGCGGCGATGGAGCAGGCGGGTGTCGGCATCATCGAGGCCGGCAGTGATGGCGCGATGGCCGAGCTGGAGCGGCTGCTGCTGGCGGCGGACCGCATCTCCAACGACATCATCATGTATGAGGCGCGCTGGCCCTATGCCGCCTGGATGCAGGCGCATGGCGAGGACGCGCTGGGCGAGGCGGTGCGCGCACGCATCGCACATGGCCTGGCCATGACGCCCCCCGACCACCGCCGCGCACTGGCCGAGCGCGATGCGATCCGCACCGCCATCGCGGGCATCGGCGCTGGGGTGGATGGCTTCATCACCCTCGCCTCCTCAGGCCCGGCGCCGCAGGATGGCGCGGCGGGTGACGGGGCGGGCGCGCATATGAAGACGGGCAGCCGCAGCTTCCTCTCGCCCTGGTCCATGGTGGGCGGGCCCTCGCTCAGCCTGCCCATCCTGGTGGTGGATGGCATGCCGGTGGGGCTGCAGCTCATGGGCCTGCCGGACCGCGACGCCGCACTCTGCGCCGTCGCGGCCTGGATGGATCAGCTGTTCAGCGGGTGAAGTAGGGCCTGAGGTTCGCGCGGACGCGGTCGAGCACGGGGCCCTCACCCTCGGGCAGGGTGAAGCGCTGGCCGGTGATGGTCTCGAAGGCCTCGATATAGACGGCCGCCGTGCCGAGGATGAGGTCCTGCGGGATTTCCGGGATGTCGTCCTGATAGGGGTCGCAGCGGGCGGCGACCCAGCTGCGGACGAAATCCTTGTCGAAGCTCTCGGGCTTCTCGCCGGCTTCGAAGCGGGCCTGGAAGCTCGCGGCGCGCCAGTAGCGGCTGCTGTCGGGCGTGTGGACCTCGTCGGCCAGGATGATGCGGCCCTCGGCGTCGGTGCCGAACTCGTACTTGGTATCGGCCAGGATCAGCCCGCGCTCGGCCGCCATCTTCTGGCCGCGGGCGAAAAGGGCCAGCGCATAGGCCGAGAGCTGCTCCCATTGGGTCGGCGTCAGCAGGCCGCGCTCCAGGATTTCGTCCGGGGTCAGCGGCGCGTCATGCCCGCCGTCGAATTCCTTGCTGGTGGGCGTGATGATGGGCGTGGGCAGGCGCTGGTTGTCGCGCATGCCGTCGGGCAGCGTCACGCCATACATCTTGCGCTGTCCGGCCTTGTAGAGCGTGAGGATGGAGGTGCCGGTGGTGCCGGCCAGGTAATCGCGCACCACGATCTCGACGGGCAGGATGTCGAGGCGCTTGCCGATGACGACGTTGGGGTCGGGATAGGAAATGACGTGGTTCGGGCAGATATCGGCCGTGTGCTCGAACCAGAAGCGGGCCGTCTGCGTCAGCACCTGGCCCTTGAACGGGATGGCGCAGAGGATGCGGTCGAAGGCGCTGAGACGGTCGGTCGAGATGAGGATGCGGTTGCCATCGGGCAGGTCGTAATTCTCGCGCACCTTGCCGCGGTAATGGTTCGGCAATTCCGGAATGGCGGCGTCCAGCAGGACGCGGTGGGCATGGGGGCGGAGGGCTTCGAGATCCATGGCTCCCCTTAGCCCATCCGCCTCATGCTGTCAGCGTGAAGCCCTCATAGCCCTTCGCGGCGACCTCGGCGCAGATCTTCGCGTAATGCGCCATGCCGCCGGCATAGGGCATGAAGACGCGCGGCTTGCCGGGGACATTGGCGCCCAGATACCAGGAGCTGGAGGCCTGGGGCAGCAGCGTGGCCTCGGCCGCGCGGTTCACCTCGGCCACCCAGGCTTCGGCGGCCGCCTCGCTCGCTTCCATGCGCGCGATGCCATGCGCGCGCAGATGCGCGATGCAATCCATGATCCATTCGGCATGCTGCTCGATGGCGACGGGCATGTTGCACAGCACCGAGGGGCTGCCCGGCCCAGTGATGGTGAACATGTTGGGGAAGCCCGGCACCTGCAGGCCCAGATGGCTGCGCGGCCCGGCGGACCATGCCTCACGTAGCGGCAGGCCATCGCGGCCTTCGATGTTCAGGCGCAGCAGCGGGCCCGTCATCGCGTCGAAGCCGGTGGCGAAGACGATGATGTCCACCTCGTATTCGCGCCCGCCGGTGACGATGCCGCGCGGCGTGATGCGCTCGATGGGTGCGCTGCGGACATCCACGAGGGTGACGTTGTCGCGGTTGAAGGTTTCGAAATAATGGCTGTCGATCGGCGGGCGCTTGGCGGCATAGGGGTGGTCGATATCGGCGAGCAGCTCCGCCGTGGCGGGGTCCTTCACGATGCCGCGGATCTTGCGCTTGATGAACTCAGCCGCCGTCGCATTGGCCTCGAGGTTCTGGAGGATGTCGCCGAAGGTGGCGCGGAACTGCAGGCCACCCTTCTCCCAGGCCTTCTCGAACAGCGCCTCGCGCTCCGCCTCGCTCACCGAGAGCGCCGAACGTTCGGCGATGCTGAAGGGATGGCCGTTGGTGTTGCTGGTCATCAGCGTGCGCAGATGTTGGTAGTTGTCGCGCACCCATTGGCGGAATTCCGCTGTCAGCGGCGCGTTGTGCGCCGGCACGCTGTAGTTCGCGGTGCGCTGGAAGACGGTCAGGTGCTTCGCCTGCGCCGCGATGACCGGTACCGCCTGGATGCCGGTGGAGCCGGTGCCGATCTGGCCCACGCGCTTGCCGGTGAAGTCCACGCCCTCATGCGGCCATTCGCCGGTGTGGTACCACTTGCCTTCGAAGGATTCGAGGCCCGGGATTTTCGGGACATTGGCGGTGGAGAGGCAGCCCACCGCCGTGATCAGGTAGGTGGCGGTGAAGCTCTCGCCGCCCTCGGTCCGCACATGCCATAGGTTGGCGTCGTCATCATGGCGCGCGCAGGTGACACGGGTGCCGAAGCGGATGCTGCGCTTGAGGTCCAGCTTGTCCGCCACGAAATTCATGTAGCGGATGATTTCGGGCTGCTGCGGATAGCGCTCGGACCATTCCCATTCCTGCTGAAGTTCTTTTGAGAACATGTAGCAATAGGAATGGCTCTCGGAATCGCAGCGGGCGCCGGGGTAGCGGTTCCAGTACCAGGTGCCGCCCACGCCTTCGCCCGCTTCCAGCACGCGGACGTTGAGGCCGAGCCGGTCGCGCAGCAGATGCAGCTGATACATGCCCGAGAAGCCTGCGCCGATGATGACGGCGTCCAGATTCTCGGCGGGCATCATCGTGTCGGGCATGGCTTGTCTCTCCTGGGCCTGCATCGTTTTGCGGTGGCGGGTCTCCGTCAAGTGCGGGAAACGCGGGTCAGACCTGGAGGTAGCGCGCCTGCACCTCGGGGTCGGCCCGGAACTGCGCCACATCGCCCCGCCAGACGATGCTGCCCTTGTCGATCACGGCCACGCGGGTTGCGACGGCCAGGCAGAATCGGCTGTTCTGCTCGGCCAGGATGATGGTGGTGCCGAGGTCGCGCAGGCGGCGGATCAGCGCGCCGATCTCCTGCACGATGAGCGGCGCCAGCCCCTCCGAGGGCTCGTCCAGCAGCAGCACGGCGGGGTTGCCCATCAGGCTGCGGGCGATGGTCAGCATCTGCTGCTCACCACCGGACAGCCGGCCCGCCATGCGGCGCCAGAGAGGTTGCAGCAGGGGAAACATCTCGAAGGCGCGGGCGCGGTTCCATTCGCTGCCGCCGACACCGGCACGCTCGGCGATTTCCAGGTTCTCTTCCACCGTGTGCTCGGGAAACACCTGCCGGTCCTCGGGCACATAGGCGATGCCAGCACGGGCGATCCGATAGGGCTTCTGCCCCGCGACATCCTGCCCGCGGATGACCACACGGCCCGCCTTGGGCGGCAGGAGGCCCGCAATGGCCTTGAAGGTCGTGCTCTTGCCGGCGCCGTTGCGGCCCATGAGCGCCAGGGTCTCACCGCGCTCCACCTCAAGCTTCACGCCGAAGAGCACCTGGCTCGCGCCATAGGCGGCATCGAGGCCATCCACCACCAGCTCGGTCATAGGGCGTGCTCCGCGCCGAGATAGGCCTCGACCACGGCGGGGTTCCGGCGCACCTCCTCGGGCGTGCCCTGGGCCAGGACCGCACCATAGCGCAGCACGCGCACGCTCTGCGCGATCTTGAAGACGATATCCATGTCGTGCTCGATGAAGATGAGCGTGAGGCCGCGCGCCGCCCAGAGGCGCTGCACGCGCTCGATCATCCGCCAGCGCTCATCGGGGCCCATGCCGGCGGTGGGTTCGTCCAGCAGCAGAACCTTGGGGTCCAGCGCGAGGGCCAGCGCGATGTCGAGCAGCTTCTGGTCACCATGGCTGAGATGGCGGGATTCGGTGCGGGCCAGGTGGGTCAGGCCGCAGAGTTCCATCACCTCCTCGGCGCTGCGCTTCACATCCGGCGGTGGGAAGGTGCTGAACAGGCCGGCAGTGCGCCCGGCATGGGCCATGAGCGCGGCGGCCAGCGCCTCCTCTACCGCGAAGGTCGGAAACAGGTTGGCCACCTGGAAGGCGCGGCCAATGCCGCGCCGGACGATCTCGCGCCGATCGAGCCCCGTGATGTCCGCGCCATCCAGCAGGACGCGCCCGGCGGTCACCGGCAGCTTGCCGGTGATGAGGTGAAACAGCGTCGTCTTGCCCGCGCCATTCGGCCCGATGATGGCGGAGAGCGTGCCGGGCTCGAAGCTGAGCGTCACATCATCGGTGGCCACCACGCCACCGAAGCTCTTGCGCAGACCCTGGAGTTCGAGGCGCCCGCTCATCCCCCATTCCCCCGCGCCGGCGGCAATCCGCCATAGGTGGCCCAGGAGCCCGCGACCAGCCAGCCCGCATCCACCGGCAGGTTGATGCCGGTGATGCAGCGCGCGGCATCGGAGGCGAGGAAGCACACGGCCTCGGCGATGTCCTCGGGCGTCACCATGCAGCCGAGCGCGCTGGCGTTCTCCAGCAGGCTCGGGTCGCGCTCGCCGGCCGCGATGGCGGCACCCAGCGCCGGCGTCAGCGTGAAGCCGGGCGAGACCGCATTCACCCGCACGCCCGAACGCCCCCATTCGGCGGCGAGACACCGCGTCATCTCGATCACCGCCGCCTTGGCCGGTGAATAGGCGTGCAGCGGCATGGAGCGCTCGCCCGCGATGGAGGCGATGGTAATGATGGCGCCCCGGCCCCGCCGCGCCATATGCGCGCCAAAGGCGACCGCGGAATTCCAGGTGCCGATCTGGTCGATCCGCACGACCTCCTCGACATCGGCCTCGCTGAGGAGTTCGGCGCGCAGCGGGCGCTGCAGCACCCCGGCCGAGGTGACGACGATGTCGACAGGGCCGAGCTGCGCCTCGATCTCGGCCGCGGCCTCGTCATTGGCGGCGCGGCTGCCCACATCGAGCGCGAGGGCCGTGCCGCCGATCTCGGCTGCCAAAGCCTCGGCGCGGCTGATGTCACGGTCGGACACCACCACTTGCGCGCCGCGTGCGGCAAGCATGCGCGCGCAGGCGGCACCGATGCCGCTGGCACCCCCGGTGATGACGGCGATGCGTCCCGCGAAACTCATGACTGGCCCCCTTTGCGTTCGCGCCAAAACTCCACCACGAAATCCAGCAGCCCCTTGCGAAGGCCCAGCACGATGACGAGCAGGATGATGCCGAAGAACAGCCCGTGATGCTCGGTCAGCGCCGTGATCCAGTCATTCAGCAGCAGGAAGATGCCGGTGCCGACCAATGGGCCGAGGAAGACCGAAACGCCGCCCAGCATGATCATGAAGATGGCCTCGCCCGAGGTGGTCCAGAAGGCGAAGGAGGGGAAGGCGCCGGAGACGTAAAGGCTCATCAGCACGCCCGCGAGGCCGGCAAAGCCGCCCGCGATGACGAAGGCCGCGAGGCGATAGCGAAAGACGGACAGCCCGACAAAGGCGGCACGGTCCGGGTTGTCGCGCAGCATGCGAAGTGCGGCCCCGAAGGGCGAGCGCAACACCTGCCGCAGGATGACGGCCGAGAGCAGGAGGCAGAACACGCTGAACCCCGCCAGGTGGTCCTGCCGAGCGAGGTCGATGCCAAGGAAAGGCGGCTTGGGGATGCCGCCCATCAGCCCCTGGTCGCCGCCCGTCAGACCGATCCAGGAGAGGATCAGCGAATGCAGCAGCATCTGGAAGGCGAGGGTGAGGAAGGCGAAGTAGATCTCGGAGAGCCGCACGCACAGCGCGCCGATCACCAGCGCCAGCAGCGCTGTCAGCGCCACCGCGGCCAGGATGGCGGCTGGCACAGACCAGGCGCCGGTCTGCATCAGCAGGCCGAAGCTGTAGGCCCCCATGCCGAAATAGGCCGCGTGCCCGAAAGAGACGAGGCCCGCGCTTCCGATCAGCAGGTTGAGCGAGAGCGCCAGCAGGCCGAAGGTGGCGAAGCGGATGGTGAAATCCACCAGGCCCGCCGAGCGCATGCCGGCGAATTCCAGCGCCAGGAAGGCGACCAGGACGGCGAGCGCGATGCCCGCATCACGGCCAAAGCCCATCAGCCGCGCCTCCCGCCCAGGCCGCTGGGCCTGAGGATCAGCACCAGCGCCATGATGACGAACATCGCGCCCTCGACGAAGAGCGGAAAGCCGATCGAGCCAAAAGAGCGCGTGAGTCCCAGGATCAGCGAGGCCGCAAGCGCGCCGCCAATCGAGCCCATGCCGCCAATGACGGTCACGATGAAGCTCTCGATCAGGATGGAGACGCCCGCCCCCGGCACGACGGAGCGGATCGGCGCGGAGAGAGCGCCGGCCGCACCCGCCAGCCCCGCGCCGATCGCAAACACCGCCGCGTAGATGACGGTGGTGTTGATACCGAGCGCCCCCACCATGCCGGGGTTCACAGCCGCCGCGCGCACGATGCGGCCGAAGCGCGTCCGCCCCATGCCCCAGGCCAGCGCCACCGCGATCAACGCCGTGATGCCGAAGAGGATCGCGTAGAAATAGGGCACGATGCCGCCACCGATGATGAAGGGCGGGTGGAGGAAGGTGGGCGGCACGCCCATGTTGCGGAAATCGGCGCCCCAGATGATCTTCACCCCATCATCCAGGATCAGGATGATGGCATAGCAGACCAGCAGCTGCATCAGCACATCCTGCCCGTAGATGCGGCTCAGCAGGAAGCGCTCGAAGAACAGGCCGAGCAGCGCCGCACCCAGCGTGCCCGCCACCACCGCCAGCGCGAAGCTGCCCGTGGGTTCATAGGCGGCCAGCGCGAAATAGGCGCCCATCATGTAGAGCGAGCCATGGGCGAAATTGGTGATGCCGAGCACGCCGAAGATCAGAGTCAGCCCGGAGGCGACGAGAAACAACAGCATGCCGATCGTCATCCCCGCCGCCAGCTGCGTGACCATGCAGGAGACGGAAGTGACGCATTCGGCGAGTTCAGTGAGTTCCATCAGGGGCTTCCGCGCAGGAGTGAATCAAAGGGCGGCCGCCCCGGATGAGTGCTGGCGTCAGGTCCAGCCCTTGGCGCGCTTCCACTCGGCCTCCAGCCGCAGGATGGTCGCCCAATCCGCCTTCTGCATGTTCTCGACGAAGGGATCGGCGCTGATCGTGGTGCCCCAGCCGATGGCGTAGTTGATCAGCGTCTGGTCCTCGGCGCGCATGGTCACGGTGCCATCGGCGGCGAAGGGGCTCGGGATGGTCATGCCCTTCAGCTTGGCCGCCAGCTCGCGCGGGTTGGTGCCGCCCACCTGGCGCAGGGCCGTCGTCAGCAGCCGGACGGCCGTCGCCGACTGCCAGGACCAGTTGGTGGGGAAGGTGTTGAAGCGGCGGTTATACTCGGTCGCGAAGGCCAGGTTCTCCGGCACGGGCGGGAAGTTCCTGAGGTAGCGATTGCCCGAATGCACCCCGCGCGGCAGGTTTCGCACCTGCTGCAGCGTCGTGTAGTCGGCCATGTTGACCGCGAAGAATTGCGCCTGCGCGAAGAGGCCGAAGATCGAGGCCTGCTCGACGAAGGTCACCAGATCCCCGGCCCAAAGGCAGGAATAGATCGCCTGCGGGCGGCCCTGGCTCAGGCGGGTGATGTTCTCGGTGTAGTCGGGCTGGAAGAGGCGCGGCCAGGTGTCACCGGTGATCTGGATGTCGGCATTGAAGCTGCGCGCGAATTCCACGAATTCGGCGGTGGTGTCGCGGCCATAGGCATAGTCGGGCGAGATGGTCATCCAGCGCCGCAGATTGCGGCTTCGGGCGATATTGGCGGCGTAGTAGCCGCCCGCGATGGAATCATGGATGCCCTGCCGCGCCACGCGGAAGGCGTTCCAGAAGCGCTGGCGCGGATCGGCCGTCAGCGACGACGTCTCGGAATTGATGTGGAAGGTGAGGGTTCCCGTCTCGCGCACCACCTCATGGATGGCGAAGCCGCCCGAGGAGGGCTCGGCGTCGAACAGGACATCCACCTGGTCGCTGCTGATCATCTCACGCGCGATGCGCGCGGCCTCGGCAGGCACGCCGCGGCTGTCGCGGACGATCAGTTCGATCGGCCGGCCATCGAGGCCGCCGGCGGCGTTGAAGGCATCCACCTCCAACTGCATCGCGTTGCGCGAGGAGATGCCCAGCTGCGCCACGCGGCCCGAGAGGATGGTCGGCACGCCGACCTTGATGGGCTGGCGCGACTGCGTGAAGCCAAGGCGCGGGAAGCCCGTGATGGCGGCGGCACCCGCCGCACCCAGGACGCCACGCCGGCGGAAGCCCGGCTTGCTGCTGTCGGTCATGCTTCGTCTCTTCCCTTCTGTTCACGACGCGTCATGCGCGCCGCGTTGGTCTTTTGCCGTCGCCTTGGGCGATGGTTGATGCCTTGGACGGCAAAACGCTAGGCGGGCGTTCGCCGTGCTGTCAATTCGGCCGCGGTACGGTCGACAAGCCCGGCGAAAGCCTTGTTAAATCGCGGTGGTCCGCATGGCGGGAAAGGCCTTCGCATGGATTTCGCGCTGTTCAACCTGATGTCCCTCAACCACGCGGAGGAGACGCCCGGGCAGGTCATGGCGCTGACGACCACCGCCGTGCAGCAGGCCGAGGCGCTGGGCTTCGACTCCACCTGGTTCGCCGAGCACCATTTCACCAGCGCCTCCGTCTGTGCTTCGCCGCTGATGATGGTGGCGCATTGCGCGGCGCTGACGAAACGCATCCGGCTCGGCCCCGCCGTGGTGGTGCTGCCCCTGCACCACCCGCTGCGCGTGGTGCAAGAGGTGGGGATGCTGAACCTGCTGACCGGCGGGCGGCTGAACCTCGGCATCGGGACTGGCCATCAGCCGCATGAATTCCGCAGCTTCGGCGTAGACCTCGCCGCGCGCACGGAAATCCTGAGCGAGGGCTGGGACATCCTGGAGCAAGGGCTGCGGGCCGGCACGGTGGACCATGCGGGCGCGCATTATCAGATCCCCTCCACGCCCATCTGCATCCCGGGCGAGATGCCGCCGCTCTATCTGGCGGGCGGCAGCCCCGAGCTTCTGGCCCGCGCCGCCCGCTGCGGCGCCACACCGCTGATCAGCCAGGGCCTGCGCGAGGCCGAGGCGGCGCTGCCCCTCAAGGCCCGCGCCGAGGCCGGCTATCGCGCCGGTGGCTTCACCGGGCGGGACATCCCGCTCGGCATTCAGCGCTATGTCTTCGTGACCGAGGACGTGGCGGAGCAGCGCCGCGCGGCGGAAGGGCTTTTGAAGCTGGCGCGCTCCACCCTCTCGCTGCGCGACGACCTGCCTCCGCGCGACGGCGTGATGATGCGCTCCGTCCCCTATGAGGGCGAACCCAGCGTGGAGTGGCTGCTGGAGCGCGCGCCGATCGGCCCGGCGGAGAAAGTGGCGCGCATCCTGGCGCATGACATGCGCCTACTGCGGCCCTCGCATATGAGCCTCTATATGGGCTTCTCCGGGCTCCCGCAGGGCAGTGTGCTCGCGGCGCTGGAGCGGCTGGGGCGCGACGTGCTGCCCTTTCTGCGCCGGGGCGAGCCGATGGCGCTGGCCTCGTAACGAAGCGCTCGACAAACACCGCGTCCAGGCGCTGACTTCCCGTCCCGGCCCAAGAGCCGGGAGGGAGGAAAGCAAGATGATGTTCCGACGATACCTCTGGGCCGCCTTCGCGCTCATCACCGCGGCCGCCCAGGCGCATGGGCCGAACCAGGCCCCGCATCAAAGCTTCGCCATGGGCGATCTGCGGCTGGAAAGCGGCGAGGTGATCCGCGACTTCGCCATATCCTACGTGACGCACGGCACGCTGAACGCCGAGAAATCCAACGCCATCCTCATGGTGACGGCCATCAGCGGCAATCACCACCGGCTGGATTTCCTGATCGGGCCGGGGAAGGCGCTGGATACCAACCGCTATTTCATCATCGCGACGGATGCGATCGGCAACGGCCTCACCACCTCGCCCAGCAACAGCCGCGCCCAGCCGAGGATGCAATTCCCGCGCTATTCGATCCGCGACATGATCACCTCCCAGCATCGCCTGCTGACGGAGCATCTGGGAATCAACCATGTGGTCGCCGTGGTCGGCCCCTCGATGGGCGGCATGCAGGTGCTGCAATGGGGTGTCAGCCATCCGGCCTTCATGGACAATCTGGTTGCCATGGTGCCGCTGGCGCGCACGCCGGCCTGGACCGTGGCCGTGCTGGATGCGAGCCGCCAGGCCATCATGCTCGACCCCGCCTGGAACCAGGGCAATTACACATCGCCCCCCGAGGCCGGCATTCGGCTTTGGCGCGACATCTTGAGCTTCCTCTCGGCCCGCACGCCCGAGATGTACCGGGACCAGTTCCCGACGGCGCCGATGGATGTGCTGCCCTGGCTGCGCGCGCAGGAGACGGCGCTGATCCGTGCCTTCGATGCCAATGACTGGCTCTACCAGACATGGGCCTATGAGCGGCATGATATCGGCGCCACGCCGGGCATGGATGGTGATCTCATCAAGGCGCTGCGCGCGATCCGCGCCCGCACCCTGGTGCTGCATGGCACGGGCGATCTGCTGAATCCGGAATATGAGCCGATCGAGACCTCGCGCTATATCCGCGACGTGCGCGTGGTGCGGATCAGCCCGGGCACCATCACCGGCCATGCCTCGGCCGGTGGCGGCTTTCCGGCGGATGTGGATTTCCTCAACCGGGAGATCTCCATCTTCCTGAATCGCTGAAGGCTACTCGACGCGGGCGCCCACGCGCTCCACCACGGCCCGCCAGGTGACGAGGTCCCGCGCCAGCCTGGCGCGCGTGGCCTCGCCATCCGCGACGGCGGGGGTGAAGCCCATGGCGATCACGCGGTCTTCGATGTCCTTTTCGCGCGCGACGCGCGTGAAGACGTCGGTGAGGCGCCGGACAATCGGTGCTGGTGTGCGGGCGGGGACCAGCAGGGCGTACCAGGTGGTGCTGTCGAAGCCCGGCAGGTTGCAGGCCTCGGCGATGGTGGGGATTTCCGGCACGGCGGGCACGCGCGTGGCCGACGTGACGCCGAGCAGCCGCACGCGGCCCTGCCGGTAGAATTCGATCACCGGGCCGGTCTGGTAGAAGAAGAGGTCCACATCGCCCTGGTAGAGCGCGGTCATCGCGAAGGGGCCGCCACGATAGGGCACATGCACGAGGTCCAGCCCGAAGGCCACGGCGAATTGCGCGCCGGCCAAGTGTGTCGAGGCGCCGATGCCGGTGCTGGCGTAGTTCAGCCGTCCCGGGGCGGCGCGCGCCGCACTGATCACCGCCTGGCAATCGGTGAATTGCGGACGCTTCTCAGTGCTGACGGTGAGGAAGTTCGGCGCCTCGAAGGTGGTCAGCAGCGGGATGAAATCGGCCTGCGTGTCGACCGGCATGCGCGGAAACACCGAGGGGCTGATGGAGAGCATGGCCGAGGTCGCGATCAGCACCGTATGTCCATCGGGTGCCGCGCGTGCGGCGAACTCCATGCCGATATTGCCCGAGGCGCCGGCGCGGATGTCGAGCACGACGGGCACGCCCAATTCCTGCTGTAACCGCGGTTGGATCAAGCGGCCGTAGATATCGGGCGCGGTGCCGGCGGGAAAGCCGGTGACGAGCATGAGCGGCCGCCCAGGCTGCGGAAATTCCTGCGCGCCCAGAGGCGCAGATGTGGCGATCCAGGCGGCGGTTGCCAGGATCAATCCGCGAAGCCCATACGTCATTGAGGCATTCCTCTTGCTGATTAACCCAGGCCGAAATCCAGGCCGAAATCCAGGCCGAAATCCAGGCCGGAACCCAGGGCGGCGCCGATGGCGCGGAGTGTGGAATGAATGCCGCGCCGCTTTCAAGCCGCAAGCAGAGTCGCGCTTTGACGCCGCGTGAGACGGCGCGATAGCCTCGGGCGCGCGAGTTCCCCGCCAGGAGGATTGAGGCATGACGCAGCAAGTGCAGCCACGGCACCACGCCCGATGAGCCGCAGCCTCATCCGCGGACGCCATGTCATCTGCCGCGCGCTTGACCGCGACCGCGCCGAGATCATCGAAAACGGCGCCGTGCTGCAGGAGGATGGCGTCATCCTGGAAATCGGAGATTACGAGGATCTCGCGCGCCGGCACGAATTCGATGAGGTGCTGGGCTCGGAGAACCACGTGGTCCTGCCGGGCTTCGTGAACGCGCATCATCATGTGGGGCTGACGCCGCTGCAACTCGGCTCGCCCGACATGCCGCTCGAGCTGTGGTTCGGCACGCGGCTGGCCGCCCGCAGCGTGGATCTGCGGCTCGACACGCTCTACTCCGCCTTCGAGATGGTCGAGAGCGGCATCACCACCGTGCAGCACCTCCAAGGCCGCCTGCCGGTGCCGCTCTCGAACATGGTCGTGGGTGCGAGCGAGACGCTGTGCGCCTATCAGGACCTCGGCATGCGGGTTTCCTATGCGCATGGCATTCGCGACCAGAACCTCCTCGTCTATGAGGCGGATCAGCAGTTCCTGGCACGCCTGCCGCCGGATCTGGCGCGGGATCTGGCCCCCATGCTGGCGCGGCAACTGGCGCCGCTCGATGATCACTTCGCGCTGTTTGACGCGTTGCGCGCGCGCTTCGCGGATGACCCGCGCATCGCCATCCAGCTGGCGCCGGCCAACCTGCATTGGTGCAGCGATGCCGCGCTGGAACGCGTGCGCGAAGCTTGCGAGCGCACCGGCGTGCCGCACCATATCCATCTGCTGGAGACGCAGTACCAGAAGGAGTATGCCCATAAGCGCGGAGGTGTCGGGGCCCTTGAGCAGCTCGACCGCGCCGGGCTGCTCGGGCCGCACTGCACCCTCGGCCACGGCGTCTGGCTGACCGAGGCCGAGGTGGAGCGCGTGGCCGAGACCGGCACGCGCATCTGCCACAACTGCTCCTCCAACCTTCGGCTGCGCAGTGGCGTGGCCTCGCTCAATCATTGGGAGAAGCGCGGGGTGCGGGTGGCCATCGGCATCGACGAGGCCGGGCTCAATGATGACCGCGACATGCTGGTCGAGATGCGGATGGTGCTGCGCCAGCACCGGGTCCCCGGCATGAGCGAGGCCGATGTTCCCACCCCGGCCCAGGTCTTCCGCATGGCGACCGAACATGGCGCCGCCACCACGGGCTTCGGCGAGCGCATCGGCCGGCTCGTGCCCGGTGCCGCCGCCGACATTGTACTGATGGATTGGCGGCAGGTTTCCTTCCCCTTCCTGGACGAGGATACGGATGTGCTTTCGGCCGTGGTCCAGCGCGCCAAGACGGGCGGCGTGGAGACCGTGATGGTGGCGGGCGAGGTGATCTACCGCGACCGGAAGTTCACCCGCGTTGACAAGGAGGCGGCGCTGGCCGCTTTCGCCGACCTGCTGAAGCGCCCCCGCACGGAGGAGGAAGAGCGGCGCCGCCTGATATCCCGCCGCGTGCTGCCCTTCATGCGCGACTTCTATGCGGATTACCTGCCCAAGGCCCAGGCTGCGCCCTTCTACGTGACCAGCGCGCGGCGCTGATGCGCGGCAAGGGGGCGAACCTCGCGCTGCTGACGGCGGCGATCATCCTCGCACCCGCCATCTGGTTTGCCGGGACGGCGGCGATGCCGGCGCTGTTGCGCGATGGCGTCATCACGCGCGGCGAGGCGGGCTGGCTGACGGCCGCGGTGCAGCTCGGTTTCGTGCTGGGGACGCTGGTCTCGGCGGTGCTGTCGCTGGCGGATCGCTGGCCGGCGCGGGCGCTATTCTTCGCCTCGGCCACGGTTGCGGGGCTCGGGACGGTCGCGCAGGCCTTCCTGGAGCCGGCGGGCTTCGGCGCCTATGCGCTGCGCTTCGTGGCCGGGGCGGCGATGGCGGGTGTCTATCCCGTGGGAATGAAGCTGGCCTCGGGCTGGGCGCGCGGGGATTTGGGCCTGCTGATCGGCATCGTGGTCGGCGCGCTCACCATCGGCTCGGCCGCGCCGCATGCGTTGCCGGGGCTGCTGGGCTCGGTGGATTGGCGGCACATCTACATGGCGGCGGGCGTGCTGGCCCTGATTGGCGGCACGCTGATCCTGCCCTTCCGCGAGGGGCCGAACACGGCCCGGCGCCCGCCCTTCAATCCACGTGCCGTGCTCCTCGCCTGGCGCGACCCACGGCTGCGCCTGGCGAATGCCGGGTATCTCGGACACATGTGGGAGCTCTACGCCATGTGGGC